>JBMZAP010000031.1:0-28323 GCA_049611445.1 Phycisphaeraceae bacterium | reverse complement strand
GAGCCGCGCGCCCTCTGTTACATGCGGCTCGGCAGGAGCCTCGCCCTCCCGTGAGATACCCGCATGACCCGCGAGCCGAAGAAGCAATACTCGATGTTCGGCAACCTGCGTCCGCAGGACCTCAAGGCGCTGGGGATTGGTATCGAGCTATCCGTTGTGATTGGTGGTTTCAGTTACGGCGGGTATTGGCTGGATGAGCAGTGGGGGACCTCGCCGACGATGTTGCTGATTGGCGTTTGCATCGGGACATTTGGCGGCGGCTGGCACGCGGCCAAGATGGCCAATGGTGGAAAAGTCCCGGACTTCGGATTTAAACGAAAAATAAACCAGTCCGCCAAGGAAAACCAACAAGAAGAGGATGAGAATCCCAAGCCATGACAGATGAGATCAAGGCATGTCGGATGCAGGTCGCGCGGGCGGCAGTGATCAGCCTGATTGCTGGCGCAGTGGCTGTAGGCGTTGCATTCGCGATCGCCAAGGCGACAGGAAAACCACAGCTTGCGGCTGATATTGCCATGGCCGGCGGCCTGCTTTTGTTGGCCGGTCTACCCGGTTTGGTGCTGTCCGTGGCATTGACCGGCAGGGTACGGGGGGGAGCCTCGATCGGCTTCGTCGCGGGGGTGGCGGTGCGGCTGCCGGTCGGTGGCGTGTTGGCGTTATATGGCCTAAACTGGGGGCTTGCTCAGACCCAGTCGTTTTCGCAAATAATCGCGACCGCGTACCTGGTGCTCTTAGTGATTGAAGTCGTTTGTTTAAGCCCGGCGGTGAAACGCACCGCAGCTGCAGAAGTTAAAAACACACCGCCCGTTGAGACGAAAACGGCGGGCGATGAGGAGCCGGTTTGATGTCATTGCTGATCGCAGCCGCGGGTGGTACACCCTCCGCACGAAGCCACATCGAGCGTCACACCCTGTTCGGCCTGGAATGGTTTAACAACCACCTGCTGATGTCCGTCCTTGCGTCGGGTATCGCGATTGCTGTTCTGTTTATGGTTGCCAAATCGATGCAGCCGCGCCCCAGCGAAGGCGCAAAGGGCTACCTCACCAAGGGACGCCTCGGCGGGTTCTTTGAACTGATCCTTGTCTACCTCCGCGATGAAACCGTTAAGCCGCTGCTGCATGACAAGACCGACAAGTACATTGGCTTTCTCTGGTCGATCTTCTTCTTCGTGCTCTTTGGCAACCTGCTGGGCATGATTCCAATCGGCCCGGTGTCCGGTTTGCTCGGCGGTAATTCACACCTCGGTGGCACATTCACCGGCAACTGGAACTTCACCATCGCGCTGTCCGTGATCGCCTGTTTGGTTTGGCTCTATGCCGGCCTCAAAGAAGGCGGCATGGGCTACATCAAGCACTACTGGGTCATCCCCATCAAAGGCCAGCCTGTTGCACTGATCCCGCTGCTGATTCCGATCGGGATCATGATCGCAGTGCTTGAGATTGCAGGCAACGTACTGATCAAACCCTTCGCGCTTTGTGTTCGTCTGGTCGCCAACATGATGGCCGGCCACCTGGTGCTGGGCTCAATCGTTTTGATCTCTGTGTTTGCGTTTGACTCTGGCAGCTATATCGGCGCCGGCATCTCATTCGTGGGCGCATTGGCGATCTACTTCTTAGAACTCTTCGTTGCCTTCCTGCAGGCGTATATCTTCATGTTCCTCACGGCGATCTTTATCTCGCTTGGCCTGCCCCATGATGACCATGGGCACGACCACGAAGATGAAGCCCATGGAGAAGCCGCTGCCGCGCATTAAGCGACGAACTTAACGACCACGGGCCCGCTGGTGTTCCGCCCCCAAAGACCAGCAGCAGATACTTTCCCACCCCTTTATCCCGCTTTTAGGAGCAACCCATGTTTGAAACAATTCTCGCAACGATTGATGCCGCTGGTTGGGGCGCCGCTGGTGCCGCCGTCGGCGTTGGCCTGTGTGTGCTTGGTGCCGGCATCGGCATCGGCAACATCGGCGGTAACGCCACTCAGGCAACCGCCCGCCAGCCTGAAGCTTCGGGTCAGGTCTTCCTCCAGATGCTGATCGCCGCCGCGCTGATCGAAGGTGTTGCGTTCTTCGGTATTCTCCAGGCCAGCGGCACCGGCACCGGTGTCCTCGACAAGGCTGCAGAGATCGAAGCTGCTGCTGACGAAGATTCGTCCGCCAGCCTGCTGCTGGACGTCCCGGCCGATCCCGAAGTTTGATCATTTGAATTATCACCCGGCGATGCGGACACGCACCGCCGGGCATTTGCCCTCAAAGTTTGTATATTTGTCGACCCCTTAACGGCACGACCCAACGATGACTAAGCTCAAAACAATCGCCCTGACCATGGGTTTCGCACTGATGACGCCGATGACCGCTCTGGCCGCCGAGAAGGCAGATGGCCACGGCGCTGAAGGCGACCCGATGGCCCTGTACACACTCGAGATGATCTGGGCCACCGTGCTCTTTCTCATCTTCGCAGGCATCCTTGGCTTTTTAGTTTGGCCAAAGGTCCTCGGTGCACTGCAGGCTCGTGAGCAGAAGCTCGAGGGCGACCTGACCGGCGCTGAAACCGCACGAAAAGAAGCTGAAGCGGCACTCGCTGAGTACAAGACCAAGATCGCTGAGGCTCAGAAAGAAGCCCAGAAGGTGGTCGAGGAAGCGAAGAAGTCCGCTGAGGCCGTCGCCAACAAGGCGATCGCCGATTCTCAGGCAAAGATTGCTGCTGACAACGAGCGGGCACTGGCTGAGATCGAAGCGGCCAAGCAGGCAGCACTCAATGAGGTCTATGCTCAGACTGCCGAGCTTTCGACTCAGATCGCCGGCCGGATCCTGAAGCGTGAGATCAATGCGGCGGACCAGCAGCAGTTGGTCAGCGAATCGTTGGCGGAGTTGACCAAGTCAGGCGTGTAACTGCCAAGTGTGAAAGGCCGAGCCATGGCCGAGGAAGAACCCAAAGGATTTTGGCGGCGACTGAAAGACAAGCTGACGGGTGCCAACAAACCCCCGCCTCCTGTTGATCCCGCTGAAGAAAAAACGACGCCCGTCAAGGGTGAAGAGAGCAAGCCACAGGCCCAGGAGCCATCGAAGCCTGAGTCAGGCGACGAACCTAAGAAAGAGCCGATTGTTTTGAGCACTAGCGAACTGAAAACTGACACCGTGGGCCGGGTCTACGCCCAGGCGTTGCTCGAGTTGGCAACCGAACAGGGTGTCGTCGACGAGGTCGCGGACGAAGTCCAGCAGTTGCTCCCGTTGATTTCTGACGGCGGCGACCTGCACCGTTTGCTGGTGAACCCGGCGATTGGTGACCAGGAGCGTGGCCAGATCATCCAGCGCATCTTCGAAGGCAAGGTCAGCGGCCTGCTTTACACGATGCTCCGCGTGATGGGTGACAAGGGCCGACTCGGCTCGATACCCGAGGTGGCCAGCGGGTATCTGCTCGCGGTCGCTGAAGCGCGTGGCCAGATTGATGTCCAAGCGTTCGTTGCATCCGAGCTGGACTCGGCAGCCGTTCAGCAGGTTGCACAGCAGATCGGTCAGGCGTTTGGCAAGACCGTCTCGGTCAGCCAGCAGATCGATCCTTCGCTGATCGGCGGGATGAAGATCAAGGTGGGCGACCGGCTCATCGATGCGAGCGTGGCCTCGCAGCTTAGAAACATGAAGAACAAGATGATCGCGGCAGGCCGCGGTTAAGAGACAGACCCCTAGCTACCCAAATCGGGCAGAGCACTATGAAGATTAATACCGACGAAATCACCACACTTATTAAGCAGGAAGTCGCGAACTACGACACCCAGCTCGACGTCAGCCAGGTCGGCACGGTCGTCGAGGTCGGCGACGGTATCGCGCGTATCTACGGCCTGTCCAACGCCATGGCCGGCGAGATGCTCGAGTTTGAGACCGAGTCCGGCGAACCCGTCCGCGGCCAGGTCATGAACCTCGAAGAAGACATCGTCGGTGCCGTTATCTTCGGCGACTACCTCGGCGTGACCGAGGGCATGACCGTCAAGAGCACCGGCGAACTGCTCAGCGTGCCGACCGGCGAGGGCCTGCTGGGCCGCGTCGTGAACGCGCTGGGCGAGCCGATCGACGGCAAGGGCCCGATCGCGGGTGACACCGAGATGCGTAAGTGCGACATCATCGCACCGGGCATCGCAGCCCGTCAGCCCGTCAGCCAGCCGCTGCAGTTCGGCGTCAAGGCCGTCGACTCGATGGTCCCCGTCGGCCGAGGCCAGCGTGAGCTGATCATTGGCGACCGTAAGACAGGTAAGACCGCCGTTGCCATCGACGCGATCATCAACCAGAAGCGGACCCATGAGACCGACGAGCCGGTCTACTGCTTCTATGTTGCGGTCGGCCAGAAGGAATCGACCGTGGCCGGCGTCGTCGAGGCGCTGCGTGAAAATGGCGCGATGGAATACACCACCGTCATCAGTGCGGCGTCGTCCGAAGCGGCCCCGATGCAGTACATCGCACCGTACTCCGGCACCGCGATGGCTGAGCACTTTATGTGGAAGGGCAAGCACGCCCTGATCGTGTACGACGACTTGTCGAAGCAGGCCGTTGCGTATCGTCAGCTCTCGCTGCTGCTGCGACGACCTCCCGGCCGTGAAGCGTATCCCGGCGACGTCTTCTACCTGCACTCACGCCTGCTCGAACGATCGACCAAGCTCAGTGATGCAAATGGTGGCGGATCGATCACCTCGCTGCCCATTATTGAAACCCAGGAAGGCGACGTCTCGGCCTACATCCCGACCAACGTCATCTCCATTACCGACGGCCAGATCTACCTCGAGCCCGACCTGTTCTTCGCCGGCGTCCGCCCCGCGATTAACGTCGGTATCTCGGTCAGCCGTGTTGGTGGTGCCGCACAGATCAAGGCGATGAAGAAGGTCGCCGGCTCGCTGCGTCTGGACCTCGCGGCCTACCGTGAACTGGAAGCCTTTGCTCAGCTCGGTACCGACCTCGACGCCGCGACGCAGAAGCAGCTGGACCGCGGTGCCCGCATGGTCGAACTGCTCAAGCAGCCGCAGTACGTCCCGATGTCCGCGATCGACCAGGTCATCCAGATCTGGGCCGCAGGTCAGGGCTACATGGACTCGCTGCCGGTCGACAAGGTGCAGGAATACGCCGCTGGTCTGGTCGAATACTTCAAGACGCAGGCAAGCGACACCTACGGTGCCCTTGAAAGCAGCCAGGCCATGACCGATGAAGTCGTCGAAGGCCTGAAGAAGGGTGCCGAGGCATTCACGGCCGGATTCGCTGGCTAATCGATTTGAGATATAAAACACAAGAAGCCCATGCCGTCACGGCGTGGGCTTTTTTAAATTGCGCTCCGTGACGTATGAAGTATCAAGCCTCGGCCGTCAGGCTTAATAGCTATCCGAATCATTTCTTTCAGTCAGTCGGAGACAACATCATGTTTCGTCATCTTGTGCTGTTATTCATTTTAGTTGTGGCATTACCAATTAACGCGGTCGAGCTTGATGAGAACGGCTGCCGTTTGCTCAAGCCGGCACCGGAGCCTGGCGTTCACCCGCGTGTCTTTTTTACGGCTGACGAGCTTCCCCTCATTAAGCAGCGAATGGCGTCTACGCGTTTTGGCCAGGCTTTCGAGCCTCGGCTGCAGCAGATCATTGGCCAGGTGCGCAAACAATACAAGGCTTTCGCGGATACCCCTGCGGAAGAGATCGACCGGGCGTTTGTTGAAAAATACTTTAAGCCCGGTGAGGGACGGAACATCGTCTGGGGTGTCGCCGCGACATACGCCGTGGTATTCGATGATGACGAACTGAAGCAATTCATGATTCGTGTGATCACCCAATATGGGCGGGTGATCCTTACTTCAAAAGAATTGGGTGTTGGCGGCTCGTTCTGGACCAAATCGAATTGGACGGTGAATGAGCAGTGGACTGCTGGCGCTGCCGGTTATGCCGTTGCCTACGACGTGCTCTACAACGATATGACCGAAGCGCAGCGTGCAATCGTCCGTGATGCAATCGCCGCGGTGACCCGCGGGCGTAAACCCTATGGCAGCGAATACGGCCGAGGCTTTGGAGCCAGCAACCATTTCGGCTACCACGGCGATCTGTACGTCCTGCTTTGTGCGATCGAGGGAGAGCCGGGCTGGGATAAGGCGACCTCGGACAATATCCAGAGGATCATCCTGGACCACTGGGAAGCGGGATACACTCCCAACGGCGCCTCGCACGAAGACGCATACATGCACCTTGGTCTGAGGGCGGGTGGCCGGGCCCTGCTCGCGATGGCACGCCGGGGCGAGAACGTCTTCGCCACGGAGAAGTTCCGGCATTTCCTCGACTACGCCGCTCTTGAGTTCGAGCCGTTTCCCGGGGGGAGGTTTGTCGGCGGTGCGTCGGGGTCGATGGTGCGCGAGATGTACCAGACTGTGTTCTTCCTAAGCCGATACATGTACCCCGAGCGGCCTTCGGCGAATTATGCTTACCGCCATGTGTTGGGGGATGACTACAAAGGAAAGCTGCGTTGGCAGAATAATCTTTTTCATTTCCTGCTCGGTGGGGACTGGGAGGGATCTGCGAGTCGGCAGGACATGCTCAGTGGGGCGGGCCTGCCTCTTTCGACCTTCTACCCTGTCCGAGGCAAGCTTCTGTTCCGCAGCGATTGGTCCGACCAGGCCATGCAATTTACGTTCGACGCTCGGCCCGACGCGTTTCTGATCGGCCACGACAAAGTCGACCGCGGTCATTTCGCGCTCTCGGCGCTTGGACGGACCTGGGCTGAGCACGGCTGGTTCAATTTGTTTGAACGCAGCGACTGCAATTCGCTGGTTCACATCGACGGCAAGGCGCAGGGCTGGAAAGCACCCAGCGTCCGTTTTGTTTCCCACCAGATCGCCGAGATCGCCACCACCGGCGTGGCTGACCTCAAGTACGCGTACGACTGGCAATGGACGCCCCCATGGCCCAAGATTGACGATCCACGTTTCCCTCCAGCCGATGGATGGGAGCCCGAACGCTCTGGCCCGCATGAACTCGGCTGGCCACGAGACTACACCCCCGACTGGCTGCCTGGCCAACTTTATGGAAGCGAGACCGGGTATGGTTCTCCGAAGAATGGCCTGAAACGAAGGCCCTACAACCCTGTCCAGCGTGCGTATCGAACAACCGCGGCTGTCCGCGGGAAGCACCCGTATGTTGTCATCGCCGACGATATCCGCAAGGACGACCAGCAGCGAACCTATAGCTGGGTCATGCAGTTACCCAACGACCTTTCGCTTGAGTCAGCTAACGGGCGCGACTTTGTTGTCCGTGAGGCCGAGGGAGACCGGCGATTGCTCGTACGTGTCGTTCAGGCCGACGCTACCGATGGGAAGGTATCGGGCAAGGTCGAAAGCTATATCGCGCACGTGCACCCGAAATCAAAAGTCGAAACACGCGGTAACCGCCTGGTCATCGATGCAAAAACCGATGCGCCAAATTTCAAAATCCTGCTGTTCCCGCATCGCTCGGGGGATCAGTTGCCTGCAACCAGGTGGCAATCTGAGGGGCAAAGGCTGACGGTCTCATGGAATGACCAGCGCGACACCGTATCTTTCGGCACAAAGAGTGATGTGCCGACGGTCGAAGTCACGCGGCACTGAGATACCGTCAGAGACGGATTGCGTTGTCGCTTTGCGAGGTGCTTGTCAGCCTGAAGATGGTGGGCACAGCCTTCCCTTCTTATTTGTTTAAACTGATCTTATGAGAAGCTTGCTTTCATCAATCCTGATTGGCCTGATTGTTTTACTCGTCGGTAACGACGGGTTTGCAAAAGAGATTCAGGCTAAGGACGAGCAAGGCCGGGACTACTGGCTGTATATGCCAGACAGGATCGATCCTGAGAAGACGTACACTCTCGTGGTCGGCGTGCACGGCTACCGCGGCCGGGGCAAAGGGGCAGGCGGCTACGCGGGCTGGGTCAAAGAGCACGATGTTATCGTTCTGGGTTGCACCTACGACAGCAACGGCTATCAGTACCTGCAAAAGGGCAGTGATGAGCAAACGATCAGCCTTGTTAAAAAACTGCGCAAGGAATACACGCTGCATGAAAAGATTTTTGTGGGCGGGTTCTCGGGGGGATCGCAATATGCCCACCGCTTTGCGATGAAGTATCCCGACCTTGTTGCAGGTTGTGCTGCACACTCGGGCGGGACCTGGGCGACGGGCGACTATGCCGAGCGTGCTGTGCCCAACCCCAAGGCTCGTGGCGTGCTTTTTGTCATTTCCTGCGGCGAGAAAGACACCGGCAAGTCATTTAATGAGGCGCCGATGGGCCGACTCGACTGGGCTAAGAAGTACGAAACGATGCTGGAAGAAGGAGGCTTTGTCTACGATGCGAAGTGGGTCCCCGGCGTCGGCCACAGCCCCAGCCATATCTCCCGGCAGATGTCGCGTGATTGTTTCATTGCCTCGACGCAGCGGCTGCCTGAGTACAACGCCGAACGCGACGCAATCGAGAAAGCGATGCGTGACAAGGACTATGGTGAGGCATGGTCCTTGATTCAGAGACGTATGAAAAGGAAGGACAAGGACGACGACGGCATCCTCGGAAAGGTGCATGGCTTGTACATCGATTCGCTTGAAGGTGACATTGATCGCATCGATCGCATGGCCGAGCGCGAAGTAACCCAGGCAATCCGCAATAACAAGGATCCGGAACAACTCGCGTTGGCACTTCGTAAACTCAAGGCGGACTACCGCGGTTTACCTGACACAATCGCCTTGATCGAGATGGAGCTGGACAAGGTAAGGTAAGTCCTGCGAGTCTGTTCTGGCAATGAATGATCGGTTGAGTTGGGCATCAGGTATGGCCGCTGATATTTCAATCAAGATCAAGCCCTTTGATGAGCTGACGCTCGTTGAATTGCACGCCTGCCTGAAACTGCGCGGTGAGGTCTTCGTGGTCGGGCAGCAGATCTGCTCGGAGCCCGATGTTGATGAGGTCGATCCGCGTTGTCATCACGTCATGATGTATCTGGGCGATGAACTGATCGGTACGGCCCGCCTGCTGCCGGTTGATGACGAACAATCCATCAAGGTTGGTCGCGTCGCGGTCGCTGAGCAACACCGCGGCAGGGGGTTTGGCGGTTCGATGATGCGGGCGATTCAGTCTTGGATCGGCAATATCCCCGGAAGACGTGGCGTCATGTCCGCACAGGCACACCTTGAGCGTTGGTACGGCAGCATGGGTTGGATCAGTCACAGTGGTGAGTACATGGAGGCGGGCATCCCGCATCTTCAGTTGCTCTACACGCCTGAAAACCGTCATTGAGCCCGCTCAACTGGCCAAAAGTGCTGGATTTCTCTACACTGCAAAGCCCGATTGAGCAGGCCTGAACGCCGTTTTGATGCCGCTTAATCGCTGATAGAACCGACCCCGCTCACCCCCTTCGGGACGCATGCAATGCCTGACGCGATCGCCAGCGACACCGCCAAACTCTCCATCCCCGGCCACGACACCCTGGATTTGCCGATTACGGTTGGCTCCGAGGGTGAGCATGCGATCGATGTCACCAAGCTACGCGGTACCACCGGCTACATCACACTTGATCCGGGATATCGCAACACCGGCTCTGTTGAATCCAACATCACCTTCATCAATGGCGAAGAGGGCGTCCTCCACTATCGCGGCTACGCGATCGACGACCTCTGTGCGAATTGCAACTTCCTCGAGGTCGCCTGGCTGCTGATGTATGGCGAACTGCCGACGCAGGATGAACTGGGCAAATTTGAATCGCTCACGGCCGACTATGCCGACATCGACACCCACGTGCTCCGCTCGATCGATGCGTTTCCAGATCATGGCCATCCGATGGCCAAGTTTGCGTCCTCCCTCCATGCCGCGAGTGTTTACCACGACGGCCTGGAAGAGGTCGATGGCCGACGAGGCTTCCTTGATGCGGCTGCCCGATTGATCAGTCAGGGCCGGACGCTTGCTGCTGCGGGCTACAAGGATTCCATTGGCAAGATGCCGAACCCGCCGCAGAAGGGGCTGGGTTATGCCGAGCAGTTCCTGCACATGATGTTTACGACCGACGGCACACAGGCTGACCTTGATGAAGATGTCGTTGAGGCGATCGACCTGATCTTTATCCTCCATGCCGACCACGAGCAGAACTGCTCGACGTCAACGGTCCGCATGGTCGGCAGTTCGGGTGCGAACATGTTCGCATCCTGTGCTGCAGGCGTCAGTGCGTTGTGGGGCCACAAGCATGGCGGAGCAAATGTTGCGGTCCTCAAACAACTGCATCGCATTCACGAATCGCCGCTGACGGTCTCGACTTTCCTCGACAAGGTCAAGAGCAAGGAAGATGTGCTGTTTGGCTTCGGCCACGCGGTTTATAAAAGCTTCGACCCTCGGGCACAGGTCCTCAAGAAGTCTGCGGACAAGGTGCTCAAGAAGCTCGGCGTCAACGACCCGCTGCTGAAGATCGCGATGCAGCTTGAAGAGGCCGCTCGCGCGGACGACTACTTCGTCTCACGCAATCTCTATCCGAACGTTGACTTCTATTCCGGCATCATCATGCGTGCTCTGGGTATCCCCGAGGATATGTTCACGGTGATGTTCGCCTTGGGCCGTATGCCCGGCTGGATCGCGAACTGGAAGGAAGTCCTCGATCAAAAGAGCCGTATCTACCGACCACGTCAGGTCTACGCGGGTCCGACGGACCGTAAGGTCACGCCGATCGGCGATCGGGGCTGAACCGATTAGCTTGGCTTTCTATTCGACGTTGACGTCTTAGAAGATGAGGTCTTTAACACAGATCTCAAAGCAATTGTCGATGCTTCTGCGCGCCACCGACCCGAAAGAAAAGCATCGATCTGCTCGGATCGACTGACGGCATAGCAGTACGATATTTGTTCGATTTACCCTTCTTCAGGTATTCGTTGTGAGCCAATCCAATAGCCCGATTTTTGCTGCGACCTGGGACTTTGGTGAATTAGCTGTGCGTCGTGCCTGGCAGCACTGGCAACAGCACGGCGACCTTGCGGCTGCAGTCGTCGAGGCGACGGCGGCCGTCGAACTGGACCCCGACGTCCCGACCGTCGGCATTGGCGGGCTGCCCAACCGCGAGGGGGTCATGGAATTCGACGCGGGTTTTATGCGCGGCTCAGATCTGAAGTGTGGCAGTGTCGCATCGCTTCGTACCTATTGCCCAGCGATCCGTGTCGCGCAGGCCGTCGCGGAGCAGACCAACAACACCATGCTCGCAGGGCAGGGGGCGGATACGTTTGCGGCAGCGCATGGCTTTGATCCCATGCTGCCCGATCAGCTCTTGACTTCAAAGACGCGCTCGGAGTACGAGGCGTGGCGAGTCAAGGTCGAGCAGGGCGAGATAGATCAGGACAAGATGGTCGGCCATGACACGGTCTGTGTTCTTGGTTGGCACGAAGGGCAGTCAGTTGTATGTGTTGCGACGAGCGGACTGGGCTTTAAGCGTCCCGGCCGAGTTGGTGATTCGCCGATCGTTGGTGGCGGACTGTACGCGGATAATGCTGCGGGATGTGCGGCGAGCACGGGTGTCGGTGAAGAACTCTATCGGCATGCGGCTTCCATTAGGGTGGCCGATGCGATGCGCTCGGGCATCTCTTCTGGCGAGGCGACCGAGGCGGTCTTGCAGCAGATGATCGATCGGGATCCGGCGAATGCGACGCGTGGCCTGTCCATTCTTGCGATCGACCGTATGGGGCAGGTTGGTGCTGCAACGACGCGCGCAGAGAATCATATATTTGAATACCACGTATGCAGGGCAGGCTCGTTTGATCGTGTCGAGCCGACGCCCATGGCGTGAATCAGGCCTTGAGATGAAACAGGACCTGCATCATGGCTTTTACCTTTGATGCATCTGTCTGGTCATAGGAATTTTCATCGACGCCTGTGCTGTTAAATTGGATTTCGGGATTGCGTGAAGCCGTGATGTCTTCTTGCTTTGTCCGAAGTGACGCATGGACTTGGGTACAACCAGTCTGGCGAATGAGCGCTTCTGCGTTTTTAGCCGTGATTCCACTGCCCGGCAGCACTTCGATTCGCCCCGCGGCGCGTTGAATCAGTCGGCGAATGATGCCTGCCCCGTCGATTGCGGTCGCAGCCTGACCGCTGGTGAGCACCCGATGGAAACCGACTGCAATCAGCGACTCCAATGCAACGATCGGATCAGGCGTGAGGTCAAACGCACGGTGAAAGACGGCCTGCTTACCTGCTTTCAAGATTGGTTCAATGAGACGCAGATTCGCTTGCTCGTCGATCGTTCCGTTCGGATTTAACACGCCCAGTGCGATACCATCAACGCCTGCAGCAATC
Source organism: Phycisphaeraceae bacterium (assembly GCA_049611445.1). Lineage (GTDB taxonomy): Bacteria > Planctomycetota > Phycisphaerae > Phycisphaerales > Phycisphaeraceae > JAHQVV01. The sequence goes on along the minus strand of JBMZAP010000031.1, from coordinate 16,028 downwards.
AGCCGATCGACGTCATGGCTCATCACCGAGAGTTCTTCCGAACTGTAAGAGAATCCGCTGGGCCTGGGCCGGACCATCGCAATGACCTCGCAAACCTGTGGCTTAACCAAGGCCACGCATTGCTCCGCCAGGCCGATCGAGGGTGTCAGGCCGCCTAGCGCCAGTGCAGCGTTTAGTTCGATACGCTGCGCGCCAGCATTCGCGGCAATTTGTGCGCTTGCCAATGAATCGACACAGACTTCTAGCGTGATCGACGGTTCATGCTTGCTCATTGCGTTAGATGATACGAAGTTGGCTACGAGCCGCAGATCTATGCAGCATGAGGCTTGTGCGTTTGCGTTGGCTTATCCGCCTCAAAGAAGGTTTTGTCTTGAATGCTTAAGGCAGGTTTTTCGAGGCGTTGGTAGGTTTTGCCTTGTTTGATAATTCGATGCACGCTGAGTGTGTCACCTGTATGGATCACGCACTGCGGCTTTCCGGGGAACATAAACGCGCCGGTGTTAATAATCGTGCGTTCCCCACGCCGCCAGATACCGCGACGATGTGAGTGCCCGACGATGAGGACCCTTGCTTGCGGCGCGTATTGTTTGAGGAATTGTTCTGCGAGTATTGGCTCGTTTTTCCAATACCACAACACCATCGGGACTTCGATGGGGCGAGCGAGGATGCGTCTCGCCGCAGTCTCTCCCAAGCTGGACTGCACGTACTCTCTCAGGAACTCACTGTGTCCAACGTGCTGAGCGATATCGAGGCGTGTGGCAAGGTCGTTCTTTTCGGCTTTATTGATTTCGCTTTCGGTGCGTTCCTGCAGGCTTCTGGAAGAGCGTGTCCAGGGTGCGACGGCTGGGTGCAGCGCGTCGCCGTGCATGACAAGGATGTTCCCCATGGCAAGCTGTAGGCAACGCTTGTCTGTGAGGTAGGCGTCGTGGTTCCCAGAGATCAGCGTGAGCTTGACACCATCTTGCTCGGTGAGCTGTTCGAGCCGGTCCAGTTCGCGGACCGCTGCACCGCGAAGCCAGGGGACCTGTACCTCGGCCACGTCGCCGTTAATCACCATCTCGTCGAATCCTTGCCAGATTGGCCGGAGAACTTCTGCCGTGGCGGCGCCAGGCTTGCCCAGGTGGGTGTCTGAGATGATGAGTGTCTTGTGGGGCACCTTGATCTATCGGCCGATCGGCGTGTCGCGCTTTGCCTGTTGTTGGCGTCCTGTAGGGGGCGTCTCCTTGGGCGCATCGGGTAGCATATAGCTCACGATCTATTTAAGGAGGTTTTTTTGCGAACGTTCTTCTTCCTCACTTTGTTCATACTCTGTTCACACTCTGTTTCAGCAGAGAAGCCCAATATCCTGTTCATCATGGTCGATGACCTCGGCAAGGAGTGGATCTCCTGTTATGGGGCCGAGGGTATCGAGACACCCAATATTGATCGGCTTGCCCAAAACGGGATGACGTTCAATAACGCCTGGTGTATGCCGCAATGCACGCCGACACGTGTGACACTGCTCACCGGTCAGTACCCCTATCGTAACGGCTGGGTCAACCACTGGGATGTGCCGCGCTGGGGCGTGGGGGCACACTTCGACCCAAAGGTGAACCCCAGCTACCCACTGGTACTGCGCGCGGCAGGGTACAAGACGGTCGCGGCGGGCAAGTGGCAGATCGATGACTTCCGCGTCGAGCCACGTGCCATGGACGAGGCGGGCTTCGATCAGTGGTGTATGTGGACCGGCTATGAGACCGGCGTCAATGCCAGTGCCAATCGCTTCGCCGACCCCTATATCGCGACCAATGGCAAGAGCAAAACGCACGAGGGCAAGTATGGCCCCGACGTCCACTGCGACTTTCTCGTTGACTTCATGCGTCAGCACAAAGACGGGCCGATGTTCCTCTACTACCCCATGGTATTGACGCACGGCCCGTTCGACCCGACACCTGATGAGCCTGATGCAAAGGGCAAAGCGGAAACCTTCCCCGCGATGGTGCGTTATATGGACAAGCTTGTGGGCCGACTGGTTTCCGAGCTTGATGCATTGGGTATCGCCAATAAGACCTATGTTGTGTTCACGACCGACAACGGTTCGCCGGGGTTTCGAAACAAACGACTGGGGCGTGAAGTCCGTGGCGCGAAATCGAAGATGATTGAGGCCGGAACTGCGATCCCGTTCATCGTGGTGGGCCCAGGCGTGAAGCAGGGTGTCGTCACCGATGCGCTGGTCGACTTCACGGACATCGCGCCGACGTTCGCCGAGCTGGCTGGCACCAAGCTGGCGAAGGGCCATACGATCGACGGCCGATCGTTTGCACCCTTGCTAAAGGGCGAAGCTGACGACTCGTCGCGCGATTGGATCCTGTCGATGGGCGGGCACCCAGCGAAGCTACTGGACGGGCGTGTCGTACCGCAGGACCCTTATGACGAGCGGGTGCTCCGCGACAAGCAATTCAAGGTCTGGGTCGATGGTCAGGGCAAAATTACGAAGCTCTACGATATGAAGCAGGACATGTGGGAAGAGGCCAATCTGATCGATTCCGACAAGCCTGAGCACTTGGCTGCGATCGAAAAGTTTAAGGCCATCCTCGCTAAGTTCCCCAAAGAAGACGCAGCTCCTGCGTACAAGAAGAATCCCGTCCAGCCCTGGGACCGCAACCGCAGGAAATAGACATCCCTTTGTTTCGTATGAAGGATGACACCAACTCCATCAGTTCAGGACATCTTATGAAACGTCTGCCACGGAAATTGTTGATCGGGCTCTCCGCACTGACCCTTGCGAGCCCGATGAGTGCTGGTGAAAACTGGGCCGTCGATACCAATGAGCAGTGGCAGCGAGCGGCGCAGCAGAGTGTGGCAATTGAGATCAAGGATGGCTTGGCCATCCCGACAGGCAAGACCGCAACCTATATCAGCAAGGTCCAACGATTCGATACAAAGCGTTCTGCCAAATCGCTGACCGTCGCCCAGTCGCCTATCTGGCAGAACTGGCAGCCGATCGAAAACCTTGGGCCAGTCAATATGCAGGATGCGCCGGTGTTCCTTACGCTGGGGCCGGGCGACTACTGGGCATTTGGGCGGTACGGCGGCAAGGGCCGTGGCAAGAACGTCCAGCGCTCAAAAGACTTCAAGAGCGAGTCCGCGACGCTTAAAGGCTTCGAAGACACGAAGCTGATGACCACGCCGTTCCCCAACCAGTTCGACGCGCCAGGCGCGGGACAGAAAGGCCTCGGCGGCTACCACGCCTGGCAGAGCAAAGACATGGTCAACTGGGTCCACCACGGCCCGGTCACCCCGGGCTTCGCGCGTTGGGTGACCTCTGCCGAACACGTCGACGGTAAGACATATATTTTCTATGACTTCCCCAATGATCAGGATCCGCACGTCTACGAAGACAGCAACCTCTTCGACGGCAAGCCCGGCAAGAACCTTGGCATGGCGTTGAAAGATCCATCGCATGGCTCTGACGCCGGCTTTATCCGTGACCTCGACGGTAACTTCCACGTCATCTTCGAAGACTGGTCCCCGATCAGTGCAAATAAGCGGTCATGGGACTCGCCTCTCGCGGGTCATGCGGTGAGTGATGACGGGCCGACCGGCTACACGATCCTCGATCCCGCCGTTGATAACCGCACGAAACCAACCGGCAAGATCGGCACCTACAAGCACCCGCACTGGGTCAAGGAAGACCCAAAGAACTACAAGACGAACGTCGCGGAATACGAGATCCACGAACCCGAGCAGGAGGCCTACGGCGATTGGGCCGCCATCGCTATTGGCGGGCAGTACTATCTCTTTGGCGACTACGATCCTGCCGGTGGGCATCAGATGGCCGTGGGATGGTTTACCACGTCCGACGTCAACAAAGAGTTCCAATGGTGTGACAAGATCGGCAAAGGCCACCCCGACCCGGATATCGGCTTTGCGGAAGGGCGGTTCTACCTGTGGACGCAGCAGGCGACGGACTACGTCAGTGATGGGCCGTGGGTTGAGAAGGTTGAGGCCCGCCTTGGTGTCGACACCGACAATGACGGCAAGATCGACCAGTGGAGCGACTGGCAGCAACTCGAAGAGTCCTATGACTACATCAAGGGTTTTTCCAAGCAGATCGCACGGACGCCCGCAACACTCGATGCGAGCAAACTGCCCGCGGGTTTCGGTTTCGCGTTCGAGTTGAAACTGGCCGACACGACAGAGAATAAATCCAAGCCGATGATTGACCGTGTGATAATCGAATTTGAATGAAGGGAAGCAGGACGTGATGATGAAGATGAAATGGATTCTGATGGTTCTTCTCACAAGCGCGTTGGTTCTGACGGCGGTTTCGCCTGCTTATGCGCAGCAGAAGAAAAAGCAAAACCCAGTCCTCGCGCCGATTGAAGACGATCCGGACCTGCCACGCGTCCTGATCATTGGCGACTCGATCTCGATGGGCTACACGCTCGACACCCGCGCGATGCTCAAGGGTGTCGCGAATTTGCACCGCCCGCCGACGAATTGCGGCCCGACGACCAGGGGGATCGAACAACTCGACGACTGGTTGGGCACGGGCAAGTGGGATGTCATCCATTTCAACTGGGGCCTGCATGATCTGAAATATATGAATGAGCAGGGCAAACTCGTTGATGTAGACAAGGGTAAGCAGCAGGTGCCGATCGACCAGTATGTTGAGAATCTGGACAAGCTCGTGCAACGCTTGAAGAAGACAGGCGCTAGGCTCATCTGGCGTAATACGACGCCCGTACCTGAAGGTGCAAGGGGTAGAGTCCCCGGCGATAGCGTGCGCTATAACGAGGCTGCAGCGAAAGTCATGGCCAAGCACGAGGTGCAGATCCACGACCTCTACAGCTTTGCGAAGAAGCACGAAAAAGAAATTCAGCGCAAAGCCGACGTCCACTACACGCGCGAAGGCTCAAAGAAGCTTGCCGAAGAAGTCGTCAAGGTCATCAAGGCGGCAATGGCAAAGACGGACTGATGCCTTAATGACTTCAGCGGAAGTCGCTTGCGGGCCTTGGGTACACGCCGAGCTTTTCGTAGTTGAACCCGTCCTTGAGCGGTTTGTATTCGCCCACAATAGACATCTCGGTGTCGGACTCGATCTGGTCGGCCATGCCCAGCCCCCAGTACAGCCCGTTGATTGTTACGCGGCGGACGCCCTCGTTTTCAAAGTCCTTGGCTGAACCCATCGTGAAGTGCAGGATGGGTGAAGCCTTACCGTTATTGCCCGTCCAGGTCTTAGTCCATGCAATGGGCAGGGGCACCTTGTCGGTATTCGGCGGGGCATCCCGCTCAAGTGTCTTCATCGGCTGGCCCAGCAGCAGGGCGGTGCAGTCCGCCGGGACATGGTCTTCTTTGTGGCAGCGGTAGACGTCAGTGGTGCCCCAGACGTAATTTTCTCCAATGCCTGTCAGGATCGGGTGACGTTTCTGCGCATCGATCACAATGCCCAGCGTCGCCTCCCGTTTCCATCCGCCGTGGTGTTTCATGAATGCCCCGCCGAGCATGTCGCCGAGCCTGACGTTCTCGCCGTTAACGACGTAGGGCTTGGTGCCGCGCAGGCCATGGTTTGCCGTACGTAGCGCGATGATGGGCTTGCCCGAGTCGAAGTAGTTGTACAGGTGGTCTGCATCCTCATCAGTCAGCTTCAGAAAGCGTGACATCCAGATGAAAGCGTCCGCCTTGGCCAGATGCTCCATGCCCGGCACACGGTTGTACTTATCCTTCTCCTTCACGGGCGACGGCTCAGTCACATCGACCAACCCGTCCTCATTGGTCAAAAACAGTACCGTGCAGTCAAAGCCATGATGCTTGGACAGGGTCCGCGCGAGCATCGGCAGCGCCTGCTCAGCCCGGTACTCCTGCTCCGCCGCGAGCAAGACGACATGCTTGCCTTTACCCGGCCCGTCCCCGCCTTTGTAGGTCAGCCAGAGATCAGACTCTGGAACGGGGTGGGAGTCGTTTGCCTGTGTCGCATTGCAGCCCAGCATGAGCAGGCAACCCAGCAAGGCGGTGATAACGATCGCATGATTCATATCGATAGGCTCCGGTATGAGATGGTGGATCATACCAACGCGCATCGTCCCTCGTCATGCCTGTTTACCTGCGAATCTTCTGTTGCCACTCAGCCGGTTTTACGGAAACATCGGAGTCATCCTGATAGTGTTCGCGCAACGCCTCAAGCTGTTTCTTCAAGTCGGCAATCTTGCCTTGCTGGCTCGGATCTTCGTAGAGGTTTTTTAACTCGTCCGGGTCTTTCTCAAGGTCATACATTTCCCATTCATCGAACTGATAAAAGTGCATCAGTTTGTATCGTTCAGTGCGGATGCCGTAATGCCTGGGGACCATGTGCACGCTCGGGTACTCGTAGTAGTGGTAGTAGATGCGCTTACGCCAATCGCTGGGCTGTTCACCCTTGAGTAGAGGAACGATCGAGTGGCCCTGCATGTCTTTGGGTACATCGGCACCTGCCATCGCCAGAAAGGTTGGTGCATAGTCAAGGTTCTGCACCATCTGCTCGCTGACGCTGTTCGGCTTGGTGACGCCCGGCCACTTAACGATCAGTGGCATCTTCAAGGATTCTTCATACATCCAACGTTTGTCATACCAGCCATGGTCGCCGATATAAAAGCCCTGGTCCGACGAATAAATCACCACCGTGTTGTTATCCAGGCCAAGCTCGTCGAGTGTCGCCATCAGACGGCCAACGTTGTCATCGACGCCGCGTACGCATCGCAGATAGTTCTTCGCGTAACGCTGGTACTTCCACCGCACCAGGTCCTTGCCCTTGAGGTCGGCTTTGTGGAAGGCGGCGTCCTTCGGGCCGTACGCATCGCGCCAGGCCTTGACCTGCGCCTCGCTCATCCGCTTCATGTTCCGATACGCTGACTGGTCTGCTCCCACTTTGCTCGGTACGGCCGACTTGCGGTTAAAGTCTGGCGTCAGGTCGACAAACAGGTCGTAGTTGAGGTGCATGTGCCGATCGATCTCGAGCTCCTGGTGTCGAGCGGGCGGCGCGTTATCTTTATAGTCATCAAAGAGCGTCGCGGGTTCGGGGATCTCGATGTCGTCGTAGGTCGTGAGGTGGCGCGGAGCGGGCATCCAGTTGCGGTGCGGGGCCTTGAACTGCACCATCAGCATGAAGGGCTTGTCGTCGTCTTTACCCGCTTTCAAGAAGTCCACCGCCATGTCGGTGATGATGTCGGTGCTGTACCCATCGATCCGGATGTTGCCCTTGGGCGTGATCAGGTCCGGGTTGTAGTACAGTCCTTGGCCAGGCAGTACGGCCCACTTGTCATAGCCAAGTGGCTTTCCCTTCAGGTGGCTCTTGCCGAAGATCGCGGTGCGGTAGCCGGCCTGCTGCAGCAGCTTGGGGAACGTTTGCTGGTTCCAGTTGAACGTGTTGCCATTGTTCATGAACCCGTTCTTGTGACTGTGCTTACCGGTCTGGATGACCGCTCGGCTTGGCCCGCAGATCGAGTTCGTGCAAAAGCTGTTTCGGAACAGCATCCCTTGTGATGCAAGCTTGTCGATATTCGGTGTCGGATTCACATCCTTGAGCCAGCCGTCGTAGGCACCGATCGCATGAGGGGCATGGTCATCGGTAAAGATGAAAACAATGTTTGGGCGATCGGCGGAAGCTGCGGGAAGTGATAGCGTGCATGCGAACAGTATGCAGCTGAGTAAAACCCAGATAGAAAGGTCCTTATTCATATTCCAGACTCCGTGAATTGATGAATTATGCGTCGATCGAACTATCGTACAGAAAACTTGTTCAAGACTTTGTTTTTTGCGTTGACGAAGTTGCATGCCAAAGAAAAAGCCCTCGCAAGCCCTTGACCCGCAAGAGCTTCAAGTGACCGGGCTGGGACTCGCCCCTAGGACCAACGGCTTAAAACAGTGTTCTACCTAGCTGTATGTGGGTATTTTCAGAAAATACCCATATCAGGTCATTTTAATTTTTGGATTGTCGTTTAGCCTTATTAATCCTTTCTGGAGAAATCAATCTCCTGATGACAATCCGTTCGTCCTTATCAGTGGGATGAAGGAGGCGGATGGAGGAAGACCAATCATTTCCTTGAACAGACGCGTGGGTAGATATGGCAAACATTAAGACCGGAATTCAATCGACTCCCCTTTTTACGAAGCTCATGGCGTGTGGTTGCTTGCTAACAGTTCATCAAACAGCGTTTGCGGGGACTTTCGGAACCGTCGGGACCTACGACGCCGCGACCAACGCGAACGCGGTCGACACTGACACCGGCGGCTTAGCGGCGTTTACGACGGATGTTGCCGCCGCCTTCGCGCTCAATCAGGGCGGGGTTGTCGACTTTCTCGCTGGCATCGGCACCACCGGGAACCCCACCAGCGTGTCTGCAAACTTCTCGATCGACTTTGGCACATCCGCGGGCAAGACGCTTGCTGTCACCTCGACCGACGGGCTGCACATCTACAACAACAACGTTGCCGGCCAAGTGACTCCCATCTCAGATACACAGGCGTTCCTGACCGACAGCAATCCAAACTTCAGCCTCACCTTTGGCTCCATCACCAACGGCGACATCGGTGAAGCGGTCGCTCAAGTCGGCTTTACGATCCTCTCGCGAAACGTCGGTGGAGACGCACAGGTCGATGTGGTCGCGAACTTCAGTGGCGGCGGGTCGGCTTCGATCCTCAACGAAAGCATCGCGAACCCTTTAGGGTCTGATGACACATTCTTCCATTTCGCTGCCCCCACCGGCCAGTGGATTACCTCGCTCGACTTCGTCAACAACGGGACCGGCACCAACCTTCAACGCAGACTGCCTATCGACGACTTCGGGATCATCACTACGTCGTACGTGGTTCCAGAGCCATCATCGCTCGCGCTGCTGGGTCTGGGGGGCTTGTTGATTGCTCGCCGCCGCCGATGACACAGTTAGAAGATAAAGAATAAAAGCCCCTCAATCGAGGGGCTTTTTCGTTGAAATGACCGGGCTGGGACTCGAACCCAGAACCAGCGGCTTAAAAGGCCGATGCTCTACCAATTGAGCTACCCGGTCGGGCCGGACATTATAGACAACGCGGCGAAGCTTGCTCAGGTAGCATAAGTTTTCCTATGCAGGTACCTGAAAATAACGCTGGATTCGCTTTTTGCCCTGCTGGTGCGGACCGATCGGCCAGGGTCGCGGTGGTCGCCGAGATCGGGGTGAATCACGATGGTGATCCGGCGGTGGCCCGTCGGCTCATCGAGGCCGCGGCCGAGGCCGGCGCTGATGCCGTGAAGTTTCAGTACTTCCATCCGGATCGGCTGTTGTCGAACCAGGCGGAGTTGGCGGGGTATCAGGAAGGGCAGGCGGCAAGTCAGAAGGCTTTGCTATCCAAACTCGCGCTTCCGCTCGATGTGTTAGGCGGGCTTGTCGAGCAGGCGAAAGGAAGTGGGCTTGGTGTGGTGGTGACGCCGTTTAGCCCGGAGGATCCGGCGGAACTGGCAGAGTTGGGGCTCGATGCGATTAAGACGGCATCACCTGATGCGGTTAATACGCCGCTCTTAGAGGCGTGCTGTGCGCTGGGTCTGCCGATGCTGATCTCGACGGGCACGTGTGGGCTGGAGGAACTCGCGCCTGCGGCCGAGTTGCTGCGGGCACACGAGACTGGGGGCGCGCTTTTGCATTGCGTGTCGAGCTACCCGACGCCGATGGATCAGGCTCAGCTTGGCGGTATCGTGGCGATGCGTGAGGCGTTCGGGCTGGCGGTGGGCTACTCGGATCACACGCCGGGGCTGACAACAGGGGCGCTGGCGGCGGCAGCAGGGGCGGTCGTGATTGAGAAGCACCTGACGCACGATCAGGCCGCGAAAGGGCCAGACCATGCGGTGAGTCTGGCCCCTAAACAATTTGCGCAGTACGTCATCAATGTGCGCGAGGCGCAGGCTGCGATCGGTCCGATCATGAAGGTCGCTAGCGATGTTGAAAAAGACGTCCGTCGGGTCTCCCGGCAGAGCGTTTGTGTCGTCCGGAATCTGCCCGCAGGCCACGTTCTCACAGGTGAAGACCTTACGATTAAGCGTCCTGGCACAGGAATTCCTGCATCTCAGCTCGGCGTGCTGATCGGCCGGCATTTGGCCACGGCCGTCCAAGCGAACAACTTGCTTCAGCCCACGGATCTTGTGGAAAAACTGGCGGAATAAAAACCCATTTCAATAAATTTGTACCTTGTTCGCTTGATTTGCCGAGGAATCTATTCATAGGATTCCTTTGCGACCCGTCTGACCGCCAGTTCGTGTTGCCCTCCGATCGGAGATTCTCATGCCGCAGGCCCTGCTGATCCTTTTAGGTATCTACATCCTTGCATGCTATGTCTATGGCATGGTTGTGCTGTATCGGCTGTGGTCAACCAAGGGGATCGTCAGGCCAACCTCCAAGCTCGAATCCAACGAGCTGATCAAGGCTGCCAAGCAGGAGCTCGAACAGGAAGAGCAACGCGTCGCGGCCTGATCGCACGATCAACTACCAGCACCTGCTACGTCTTGCGACGTGGCTGCCTCGTGCGCCTGCTTGGGATCAAGCGTCGATGCGCGACGCAGGCGTCGTGCGCTGCGGATCGTTTTTGAGATGCGGCCGCGGTAGACGAACAGCAGCACGAGGTACCAGATCGAGAACGTGGCGACGCCAAGGAGCATCGGCGAGGCGAGCAGCAGTACCGCGACTTCGTTGCGGCCCAGCGTGCGGATGAAAATCGTTGCGACGATGAGCAGGCCCAGTCCAGCGATGCAGCCGAGCAGACCCCACATCACGATGCTGGTGTGCTTCATGAGTTTGCGTGAGGGCATTCGGTGGGCGAGGCCGCGCAGGTACAGCATCATGGATGGGAAGCCGACGAAGAGCATCACCGCGCCCGGGGCGATCAGGCCGACCGCAAACCACGCGGAGTCCGGCAGCGAGAGCGTGATGATCAACAACAGCAGGAGGTAGAGCTTGAGTGCAATCAGCACGATGTAGCTTGGAAGGAAAGTCCATCGCGTCATCTGCTGGGGAAGATTCTTCGTTTCCGCGTGCGGGTCACGCGTTGTAAAAGACCAGTAGCCGATGCAGAGCATCACAGAGGGGATGGCAAAGACGAGGAAGTCCATCACGACCGAAATCTGGATTGCCAGATCAAGATCTGCGAAGTTTTTGGGCCTGCCAAATCGCCTTGATCTTGAAGAGAGCACCAGCGATGCGAGCAGTTGGAAGAGTGCGTTGACGATGGTGCCGCCAAGCGTTCCGATGATGATCCAGGTCAGTCCAAACCGTAGTTTTCGGAGCCAGCTGAGGTCAGCGAAGCGGAGCTGTTCTGACTTCAGTGATTCTTCGATTGGGAACCCGCACTCCGGGCAGGTCCCCATCGGAAGTTGGCCTCGAAGGTTGTAGTTGCAGGCTTTGCAGGGCACATCCGTGACGATTCGGCCGTCACTGTCATGTCTAGTTTTCTTCTGTCCAAGGTCATTGGGGCAGGTGGGGTGGATTACCTCGTCCGCGGCCTCGGCCAGCGCTGCGAGGGTGTCGTCCTGTTCGTCCAAGTCAATTGGCTCGTTGTCGCGCATGAAGCATCCTCGGAAGATTTAATCCTGACATGATGCGGTTGTCAGACCGAATCGGCAGCGATTGTTTTCGATCGGCCGATCGCAATGTCATGTGCCTGAGCGAAGCGAGTGCGGTAACGGAACATCAGGACGATCCACCAGATACCAAAGACAAGCATCGCAATCAACAAGGGACAGAAAAGCAGGCCCATTGCACCGGCCACACCAAGCGCGGTGTTGTTGGGCGAGGTCGAGTTGGACATTGATACCGCAAAGATCATGAAGCCGATCACGAGAAGGAACAAGGCGCCGATCCATGCAATATTGCCCCAAAAGACAATCATGGTCTGCTTAGCTAACGATGGCTCAGGGATACGGTTTGCCAGCAGTTGCAGATACCACAGGCTGGTGAAGAAGCCGATGGCCAGTGCGATCGAACTGATTAAATCGATGCAGCTACTAATTGCGACCGCCTCGGGTTGCGTGCTGAAGCTGAAGAATATTGAAACAATGCTCATTGCCAAGGCGGGTATGAGTGCCCACCTTGTCACCGATCGCGAGGCGCGGTTTTGAATGATGTCGTGTTCGGGTTCGGTCATGAACCATACGGCTACGATGTAGATCGCCGAGATCGTGATGCCCAGCAAGCCAAGAAAGATCATTGCTCCCAATGGCAAGGGGGCATTGTTGCCAGGCATGGCGGATGCAGTGGAGGCAATTCCGAGGACGATCGCGATCGGGATCATGCCAAGGTTCATGAGGATCCCAGTGACCAGCCAATTCATTCCCTTGCGGAGTTTGCCAAGCCAGGTCGAGTTGGCCATGTGCAACAGGTCGGGGCGAAGGGTGGTTTCGACGGGCTCGCCGCATTCAGGGCAGTTGCCCGTTGCAAACGCAGAACGCAGGTTGTAACCACAGCGAACGCAGTTGAGGTCGAAGTCGATCTGCTGATTTTCGGGCGTTTCTGCCGGTATCTGATGCGCAGATGGGGCCTCGGGCGAGACGTCTTCGTCTAGCCAATCTTCGTGTTCGTCTTGCATGGGTGCCTGCCGGATGAGAAAGAGTCAGCAGGCATCATAAGGCGTCGCCGTGTTTCACGCCGGGCTTGGCATCATCCCGCCGGTGTCGGACTCGCCTTCATCGGCCTTGTCTGGTGCGCTACTGGGTTCTTCGGCCACAGTGGCGGCGGTCTTCTCACGCTCGGCAGCGAGCAGGTCGCTGACGGTCGTCTTGCCCAGTGATTCGCCCTTCATCAGCTTGCCAACCTCGTCAGCGGTGAGCGTCTCATACTTCAGTAAGGCTTCGGCAATCGCGATGACCTGATCCTTGTGCTCCTCGATGAGCTGCTTGGTTTCCTGATAGGTCTCGTCGATGAGGCGTTTGACTTCCTCGTCGATCATTTGCGCGGTTTCGTCGCTGTGCTGTTCACCGCGCTGCCAGGGGTTGTTCTCGTCATCGCTGCCAAAGAGCTGGAAGCCGACGCGGTCAGACATGCCGTATTCGGTCACCATGGCTCGGGCGATCGACGTCGCCTGTCGGATGTCACCTGCCGTGCCGTTGTACTGGTCGTCACAGAACATCTGCTCAGCGATCCGGCCGCCATACGCCACGCGCATCGATGCGAGCAGTCGCTTCTTGCCGTAGACCATGCGGTCACGCTCGGGCAGCATGAAGGTCGAGCCGCCGGTCTGGCCGCGCGGAATAATCGTGACCTTGTGCAGCGGCTCAGCATGCTCTTGGTGCATGATCACCACGGCATGGCCGGCCTCGTGGTAGGCCACGACCTTCTTGTCATCCTCTTCAACGCGGGCGCTCTTACGCGATCGGCCGTACTTCACCTTGTCGCGGGCCTCTTCGAGGTCTTCCATCTCGACCCAGTCTTTGTCCTGAAGGGTTGCAGCGATGGCGGCTTCGTTGATGATCGCCTCGAGTTCCGCGCCGGAGAACATCGGTGTGCCTCGCGCGAGCTGTTCCAGATCCACATCCGGGGACATCTTGATCTTGCGGCTGTGCACCTTAAGGATCTCCGCACGCCCAAGCACATCCGGCAGATGGACCTGCACGCTGCGGTCGAATCGGCCGGGTCGGGTCAGTGCGGGGTCGAGCACGTCGGCCCGGTTGGTCGAGGCAATGACGATGACTTGATCAGAGCTGTCAAAGCCATCCATCTCGACGAGGATGGCGTTGAGGGTCTGTTCGCGTTCGTCATGGCCGCCTGAGCTGAAGCCGCTGCCTCGGCGTCTTCCAACCGCGTCGATTTCATCGAGGAAGATGATGCAGGGGGCGGTATCTTTCGCCTGCTTGAACAGGTCGCGGACTCGGCTTGCACCGACACCGACGAACATCTCAACAAAGTCCGAGCCGGAGATCGAGAAGAAGGGCACATCCGCTTCGCCTGCGACGGCTTTGGCGAGCAGGGTCTTGCCGCAGCCGGGCGGTCCGATGAGCATGACGCCGCGTGGTACGCGTCCGCCAAGGCGTTGGAACTTCTTGGGGTTCTTGAGGAACTCGATGATTTCGCCAACTTCGTCCTTGGCTTCCTGAATGCCCGCGACATCGTCGAGTGTGACCGTGGAGTGCTCCTTGGTCAGGACCTTATGCCGGGATCGACCGAAGCTGCCAAGCATGCCACCCGGTCCACCGCCTGCACCGCGCATCGCACGGAAGAACAGGAACCAGATCAGCAGGATGATCATCGCAAAGACGATGAAGTTGCCTAAGAGCTGCAGGAAGAAGCTGACCCGCGTGACTTTCGGGGCGACGTCCGCACCGGCCTGGCGGAGCTTGAGGTCCCACGTGGCCATGATCTCCGAGGGGACATCGACCATGATCTCCCCGCCCATGACACCTTCGCGGTTGGGGTGGGCGATGTTCTCTTCGAGTTCCGCGATGAAGCGGTTGTCTTCGATTCTGTAGACATTGTCGACGAAGTGGCCTGCTTCCGCCTCGGCCAGGAACTTGTCGAAGGTGACCCGGTTCGCCTCACTCGAGCCGGAGTTCATCATGATCGCCATGACGACCACAAAGAGGATCAGCAGCGCCCAGCCGAGCGACCACTTGCTCAGCGGGTTGGGCTGGGGCTTGTTGGGGGTCTGGCCCTTGTTGTCTTCGGGCTTATCAGACTCTTTTTTCTCGTCGGGCTGATCGGGCATGCAGTGGATCTCTGGTTCAGTTGGGCAGCAAGCTTATTCTAGCCGTGCTTAGGACGCCCGTTTGGCGGGGTGGGTTCATCTCGTGGTGTATCGGCTTGCCGGGGCGGTGCCAACAGCACACCCCGCTGGCGGGCAGGCAGGGGCAGGATTACCAGCCGTCTTCGCGCATCCGAGAGACGATATCGCTGGCCAGGCGGCTGACCGCCAGGCGTACACCATCGTTATCGAACTCACCAACCGTGCGATTGGGGACGAATTGGCCGGCGGAGCTGAGCCCGCGGTAACCGCGGATGACCTTCCCGGTGCGGAGGTCTTTCCACTCAAAATCGACCGTGACGGTGATCTCGATCTCCTGGGGCAGGCCGACGGTTGCGTCCCGGCTGATGAGTTGGCGGTCGACCCGGACCACCGTGCCGGTGAGCTGGGTGTCAGACAGTCCAGTGCCACTGACAGCCTTGTAGGGTGTGCGTTGCTCGATCTCTTTGATCAGTGCCTCACGCAGGGTGAATTCGACATTGCGGTCATTCGATCGATTGTCGAAGTTCGGCACGGTCACCGTGTTGTACTGCGTGGGGTACAACTCTGTGGTTGAGTAGCCACAGCCGGTGAACATCGCGGTGGACGCAAGCAGGAGACAGATCAGTAGATGCTTCACTCGGAATCGCCCCCGGGTTCGGTGCTCGGCTCATCATCGCTATCCACATCTGCCTCACCTTCCAGTTCGATCTCTCGTCTGGTTCTGCGTGGATCAACAACAGGCTCGCCGCGTTCTTTGAGTTCTTTGAGTGCTTCCTGAGCTGCAGACGAGCCGGGGAAGTCGATGACCACGTTGCGGTACATCGTGATCGCACCGCGTTCCAGGCCACGCTCTTCATACCACTGCGCGGTGACGAGCTTTTTCTTGGCCAGCGATTCGTTGATCCGGACCATCAGTGCATCGGCCCCAATTTTCTCAGCAGCGGCGGGGTAGTCACGCTGATACTCCCGCAAGCGCTGGGCGGCATCGGTCAATCCCGACGGGTCAAACTGTGGCCCCTTGTATCGTGCCAACGATGCCTGGATCAGACGAAGCATCGCCCATTCGCGTTGCCGACTGTTGGGGTAGTTCAGCAGGAAGAGGTCGTACGCCTCGGACGCCATTTCCATGTCGCCCTTGTCGAAGTAGTAGTCGCCGATATCGATGCTGGCCCGCTCGCCCAGAGCGCTGCCGGGCAAACGTTCCTGAACGCGGATGAGCAGCTCAACGCCTTCTTTGTCAGCGTCGTACCAGCGAAAGCCGAACCATTGCCCCTTGCGTTTTAAGCCGCCGATGAACAGCTTGGCGATGTCGTACTCACGTTCGATCGCAGTGC
>JBMZAP010000030.1:0-28525 GCA_049611445.1 Phycisphaeraceae bacterium | reverse complement strand
CGGAACATTACCGGATTTCATTGCAATGATGACGCTCGACCCTCTCCCCAACCCGCTCTCTGGAAGGGAGAGGGGGCAATCGCATGAGCTACTGATCGTACCGCGACTGGGCGATCGCGAGCAATTTGTCGCCCATCTCGCTGGGGTTGGAATAGCTGCCGCGCTTAAGCAGACCCAGCCGGAAGCGTAGTGCTTGTTTTTCAAACTGAGATGTGCGCAGCAACTGCTCAATTCCAATCTGTGCTTCGGGCAGGCTTGTTTCATGGCCCGGGATCAGTTCGACAACCTGCACGAAAAAGACTCTTGATCCGGATTCGATTGGTCCAGCGTGTTCACCGTTATTCAGCTTGAGCAGGGCATCGTTGACGGTCTTGTCGCTTAGGACGTTGTTGCCCGGGTTGGGTTTGCCGTTGTTGAAGATGCCACCGTTCGTCGGGTTGTAGAGATTGATTTCGGGGTCGGCCGCGACTTTTTCAAAGGCCTGTCCCTTCCCGAGTCGCTGCTTGATTTGTTCCGTTGATGCCTCGTCTTTTGCGATCATCAAACGAATAATCCGCTGGTCGGGCTTCTGAAATTTTTCGATGTTGTCGGCGTAGTATCGCTCGACATCCCGTTGATTGACCACGATCTTCGGCATGACCTTTGAGCGGATATAAGTGCCGATGACCAGTTCCTCTCGGAACTCGACAAGGTGTCGATCGAGTTCCTTCTCACGGTCCTTACGGAATTCCGCCTTGGCTTTCGCCAACGACCCTTGGCCATAGAAGCGAAGCAACTCTTCGCGCTCTGCCTGGATACGCCCGTCGATCTGGAACCGCTGGTTTTCTTTCAGATTGCGCTCGGCCTCGCCGAGGATGAGCTTGTTGATAATGATGCCCTGAAGGCGGTCCTGGATCACGCCACTGGCATTCTCTTTGAACGCGTCACCATCAAAGCGCCGACCGAAGGATTCAAGTTGGGCGATCAGGTTGACGTCAAAGATTTGGTCCGCATAGACGGCCTCGCCATTGATATGCCCAACCATCGCATCGACAGGTAGAGCCTGTTCTGGCCGAGGGCTTGTGCCGGTCGAAGAAGGGGGCTGCTCATTCTCGGCGCCGTCTTGATCGCCGTTGACCTGCGTTTCGTCATCCGTAGCGACGGGTTCTTCAACGGGCTGCGGCTCCCCAATGAAATCTTCTGGCTGGATCACAGGGGCGGGCTTGGTATTGCTGGCCATCCATGTCGTTTCACAGCCGACCAGCGTCAGGCTGATGGCGAGCAGGGCGGCGGTGGTTGGCATTGTTTTGAACGGCATGGATCGTATCGCAAAGGGGAAGGACCGATAACTAGTTTATCGGCAAGTGACCCCTTGCGACGTTGATCTGTTGGCTCAGGCCGGGGCGACGGCGGGGGACCCGACGTGTTCGAGCTTGCGGGCACGTCGCCCAGTCTCGACGGTGGTGTCGGGGGTATGCAGGTCCTCACCCTCACGCACCAGACGCGCGGAATTGAAGATCACGATGATCGAGCTGATGCCGTGACCCACCGCGGCGACCCATGGGACCATCCAGCCCGCCAGCAGCAGGGCGAGCATCGCGAGGATGTAGATCATCGTCCCGGCCAGGTTCTGGCGGATCACGGAGACGGTCTTGCGTGACAGCCCGACCATGAACGGGATGCGGTTGAGGTTGTTGTTCATCAGGGCGATGGACGCGGAGTTGATCGCAACATCGGAACCGGCGGCCCCCATGGCCAGGGATACGTCACCTGCCGCGAGAGCGGGTCCGTCATTGACGCCGTCGCCAACGACCGCAACGGTGTGGCCTTCTGCCTTGAGTTGTTCGACCAATTCGAGCTTGTCGCCGGGCAACGCCTCGGCGGTGAAGTCGGTGATACCAAGCGCCTCTGCGACGCGTCGCGCCGGGCTCCATCGGTCGCCCGTGATCATGACACGCCGGTTGACGCCCGCCTCGTCGAGTTCATGTAACGCATCGGCGGCACCTGCCCGCGGTTGGTCGGCCAGTCCAAGCCAGCCGATCGCTCGATCGCCGTGTGCGACGAAGAGCAGACTCAAGCCTTCGGTCTCAGATGTGTCGAGCACGGAGACATCGATACCGTTGTCGGTGAGGAAGGCCTCACGACCAACGATCACAACGCTGCTGTCTTCAAGCGTTGCTTTAACGCCTCGTCCGGACACCTCCTCAAAGTGCTGCGTTGGAGCGGGCTGAAGCTTTGCTTTCTCAGCGACCTCAACGACTGCGCGAGCTACGGGGTGACGAGAGTGGGCTTCTGCCGAAACGCATAGTCGCAGGAGTTCTGCACCCTCGACGCCTTCAATCGGCTTCATGCGGGTGACAGACAGGTCGCCGGTGGTCAGCGTGCCGGTCTTATCAAAGACGATCGCAGTGACCCTGCGAACGACTTCGAGGTCAGATACAGATTTCACCAGCACGCCAAGGCGGGCCGAGGCGGACAGTGCCGCGACGATCGCGGTCGGTCCGCACAGGATCAGTGCACACGGGCAAGCAATCAGCAGCAGCGAGATGGAGTCGCGCAGGTCCTGTGTAAATACAAAGATGATGAACGCAAGGATGATGACCACGGGCGTGTAGTACGAGGCATATTTGCTCAGCTCGCGTACGACGGCGGACTTGGACTGTGCCGCCTGCAGGATCAGCGATTGCACCTTGCCAAGCGTCGAATCTTCGCCAGCGCGGGAAATTTCAATCACCAGTCGGCCGGTCTCATTGATCGTGCCTGCGAAGGCCTCATCGCCCGGTGCTTTTTCAACGGGAACCGATTCACCAGTGATGTTGGCCTGGTCCACGGTGGAGTTACCCTCGACGACCTTGCCGTCGCCGGGGATGTTGTCGCCGGGCAGAACGAGTACACGGTCGCCGGGCTTGAGGTCGGCGGCGGCGACTTCCTGCTCGCCTTCCTCGGTCAGCAGCACGGCCTTGGTCGGTGTGATACGGATCAGCGATTCGATGGTTTTCAGCGCGCCCGCTGCGGTGCGGTGCTCGATCAGGGAGGCGATGAGCATGAAGAAGGCAACCACCGCACACTCGACATACATGCCCGCAGCAAAGGCAGCGATGATCGCCAGTGCGACGAGTTCTTCCATGTGTGAGCCGCCAGCGACGTGCTCGTGGCCGTCATGGTCGTGGATATGTCCCGGGCCATGGTCATGTGAACATTTGCCCGTGATCAGGCCCTTGGCGGCTCCGTAGACGATCGGCCCGCCGAGCAGGATCGACGCCACCATCGCGAGCATGGCAGACTGTACAGGGACCGTGAGCACTTCTTTGCCCGTGTGCCCGTCTGTGCCCGGGACCCATGGGTAGATCAGCATCGAGATGAATGACGCGATCAGGACCGTGACGCCCAGCAGGACCGCGATGATCTGCAGGTCGAGCTGATGCTCGCCATCAGACTGGCCGAGCTTGGCCATGCCGCCAACATCACAGCAGTCGCCGTCATGTGTATGGGCGTGCTCGTGGCTGTGGTCGTGGGAATGGTCGTGATCGTGTGCGTGAGGCGTATCGGTCGACATGAACAACTCCGGCGGGCCAGATAGTACGGCTGGGTGACCAGGAATTGTAGCACGTCAGAACGGGCCGATTGGTTCGCGCTGAACGGATTTCGACCCGTTATGGGGCACGTGAGGGCCTTTGATCGGGGTCCTTCAGCAGATGGACGTCCTCAGGCGACCTTGCGGCCGAACAGACGCACCTTCCATGCACGCTGGGCGTATTTCGCCGAGTCGGACATATTGCCGGCCATCGCCAGATCCAACTGCTTGCGGCGAAGCCGGGCAATGACACGCTGGACGCGGGGGCTGGTGGGAGCTTTGGGGGTTTGGGTCTTCATGGCTTTGCCTATCGTTTGGGCCGTCCCGACAGGGGGCGGCCGACAGGGGGCACAACGCGGCCAGGCGGCGGCGTCTTGCATCCCCAGGGGGTCAAAGACGATTATGGGGTGGATTTGTTTCCACTTGTTGCGAAAAGAGTGATCAGAAAGTGCGAAAGTGGGGTTTTGGAGCTTTCAGAGCTACTTTTACCCCTGCCGCGTGGCCTGTAAAGCTTCAGTTACATGTCACCCCCCGCCCGTTCACGCTTACCCGTTAAGCTATCCCCGTGGCTACACACCGCATCATCGCCGCCGACGCCAGCACGCCTCAGGACGAGCAACTCAACCTCGCTCTGCGCCCCCAAAGCCTCGCCGAGTACGTCGGCCAGCCCGCCCTGACCGAAAAGCTGGATATCACACTCCAAGCCTCCCGTCAGCGTGGCGAGGCCATGGAACACGTCCTCCTGCACGGGCCACCGGGCCTGGGAAAAACCACCCTTGCCCACATCATCGCCAACGAGATGGGCACCCATCTCACCGTCTCCGCAGGCCCCGCCCTGACCAAGCCGGGCGACCTCGTCGGCATCCTTACCAAGCTTCAACCCCGCGATGTCTTGTTCATCGATGAGATCCACCGTCTGCCCATCGCCCTTGAGGAGTACCTCTACTCCGCGATGGAGGACTACAAGATCGACGTCCAGATCGACTCGGGCATGCACGCCAAGACCATCACACTCCCCGTTCAGCCTTTTACACTCATCGGTGCTACGACCCGGGCGGGCCTAATCTCAAGCCCGATGCGCTCCCGCTTTGGCCTGTCGCACAACCTCGAGTTTTACAGCAACGACGATCTTCTCAGTATCCTCCTCCGCAGCGCGGGATTGCTTGAGATGCCGACCGACCAGCCTGAGTCGTTGTCCACCGTCGCATCGCGATCCCGCGGCACGCCACGCATCGCCAACCGCCTGCTGCGTCGTGTCCGCGACTACGCGCAGGTTAAGCACAACAACACGCTCAACCCGACGGTCGTCAACGAGGCCCTCCAACTCGAAGGCGTTGACGCGCTGGGACTGGATGAACTGGACCGCAAGTACCTCCGCTGTATCGCCGAGGTCTACGAGGGCGGACCCGTTGGATTGGAAGCCGTCGCCGCAACGCTGGGTGATGACGCGGGCACGCTTGAACAGGCGGTTGAGCCCTATCTCCTGCAGATCGGTTTTCTTGCAAGAACGCGCAAGGGCAGACAACTGACCAAGGCCGGGGCGGAGCACCTTGGTCTGAAGATCAAGGTGCAGGATGATCCCGAGCCTCTTTTTGAGTAGCGTTTAATTGAAGCGCTTGATAAGAATTTCAGCGGTGTCCTGGCTTGTACTGGTTGGGGTTGCGAACGTATTCATACCGAGTGCCATCGCCACTTCACATCCATGGACCTATTACTACGGTTGGCCACTGCCCGCGATTGGTTTGCAAGCAGGCGAATATGTAGGTGGACCGCCCGGAGGTCTCATGGTGCCTCTTGTCGTTGATCTCGTATTTTTGCTTCTACCCGCTGTTTTGATCTTGCTCGTCAGTCGGCGGACCAGCCGACATGAGCGCCTGCAGAAAGGGCTATGTGTCGTGTGTGGCTACGATCTGCGAAAGTCTCAAGCGGCATGCCCAGAGTGTGGAGAGCCCATACCGCACCTAGACTGATTCAGATGCATTCTTGCCCAACGGCATCAATCCCGCGAGCAGGACGATGACCAGCAGCAGGACGCCGAAGGTCAGGTCGATGCCTTTGAGCCAGACCGGTTGGGCGAGCATGAGTAGCAGCCAGCCGGCGGCGAGGCCGTAGCGGATTGTGATGAGTCTCGACAGTGCAGGGGGCAGGGTGGTTTTGCCTTCCTCGAGTTCGTCGCGTTGTGGGCTGAGGATGGCCTCGGCGACGAGGATCAGGACGATCAGCAGCAGCATCATCGTGACCATGCCCTGCAGTTTCTGGCGGTGGGCCTGCTGGTTGGCGAGGATGGGGATGCGTGCGGTGTCGACGTTGCTTTGTAGGGCTTGCTGCTCGTCGGCGAATCGGTTGTTGATCTCCATCAACTGCTCATCGCGAGCCGTCTTGATGCTGGTGTCTTCTTCGCTGAATGCTTCGTACTGCTTGATGACCTTGTCGATAATGGCTTGGCGTGTGTCGGCGTTGCTCAGGAAGTCGTCCAACTCGGCCTGGGCCTGGTCGAGTTCGGTCAGGTCGCCGCTGCCGATGAACATCTGGTCGTAGACCTGCGGTGCGAAGCGTCCGAGTACAGCGGGTCCGAGCAGCACGCCCAGCACGACGCCGGCAACGAGCATGTAGAGGTGTCGCTGATCGGCCAGAGGCCAGAGGGTCAATCGGGATGTGGTGGTTGAATCGGTGATGGGCCAAGCCTCCGGTGATCACGCTGAAGCACCGGCATCATAGACGCTGCGGGGGTGGGCCTGCAGGTTTGGGGCAAGGCAATTGATCGAAGGGGACACGTATCCCTACGTCATGTTCGGCTGGATCATGCACTGCCGACGAACGCGTTCGAGCACCTTGATCAGCATGGCGACGGTCGCGTTGATCGAGTCGTCCAAATGGTCGCAGTCGCACGGGTCGCCGCCTGTCGTTGCGAAAGCCTGTTCCTGCAGCATCGCCCGAATCAGCGGGGCCAGCACTTCGACCGGCTGGTCCGTGTTCTGATAGACGATGCGAAGCAGTTTGGGCAGCACCCATTTGGCTGGCGAGACTTGCAGCTTCACGCCCGATGGCTCTGCTTGCATCGCATCACCATGCTCGCGTGCGGCGAGTTCGTCCTGAATCCATTGTTTGGCGGTTCGTTCCATGGCCAACATCATCGCGCACCTCCCTGTTAGGCGGGTGATTTGCCTTATCTGGCTGTCTCAGGTTGTCGAACCCTGATGAATAAGGCCTGAGTGGCGGAGCCAAACGCTCGGATTGCTCAGCGTTGGCAGGTGGTCGTTCAAAACGACCTTTTACTACTTTGATCGTACTTCTTTGCTCCTGCGGGGACAAGGATTTTTTGCCTGCAAGAGAAGAAAAAATCTGCGATGCGAGATCAAGGCGTCAGGAAGACATCCTCGGTCAGATCCGTCTCGTCGTCAGGCTGGTAAAGCCAGATGTTGTCGCTGGCTTGACCGTTGCGTTGGACGGCGGGGCGGACCATCCATTGCACCGAGCCATCGCTGATGAGCACATTCTGGCCGGCACCGTTGTGGTTGAGGCTGCGTGAGAGGCTGGGGAGGTCGCTTTGTCGGACCAACCCCTTGGGCGTGACCTTGTAGAGCGGATTCGTGTCCGCGAAGATCGGCCGGGGCTTGAAAAAGACGCGGAAGGGGCCGCCCGCAGCGGGGTTCTGCCCGTTGTAGAGTGCGGCCGGGTCGTCCTTGGAGCCGGTGGGGCAGGACAGGTGCTTCGATGCGACGCGCTGCTCGTCGAGGAGCACGAAGAAACCCGCTTCGTTTGCGGGCAGTCTCGATCCATCGACGCCGGTCCGGGCGAACTTGGCCAAGGGGTTGAAGACGTTGTCCTCGGGCCGTGCCGCGCGGTGGGTTGCACCCTTGTTGTCGAAAGCAACCTGCTGCAGGTCGCTGCCCAGGCCAGCCAAGTTGATATTGCACTGGGCGATCTCGGCGTCGCGCTGGGCCTTGTTGAGCATGGGCAGCAGGATGGACACGGCCAGAATGAACAGTGCGGCGGTGGTCGCGATCTGGCGGATGCCGATGGAACCTGCGTGATCGCTGGCGATCGCCATGGTGGACAGCGTCGTGCGCTGCTGGCGGCTCTGACGGTCGTGTTCGATGGCTTGCATCGTACGCTGGGAGAGGTCGGTCGGGACGGCCTCGTCTGATGCGTGGTCGAGCAGGCCGAGCACTTGATTTACACCCGGGACACGCTCGCGAATGCCGGCAGGCATTGGCCCATCGGTCAGTCCCTGGCGTCGCAGATCCAGCAGTGCGTCCAGCGCCTGGCCGTCCTGTGCCGACAGCGTTACCGGGTCGGTTGCGAGTACCCCTACAAGCGTCCGTTGCGCCAGGCCCGGTTTGGCATCCTTCGCCTCCCACTGATCCAGCAGCGAAAGCAGTCGGCTGACGTGCTCGGCCCGATTGGGCTCGTCCGCATCGATCAGCTCGGCAAGCGTTTCGCCGGCCAGCAGACGGTCGATCAACTCGGCATCAGCGCGGCTCAGGCGGAGGGAATCGGGATGGTTCATGTCGTTTTGCATCACAGGCCAGGGCGTTGCGTCGTATATACGTATCAGGGTTGGGGGTGGTTTGGTTTTTTATTCGCGATCCTGAATTTTGTCGGCTGATTCAGGGTGCCGGGCCTTCCAGAGCTGTGCGAACGTGCCTACGGCTGCGTGAAGACGGCTCTTGACGGTCCCCAGCGGGATGGACAGCATCTCCGCGATTTCCTTGTAGGCAAACTGGTGAAAGTAGGCCATCACCAGCACCTCCCGGAGGTGGTCGGGCAGTTGGTCAGCGATGTCCCTTACCAGCTCCTTGACCTCCGCTTCATCCGCAACCTCGGTTGGCAGGGGGATGTCCGCTTCCATCAGGTCGATGAAGCTGGCACCTGATTCGCCTGAGGAATCAATCGTGGCCGAGAGCGGGGCGGTACGCCGTCGTTTTTCCCGGCGGAGGTGGTCCCGTGCTTTATTCGCTGCGATCGTGAACAGCCAGGGCTTAAACCGCTTGGTCGCATCAAACGTCGCCGCCGACTGGTGCACCTGCAAAAACGCCTCCTGGAACAGGTCTTCGGCAAACGCCCGGTTGCCCGCGAAGCGGATCAGGAAGTGGAACAGCTCTTTTTCATACCGGCTGATCAGCTCAGGCAACGCCGCGACATTGCCCTCGCGGTACGCCACAACGAGCTGCTCGTCCCCAAGCGTCGTCAGGTCAACGTGATTCGAGCCAGTGGGCATAGCAGAATTGTACGACGCAAGCGGTCTGAATGGTTCAGTCACGCACGATAGAGGCGACGAGCAGCGCGCTGATACACTCGCATCATGGCCAATCGCTTTGATGTCATTGTCATCGGTGTCGGCTCGATCGGTGCCGCCGCCTGCTGCCACCTCGCGCGGAGGGGCGTCCGTGTCCTGGGGCTGGAACAGTTCGATATCCCCCATACGCTGGGCGCGCACCACGGCCAATCGCGGATGATCCGGCAGGCCTACTACGAGCATGCCGACTATGTCCCGCTGCTCAAACGCGCGTACACCTTGTGGGATGAACTCGAGAAAGAAAGCGGCGAGACGGTCCTGCACATCACCGGCGGGCTGTACATGGGCCCGCCGGACTGCGGGATCCTCATCGGCTCAAGTCGGGCCTGCGAAGAACACGGCCTGCCTCACGAGATGCTCGATCGCCAGCAGCTTGCCGACCGCTACCCGCAATTTAATGTGCCCGACGACTTCATCGCGTTCTACGAGGAACAGGCCGGCGTGCTGCTGACCGAGCGGGTTATGCAAGCGCATGTCGAGCTTTCCAAACAACACGGCGCACGACTGCAAGACAACGAGCCCGTCACCGACTGGCACGAAGACGGCCATGGTGTCGCGGTTACGACAACCAAGAACACCTACCACGCTGACCATGTTGTGTTCGCCGGCGGCGCTTGGACCGACCGGCTGGTCCGCGACCTGGGTGTGCCACTGACGGTCACCCGCCAGACGTTCGGCTGGTTTGCGCCCAAGAACGAAACGCCGTTGAAATTGGGGACGATGCCCAGTTGGTTCATTGATGTTGGTGACGGTTGGGGACACTATGGCTTCCCACTGCTTCCGGATCAGCCGGGCTTTAAGTTCTCACTGCACAAGCCAGGGTTGACGGTAGATGTTGACTCGGTTCAGCGCACCATCCGTTCGCAGGATCAAGTTGAACTTGAAGGGGAGATTCGCGAAAAGATCCCGGACGCTGCGGGCCCTTGCCTCTCCGTCCACACCTGCCTGTATACCAACAGCCCCGACAGCCACTTCATTATCGATAAGCACCCGCGCTGCGATCGCGCGACGCTCGCCTGTGGCTTCTCCGGCCACGGCTTCAAGTTTGTCAGTGTGATGGGTGAAGTGCTTGCGGACCTTGCAACAACAGGGCGCACTGAGAATCCGGTCGGATTCCTGGGTTTGGATCGTTTTTAAAGCGAACGGACTGATCAATGGAATGGCTTGGGCTCCTTCTCCCTACCAGGGAGAAGGCGGGGGATGAGGGTGGGGCGTCAAGCAGACCAAGGCTTGATCAGTGTTTCATTGTGAATATAGCGCACCACCCTCACCCCAACCCTCTCCCTGAGAGGGAGAGGGGGCAAGGCCGCGATCGTATGAAAGTAAAGTGAATGGTCGCTCGATCACACGCGCTCGGCTGCGACGAGGTCTTCGTAGCTCTCGCGTCGGCGGATCGTCAGGAATGCATCTCCGCCGACCATGACTTCGGGCGGCTTGGGCATCGCGTTGTAGTGGCTGGCCATCACCATGCCGTATGCCCCCGCACTGAACACGGCCAGAAGATCACCGCGCTGAACCGGCGGGATCGGACGGTCCTTGGCCAGGTAGTCGCCGGTTTCGCAGATTGGGCCCACGATTTCGCTGACTTCCAGCCCTGCGATATCGAGTTCTTTCGCACGCTTGGGCGGAATGAACTGCTCGTCGACCTTCGTCGGCCAGATGAATTGCCAGGCTTCGTACAGCGTCGGGCGAATTAAGTGATGCATGCCCGTATCGCAGATCACGAACTTTTTCGCGCCGCCTTGCTTGATGTACTGCACCTCGGTGACCAGCACGCCCGCGTTTGCCGCGATCGTTCGGCCAGGCTCGAGGATGACCGTACCTCCCGCGTCCTTAAAAGGCTTGAGCAGTGGAACAATCGCATCGGCGTATTCCTTGTATGACGGTGATGCACCCGTCTCGTAGTCTGCCGCGTACCCCCCGCCGATGTCGATCGTGTTGATCTCAAAGCCGTCGGCCCGGAGTTCATCGATGATCTCCAGCGTCTTGGTGATCGCCTTGACGTAAGGCTCGGGTGAATAGATCGGGCTTCCGATGTGCAGGTGGATCGCGTCGAGCTGGCAGTGCTCGTTTTTGCCGTAGGTCTGGAAGAAGCGCTTGGCACGCTCGATGTCTACGCCGAACTTTGTCTCCTTGCTGCCGGTGGTCGTCTTCGCATGGGTACGTGCGTCAGCGACATCGGGGTTGATGCGCAGTGCACCGTGGGCCTGCTTGCCGAGGCGGGCCGCGATCTCGGCGATATTCTCAAACTCAGCCTCGGACTCGATATTGAACCAGCCGATCTCCGCACGGATCGCCTGCTCAATCTCTTCATCGGTCTTGCCGACGCCGGCGTAGACGACCTTGCTCATGTCGGTGCCGGCCTGCTGGGCTCGGAACACTTCGCCGCCGGAGACGACGTCCATCCCGCTGCCTTGCTCGGCGAGCAGCTTGACGATGTGCAGGTTGCCGCAGCTCTTGATCGAGTAGCAGACGATCGGGTCGATCTCGGCAAACGCTTCGCTGATCGCCTTGTAGTGATCGAGGAAGGTCTGCTTGGAGTAGATGTAGGCGGGCGTGCCGACGGATTCAACGATCTCGGAGATCGGGGTGTCTTCGCAGTGAAGTTCGCCGTTGCGGTAGTTGAAGTGGTCCATGGTGGGGGCAGTCGGGAATCAGGGGAGTGGGGAATAGGCCGAGCGGCGTATGATAGCCGACGACACCTGACTCGCGGGCGGGCTCGCTCGTCCTTCATCTCTACAATATCTTTATGGACTGGGTCTATCTGGACAACAACGCGACGACACAGCCGCTGCCCGAAGTGGCCGATGCGGTCGATGAGGCCAGCCGCGAGCTCTGGGCGAACCCTTCGAGTGTGCACCGCTTCGGCCAGCAGGTCCGCCAGCGCATCGAGTTGGCCCGGCAGTCCGTCGCCGATTTGATCAACGCCAAGCCGCGCGAACTCATCTTCACCTCCGGCGGGACCGAATCCGACAATCTCGCGCTGTTTGGCGTTGCGCCATTGAATCAACTCACGCTGATCACGACCCGAGTCGAACACGCCGCGGTCCGTGATCCGGCCGAGTTCATCGAGAAGCAGGGTGGCACCGTCGCTTATGCAAAGGTCGATCAGGATGGGGTGGTCAGCGTCGATGATCTTCGAGCGTTACTTGGCGAACACGCAACGCCCGACCGTGCCACGCTGGTCAGCATCCAGTGGGCCAACAACGAGACCGGGGTGATCCAGCCGATCGCTGCGATCGCCGATGTTCTGAAGGCCCAGCGAGAGCACGCGGTTGAGCAGGGCGACCGCATCAAGCTACTTTTGCATCTGGATGCAACACAGGCGGTCGGCAAGTTGCCGGTCGATATCGTGCAAGCGGGCTGCGATCTGCTGACGCTGGCTGCACACAAGTTGCACGGCCCCAAGGGCATCGGCACGCTGTGGGTGCGTCGTGGCGTAAGGCTGCAACCGACACACTTTGGCGGCGCTCAGGAACTTGAGCGTCGCGGCGGCACCGAGAATGTCCCCGGCATCCTCGGCATGGGCGTCGCCGCAGAACATGCCAACACGTTTGTTCAAGACACAGCGGAAATCGCACGCCTGCAGAGTCTGCGCGATCGGTTGGAGCAAGGCATCTGCCAGGCGCTCCCCAATACCGTGATCAATTCAGGCGGTGCAGAACGTCTGTGGAACACCACGAATCTGGGCTTCCCGGGCATTGAAGCCGAGGCGATCCTGCTGGGTCTCAGCGAGCAGGGCATCTGCGCCAGTGCGGGTGCTGCATGCAGCAGCGGGTCGCTGGATCCGTCTCCGGTATTGCTGGCGATGGGCATTCCTGAGCCGATTGCGCATGGTTCGGTGCGCTTTTCACTCTCGCGTAGGACGACGTCTGCAGAAATCGATCGCGCGTTAGAGGTCGTCCCCAAGGTGGTCGGCCGACTGATGAAGACCCTGCCAACGGGCTGACACGCGTTTGGCACGCTCGGCGTATCATGCCCGCGATGCAGTTGACCCTCGCCACCCTTATTAAAGAGTTCACCGGCTCCAACCCCTTTGCCGGCGGCAATCAGGCGGTCCTGATCCTGATCGCCATCGTCGCGATGATTGTCGTGATCTATGGTGCCGACTGGCTGGTCGAAGGTGCTGCAGGGATCGCGGCAAAGCTGGGGATGCCCAAGGTCATCATCGGTGCAACGATTGTCTCGCTGGGTACGACGACCCCCGAGGCGGCTGTTTCCGTCCTTGCCGCGTTCTCAGGTAACGCCGGCCTGGCACTGGGTAACGGTGTCGGCTCGATTATTGCGGATACGGGCCTGATCTTCGGACTGGGTTGCATCATGGTTGCGCTCCCTGCTGACAAGTTCGTCCTCACGCGTCAGGGCTGGGTGCAGTTCGGCAGCGCGCTGATCCTTGCGGTCCTCTGCTGGGTGTTATTTGCGTTGATGGGCACCGCGGCTGAGGTGACCTGGCCGTATGGCGTGCTCTTTCTCGGCATGCTTGTCGGCTACATGATCATCAGCGTCAAGTGGGCCAAGCAACACCCCAGCGGTGAGCCACACCTGATCGAAGGCGACAAGCCCGGCGAAGTCGAGATCGACCAGCATGAGCATGCGGAGGAAAAGTCCCTGCTCTGGCTCTTTGGACTGGGCTTCATCGGGCTGGTCCTGGTTATCCTCGCTGGTGACGGGCTTGTCGGCTCGGTCAGCGAGTTGGCCACGCAGTGGGGCGTTCCGGACGTCGTCATCGCGGGCACGATCGTTGCCTTTGGTACGTCGCTGCCGGAGCTGGTCGTCGGGATTCAGTCGCTGCGTAAAGGGCACGCCGAACTGCTTGTCGGCAACGTCATCGGGGCGGACATTCTGAACGTCCTGTTCGTTGTTGGTGCTGCCGCGGTCGCCGCACCGCTGGCAATCGCAGATCAGACGACTTCGTTCGTTTACGTCGCGCTACCGACCATGATGGCAATGCTGATCTACTTCCGCCTGTGCATCTTTAAGGCGGCGAAGGACGGCCACTTCAGCAAGTGGATGGGTTGGCCGCTCCTGCTTGGCTACATCGCTTTCACGGTGGTCTCGTTCCTGCTGGCGCGATAAGCCTTTTCAGATTTTGCTGCCGTATTCCGCCTTCAGCTTGCGGTAGTGACGACGCATCGCCCAACTGGCGAAGCGTGGGCTTAGCGTTCCCAGTGCTAATCCAACACGCGTCATTCGGCTCGGCCAGAGCTCGGGCCTTGGTCTGCGCATTGCTTCGACGATGAGCCGGGCCACCTTCTCCGGCGTCTGTTGCAGCATGCCCGGCGTGTTGTTGTTCTGCTCCTCACCCGCCACACGCATGAAGTCCGTCTTCGTGCCGATCGGGTGCACACTGGTCACGTTGAAGCCCTCGTCATGCAGTTCCGCCCGGATGGCCCCGGCAATCGAGTCCTGAGCGGCCTTTGTCGCGCTGTACACCCCCAGCGTGGGCAGGCCGATCTCGCTGGCCGCGCTGCTGCAGATCAGCATGTGATTCAAGCCGTCCTGAGTTTGTCGCATCAACGGGAGAGCCATGCGCAGCGTCCGTGTCGTGCCGAAGTAGTTGGTCTCAAACATCGCGCGTTCGTCGATCTCACTCATCTTCAGGGCATTGACGATCTGGCCGTAGCCCGCGTTAGCAAATACCGCGTCGAGTCGGCCCAGCGCCGACCAGCAGTCCCCGAAGGCCTGCTTCATGTCGTCTTCATTGCGGACGTCGGCCGAGAAGAAATGGGCCTTGTGCCCCATCGCCGCGACCTCCGCCGCAAGCTTCTGCAGCTTGTCACCCCGCCGGGCGATCAGCGAAACACGCATCCCTGCCTCGGCACAGGCCAGCGCTGTCGCCCGCCCGATCCCGCTGCTTGCACCGGTGATGAGGATGGCTTTGTTCGTTAGATCTCGGGGCATACAAATCAGTTTACCGGGTTCGTTATACTTCCTAGCATGCTAAATCGAGACGAAGTCTGTCAACGGATTGCCGAGGTTGCACTGCTCCACGGTGACTTCACGCTGCGTAGTGGCCGCAAGAGCAAGTACTACCTGGACAAGTATCTGTTCACGACCCAGCCGGATATTCTGGAAGCGCTGGGCGCGCTCTTTAAGGAGAAGATCGACGCGATCCCCGGCGTCGATCGTCTGGCGGGCACCGAGCTTGGCGGCATCCCGCTGGTCAGTGCTGCCGCTATTGCGACCGGTAAACCCGCGATCCTCATCCGCAACAGTAAGAAAGACTACGGCACCGCCAAGCAGCTTGAAGGTGCCATTAACGCCGGCGAAAAAGTCGTGCTTGTCGAAGACATCGCCACCACCGGCGGTCAGGTCCTCGAAGCGGGCAAGCTCCTGCAGGAAGAGTTCGGTGTTCAAGTCCCCGCCATCATCGCAACGATTGATCGCCAGGAGGGCGCCAGAGAAAACATCGAGGCAGCGGGCTTTGCCTTCGACGCACTCTTTACCAAGAGCGACCTCGGGATCGATGAGTAAACCCTTCGGGGTGTTTCCATTAAAAGCCTTGTCACCCGCGCGTATCTTTGTATTTTGAGCTGTGCGTGTATTGGCTTTTTTCTCGCTGTATTGCCTTGTTTGAAGGAGGGTTTTGATGACACCGCGTGTTTTGTTGTCCGCCGGGGCTCTGTCTCTGGGCGCGATGTGTGTGTCCTCGGCTGTTGCTCAAAAGACGCCGGTGAAGGTCTTCATCATGATGGGGCAGTCCAACATGCTTGGGCTGGGCAACGTGAACGGGGCGACCACCGATGGAACCCTTGAGTACGCGGTAAATACCAAGGGCCTGTACGCCTACCTCAGCGATGGCTCCGGCGGCTGGTCACAGCGCAACGATGTGCGGCAGGCCCATATTCAGGGCAGTGCCGAAGGCGCGGCCAGCCTGCTGGTCAACGACTGGCTCAGTGGTGACAACCGCAACAAGCTTGGGCCGGAACTCGGCATCGGCCACGCGCTGGGCGACGCTGTCGGGCAGGACGTGCTCATGCTCAAGAGCGTCATCGGCAACCGCAGCCTCGGCTGGGACCTGCTCCCGCCCGGCAGCACGCAGTACCAGTACAACGATGGCGGCACGGACTACACCTACGCCGGCTATGGCGATTCGCCCGACCGCTGGGTCACCGGCACCACACCCGAGCCCATTGGCTGGCGTGCCGGCGTCCAGTATGACGGTGATGTCGCCAGGGCTAAGGAAGTCCTCGACAACATCGGCACCTATTACCCCGGTGCAACCGAGTATGAGGTCGCCGGCTTCTTCTGGTGGCAGGGCGACAAAGACCGCTACAACGCCGGCCACTCGACACGCTACGAACAGAACATGGTGCAGATGATCGATCAACTGCGTATCGAGTTTGATGCACCCAATGCGCCTTTTGTCCTGGCGACCCTTGGCCAGAGCGAGATCGGCGTAGAGACCGGCACCGAACTGGACATCCTCAACGCTCAACTCGCCGTCGACGGCGACACGGGCAACTACTCGTTATTTCGGTACAACGTCTCAACCGTGTACTCCAACCCCTTGAGCCTTGGCGGGGCTTCGAACAGCCATTACAACGGCAACGCCGAGACGTACATGAACATCGGCGAAGCGATGGGCCAGGCCATGGTCGATCTTATTGAGAACCGCCCCTATGTCGAGGTCAATCGGCAGACGGGTGAGGTCAAAGTCATCGTGCCGAACACTTCAATCAGCGACGTGGACTTGCGTGCGTACACGCTCTCCTCGGCCGGCGGTGCTTTGGATAGTGCCAACTGGTCATCGATCACAGACAACTACGACGGCGACAACGACGGCTCGATCGATTCCGGCAACTGGTCGATCGACAATGCCGGCGTCTCACTGCTGGGCGAGACCGCCGACGCAGGTGGCAGCGATGGCCTTGTTACTGCGGGCAATGAGGTCAGCCTGGGCGCGGGAACCTGGATCCAGAGCACCGTTGAAGACCTCGCTTTCTTCTACACCGACACGGCCGGCCTGGACCGTGCCTTGAGCGTGCGATATGTCGGCACACGTGCCGATCTTGGCGACCTGAACTTTGATGGCACCGTCTCTGCGGCAGACTGGATTATGTTTATCACTAACGCTCAGGCCGACATGTCGTCCATGAGCCTGGCCCAGGCTTCACAGGCCGGCGACCTCGATGGCGACATGGACAACGACCTGGATGACTACATCCTCTTCCGTGCTGCATTCGAACTGGACAACCCCGAGCCGGGCGCGTTCGAGGCGATGGTCGAATCAACGGTCGTGCCCGAGCCGACCTCTCTGTTAATGATGGGCTTCGCGGGGTTGATGATGTCTTGTAGACGTCGGCGGTGAAAACAAGAATTGCTATTCGATCACCACGCTATTCGTCAACGCGTTGCCGAAACGATCAAAATCTTTGAACGACCAGACAACGTTCTTGTCGCGATCGACCTCGATGATCTGCGGGTTGTTCGGACCGGCGTGGCAGTTGCCCAGCACAATGTTGCCGTTTTTCAGGACTTGCAGGCTCGTGATCCACGCGAGTTCGATCCCGTCGAGGTCCTCGGGTGTCAGCATCCAGACAATCTTCTTCTCCGGCGTGACCTCGATCACGCGATGGCCATTGCCCGTGCCGATCAGCGTGTTGCCGTTGTCGAGTCGTAGCACGCCGAAGAGTTGGTTGCCGAACGCCTCGGGTCCGTGTCCGCCCTTGCGCTGCTTGCCGAACAGGGGCACCTCGTATTCCCAGACAACCTTGCCTTCTTTGTTGTACTCGCGGCAGACACCGTCGCCCTCGTGCGCGACGAGGTAGTGCCCGCTGTCGAGCTTGCGTGCAAGGCGGGTGTCGCGGTGGGCGTTGCGTTTGGCCACTTTAAGCGGGATTGTTTTGATGATCGTGCCATCTTTATCGACCTCGATGATCCGCGTGTTTCCTGACTCTGCAATCATCGTGTTGCCGTCGGCAAGGCGTTGAAACGCGTGTATCTCGATCCGTTTGACCCCTTCGGTCGGCGTGCACTTGAACTCCCACACAATCTCGTCGGTCTTCGGATTGATCTCGACGATGTGTGTCCAGTTCAGCTGCAGCAGCACGTTGCCGTTTTCCAGAAGGTGCAGGTCGTGCAATGGCCCGATCTGCCGCTTCCATAGAATTTGACCTTCCGCATCGATCATCGCGACGGTCTTCTTGCTCGAGTCCGATGCAATGATCGTTCTCCCCGGCGCGACAGGCTTGTCCTCCGCTAGTGCACATAACGGCAGGGCGGTGGCGCAGAGTAAGAAGAACGTGATCAGTCGGTGTGTCATGTCAGGCTCCTGATGGATGGCACCAATCAGCATCGCAGACGTTGGCGTCGCCGTCTATGTTTCTTTGGTTTGCGGTAGTGAGAGATTGGCTTAACCAATCAACCCCTCGCCGCTCGGCTTGTCCTGGCCGTGCACGATGATGCGGTCGATCTCGGACTCGATGCGGACTTCGCCTTCTTCAGTGACGACAGCGATCGGGACTTTGCCTGCTTTCCAGTCGGCCAGTGGCATGAGTGGGAACCGTGCCGGCGAGGTGCGGTCCGGGTCGATGGTGATATAGGTCCCGCCGGCACCCGGCGCGAGCTTATCCATGATCAGGCGTGGGCCGGCCAGCAGGTAGCCCAATGCCGTAACGCCGCGGGGGTAGTGTGCGAGGTTGTCGGTGATGTACGCATCCACGAAGCCCTTGGACTGCAGGTGCGTGTTGCACATGACCTGCATGTCCCAGTAGTGGCTGGCCGAGGACTTCCATCGTACGTGCAGGTACCGGGCGAACATGTCGCGCCAGAGGTTCTGGCTGATACGGAGGTGGTCGGTTTCGACGGTGGTGTTGCAGCAGCCGTACCGCCGCATGGTTTCGCGTTTGCCGCTCTTGAGGTCCTTGATCAGCAGGTCTTCGGGCAGTGCGGTGGGCATGCCGACCATGAAGGGCAGCAGCTCTGCGTTGGCGTTGTAGATGCAGTAGACGTTGGCGAGGTCGCGGCTCTCGTCGGTGTTGAAGGCGGGGTCGACGCAGACCATGAAGTGGTCGCCGTACCACGCTTCTTCGACGATCTTGGGCACCGCTTCGTCAGCAGCCTGCTCGAAGGTCTTGGCGATCGGCGCGACGTCGGGTGTGCCGGCATGTTTGAGCAGGTCACTCGCGGCGCGGAGGGCGACGACGCGTTTGATCGCGAGGTAGGTTTGCTTGGGTGACGAGCGGAAGGCGGGGGAGTAGCGTGAGCCGTGCGTGGTGGAGACGCCAACGGAAGGGAAGCCGGAGTGGTCACGGTCGGCCCAGAAGAGATACATCGCCAGCCTTGTTATCAGCTGGTAGTGCTCCTTCACCAGCGAAGTGTCGCCGGTCCATCGCGTGTAGGTCTGCAGCAGCGCGAGCAGGTCGGCATTTTGATCCGAGGGCGACGGGTTGTCGTACGCCGCACCGAGCATTTTGAGCGCGCTGCCCAAGTCGTGATCGACGATGGCCCCTTCGCTGGGCTCGTGTTCCTGGGTTCGTTCAAGGAACTGGCTGAGCAGCATCTTCAGCAGGCCCGGCCAAAGTCCCAGGTAAAACATCGAGGCGTTACACTCGGCGTTGAGGTTCGACTGTAGCAGGCGCGAACCCTCGACGACGGAGAACCAGCTCTTGCGCGTCCCGGCCGGGCACTTTTCTTGTTCAATGCCGGGGTCCTCGTGGCTGAGCCAGAACGTGTTGGCACGGTAGGTCGACCAGGACTGGCTGACCAGGTGCTGCTGGGCGATATTCATCGGTGCCTGCTGGACGAGTTTCTCGATCCGGCGGGAGTGTGCGAGGTGGTCGTCGCGCGTGGCCAGTGCCTCCTCAACCACGTCGTCGATGCTCGGCCAGTGATCCACATAGCGGAAGGTCGCGTCGTAGTCCTTACCCTCGCGTCTTACCTTTGCGACCGGATCAGCGACGTGGGCGCACCACAGCAGGCGCCACTTGGTCCCCTGGTCCGGCATGGTCACCGGCATCTCGATCGTCAGCCCGTCCTTCTCCGCGGTCGGCTCGGCCTCCGGGTTCATCGAGACGATGCGCTCTAACGCGGTCACCTTCGGTCCATCACTCGGCGGCAGGTTTGTCTCCGGGAACGGGCTTGATCGGTCCGCGTTAAACGACAGGTGGTTGTCGTAACGCATACGGATCTGATGCCCTTCGACAAACATCTGGGTGTCGGGCCGCTTGATCCGTAGGAACAGGCGGACCTTCATGTCTTCTTTTTCGGCCTGTTGCTTCCAGCGCGCGTGGATGACGTGGTGCACGCGGAACTCAAGATAGAAGACTGGCAGCAGGCAGAGTTTTTCATCCTGCGGGTAGAACGGGCTGTGGATGTTCAGCTCGAAACGGATGTTGTGCTTGCCCGAATAGCCGCGGTAGGTGATCGAGTTAAAGCGCTCAAACTGTTCGCAGTTAACCAGCGGTTTGCCGATGGTGGTGAACGGGAGTGTGCGCTCCGTGCCGTCGGGCTCGACCATGCCGACACATAGATCCATCGGCCTGTCGAGTAGTCGGCCCATCGCGCTGTGCATGACGCGATGCTTGTACGGTTCGAACAACATGCCGAACCGGCTGCCCAGCCGAGCGATCTGCCATGACATTAACTGCATTCGTGAGCGTACCTTTGGGGTGTCTACGAATGGTGCATTGTGACACGCGGGGTGCCTAGGTCAAGCCGGGGCATCACCGCTGACGGTATCCGGCTCGACCACCGCGACGCCGAAGCCGCCTTGCTTGAGTTCTTTCATCAGTTCCGGCCCGGCCAGCAATCGCGTGCGCTCCCACAGCCAGTCGGACTGGCGCGACTGGCCGGCACGCTGTGCCGCGGTCGCAAGCATGGCGTGCATCACAGCGCAGTGCTTGGCGGGCATCAACTCGGCCAGTTCAACCTTGGCCCGCGCGCGGTGCAGCACCGCCTCGTTTGCACCGATCGTGATCTCGTAGCGCGTCTGGATGGCCAGGCGTTGCAGAGACTGTGCCAGGCCCAGCTTGGTCTGCTGCAGGTGGGCCAGGGCCTGATAAGCTCCGGGCAGGTTGCCGACTTCGAGTTGCGCCTCGGCGAGCATCAGCAACAGGTGCGGGCGTGTCGCGGCGGCGGGGCCCTTCAATGGTTGGCTCAGCAGACAGAGGCAGATGGCCGCGGTCTCGGCAAACCTTCGCTGCAGGTGCCGAAGCCCAGCCAGGCGGTGGTAGCTGAGCAGTCTGGCCCATCGCATCACGGGCCTGACATTGAGCATATCGTTGAGCGCGTTCTCGGCCTGATCGGGCTGGTTGGCCATCAACTCGCCGAAGGTCGAGAGTGATCGAGCGACGCGTGCGGTCGAAACAGAGAGCCACAGCCACAGGCCCAGCACCACCGACGGTGCGATCAGGCCGGATACCACCGCCCACCCGGGCATCAGCAACGTCATCACGACCGCCAGCGCCACCCCCGCGATCAGCAGCCCGCGCATGGTTTCATCAAATGCGATCTGCTTCTCGAAGCGCTTGGGGTCAAACGGGTTGGTCAGGTCCTTGGGCATCGATCAGTTTTCGTTGAACGAGATCTTCTGCAGTTCAGGGTAGCGATAAACCAGCGCGGCGGCGGGGATCAGCAGCGTGGCTTGATCCCAGTGCTGCCTGGCTTGCTGTGCGTATTCGATGCGCTGCGTGTCATCAAGGGACGGGTCATGCTCTGCAAGCAAGGCACAGCACAGCGCGAGTAACGCGTAGCCATATCCACTTTCAACACCCAGCGAGACAAGTGTCTGGGTAGTCTCATCAGCTTCTTTGACGGCGTCGGCGTAGTGGCCGGTCTGTACATCCTGAACGAGCCGGGCCATGCGGAACGCGCCTGCCAGGCTCGGGTCGTTGCTTGCTTCCACTTGTGCCCGAAGCTTGCGGAGGGTGTCGTCGCCGTCGGCCAACCGACCACCGGTCAACGCCGCTATAGCCTGCTGAAGCTTGAGTCGTAGCGCAAGCGGGTGGTCGGGGGGAAGGCGGTCAGCGAGGTAGCGATACGCGACATCAGCCGCTTCGTCCTGCCCCAGTTCACCCAGTACATGCGCGATGACACTCACGGCTCGGCCATGCAGCTCCGGCTTGGTCCTGCAGACGGGCAGGAGTTCCCATGCCTGGCCCAGCGCTTCGCGGTACCTCCGGATCATGGCCAATTCCCAGGCCTTGATCGATCGGGCCTGCAGTTCCGCAGCGGTGCGTGCCTGTCCGGAGAGATATGCCATCAACCCCAGCAACGCCAGCAATGGCAGCAGGGCGAATCCGGGCTGTCCAATCATCAATAGCGCAAGGCCCGCAATTGCAATGACCATGAGGATTGGCCCACGCTGCCACATGCCAACCTGCACCGCGGGGTACTGCTGCAGGTGCCGGTCGAGTTGCTCGGCTGTGGGTGGCTCAAAGATGTTGGGGTTCGCAGCTGGGGGCATTGCATTTAATCAGTCGGTGGCATTGACTAGTCTCCGGATGTCCGCGAGCAGGGCGGGCATCTCTTCGCCTGTCAACCCGTTGTAGTAGCCACAGATGCGTCCTTGCTGATCGATCAGTACGAGCCGACCGCTATGGGCGATGGGCGTGCTTGGGTCGTTTTCGCTCGGACCGACGTAGAGCTTGAAGCCCTCACGCACGAGTTGCCAGAACGACTCCTGTTCTTTGGCACGGACATGTTTCCAACGCCGGTTGATTTCGTTTTCCCAGTCATCGTCACCACGGTCCCAATACCCCATATTGACCTTTCGATATTGCTGGAGATGCTCGACGGTGTCGTGCTCAGGGTCGACGCTGAAACTGATGAGCAGGACATCTTCGAAGTCCGACTCTTTCGAGAGGTCTTGGGCCAGATCAGCCATGGTGCGACCGAGGATCGGGCAGATGCCATTGCATCGTGAGAGGAAGAAGTCGCAGACCCAGACCTTGCCACGCATGCTTTCTTTGGTCAGCACCTCACCTTCGTGGGTCGTGACCTCGAAGTCGGGTGCCTCCATCGGCTCATCGAGCATCAGGGTCGGCCCTTGGGTCGGCGATTGGGGATCGGCGGCAAAAACCATGGCAACGATGACCGCGGTTGCGGCAAGAGAGAATGCCGCAGCGGTGAGCACAGGCAGATTGAAGAGGGCTTTGTTCATCATGTAGCAGTTTAGGCCGGCTTGTTTGCCAACCGAGTGACTATCGCAACCATTGCAGCCGCAAAGCCAACTACGATCACCACCGCCGCCCAGGTCGGCACCAGTCCGTCCGGTGCATTATCGCCAAGCAGCAGGCCTGACAGCAGTTGATGTCCGTAGGTCAGTGGGTTGATGGCCATGACGGCCTTCATCCAGACCGGTGCCGTCGCTGCCGGGAACACCGCGCCGGAGAGGAACCACATCGGCATCAGGAGGATGTTCATCAGCGCGTGGTAGCCTGCGGTCGAGTCCATCCGCCAGGCCATCACCAGCCCCAGCCCCGTCAACGCGACAGCCAGGCCCGCCATCGCTGCGACCGCGGCGATCATTTCCAGAACGCCAGGCCAACCACCGACAAGCGGGTAAAACAGCAGGAAGACGACGCCCTGCACCAGCGCGATCCCGCCGCCGCCGATCACCTTGCCCAGCACGATCGCCGAGCGTGGGGCCGGACTGACGAGCACGCCCTGCAGGAAGCCCTCGTTTCGGTCGTCGATCACGGTGATCGTCGAGAAGATCGCGGTGAACAGCAGGATCATGACCAGCGCACCGGGGAAGAAGTACTCTCGGTAGCCGATACCCTCTGCTCCCTCGGCGGCGAAGACCCGGTCGGCGCCAAAACCAAGCAGGACCCAGAAGAGCACCGGCGTGGCAAGTGCACCGATGACTCGGCTGCGCTGGCGGAAGAAACGCACCCATTCGCGCCAGGCAATCGCCTGAACGGCAGGCCATATCGCGGGGGCTGTGGTTGTGATTGCGGTCGTATTCATCAGCCCAATAGTTTAAACCGATCAATGCGGCGAGGGGTGGGCAGGTGTCTTTCGCGTTTTTCACTTAAAGTAGTGGTCTGATTCGCTGGGCGGGGTAACCGATTTTATGTCTGATGTGCCTGCACAATCCGGAGCCAAGACCTCGAAAGCAGACCCGCGTTCGAGCATGGCCAGCGGGCTGAATTCGGTCACATTGTCTGGGGGGCAGAGCAAGCCCGATCGGCAGACCTTTGCCGCAGACGAACTGGCAATCGTCATGAGCCATTACGACGTGGGCGTGATCAGCACGGTCCGCGAGTTCCCGCGTGGTTCACGCAGGGCACCGAAGCTGCTGATCAAGGCCGAGCGTGGCCCATTTCTGCTCAAGCGACGCGCGATGGGCAAGGATGAGCCAGATAAGGTCGCGTTTTGTCATGGCATCCAACTGCATCTGGCCAAGCGACAGTTCCCGCTACCGCATCTGATCGGCACCCGAAACGAGAACAACTCGATGCTGCGGCTAGGCGATCAGACGTATGAGCTCTTTGAATTCATCCAGGGCACGCCTTACGACCAGTCACTGGAAGCGACGCAGGATGCGGGCAAGATCCTCGCACTGATGCACAAGTTGCTGAAGTCCTATGACACGGACTACAACGTGACAGGCAGTTCCTACCACAATGCCAAGTCGGTCTACAACGCCTGCCGAACGATCCCGACCGCATTGGCCCGCCGCAATCCGAACCAGACCGGTGAACAGGCCCGTTCCAACAACAGGCTCGCGCAGGAACTGCAGGCGTATTACGACGACGCGGTCCAGCGCGTCGAAAGCGAAGGCATGCTGGACTGGCCCTCGCAGATCGTTCACAGCGACTGGCACCCGGGCAACATGCTGTTTCGTGGTCAGCGCGTCGTCGCGGTCATTGATTACGACACCGCCCGCGTGCACCAGCGCATCATCGATATCGCTAACGGCGCGCTGCAGTTCTCGATCCTCGGCGGCGGGGAGGACCCTTTGGCCTGGCCCGATGGCATCGACCTGGCGCGATTCAAGCGATTTCTCATGGGCTATGACGCCGTCCCCGATACGGTGCTCACCCAGGCGGAACTCACGGTGGTCCCATGGCTGATGATTCAGGCGTTGATTGCTGAAAGTGTCATCCCGATTGCAAAGACGGGGATGTTTGCACGCATGGATGGGGCGGTCTTCCTGGAGATGGTCCGTCGCAAGTGTGTCTGGCTGCTGGAGCAGTCCAGCAAGCTGATCACGATGCTGGATGAATAGGGCCTCTGGCGTGCTCTCACATGCAATTACCCGCAAAATCGTTTTCATCAACGAACTTCCGGGCTAAACTAGAACTATGAAGCACTTGACCAGCACGATCGTTTCGGGGTGTTTATGTGTTGCTGCAGCCTGCCCTGCTTTCGGTCAGGGAGAAGAAGACCCCCGACAGCAGGAGATCGAACAGCAGATCGAACGCGCAGTCGGCGAGTTGTTCCGTGACCTGCAGCTTCAGCAGGTCGAAGACGAGCCCGAAGACCCGAGACAACAGATCCTCCGTGACCGGCAACGACTGGAAGAACTTCAGCAGCGGCTGATCCGTTTGCAGGCGGATCGTGCCAAGCCTGCTGCTCTGGTTGATCTGGAGCGTGCAGCCGAGCCCGTGCAACTGGATGCGAAGGCCTATGTCGATCCTTGGGCCGACCACAAGCGAGAGGACATTGTTACCGCACTCGATCACAAGGACTACGCCGTCCGCGTGTCAGCGCAGGCCTCGCTGCTCGCTGACAATACGCTCAATAAGGACGATCTGAAGGCGATGATCCAGTCGGCCAAGTCACCCGAGCAACGCCGCCGGCTGCTGACCGTCGCCGAGCACCATGTGCTGCGTGGTATGCGGGAGCAAGACTTCGGTGTGAAGAAGAATGCCGAGGGGCAACCCATCCAGCAAGGCCCTCAGCCTGCCGCGGTGGGGTACTCCTATGAGCCGATCCTTGCCCATGAAAACCCGCACGCCGACCTCCCCGGTGTCCAGGTCATCGCAACGATGCCCGGCTTCCCGGGTTACGCGCACCTGCGACGGGGTGACATCATCGTGCAGATCAATGGGCTAGGCCTGTCTACCCACCACCGCGAACACGACATCACCAACTGGGTCCGCTGGCAGATCTCCTCACGCTCGGCCGGCGACACGATCGACTTCACCATTCTGCGTGGCGGCGAGATGATGGCGATCAAGATGATCTGTGCCGAGGGCATCGCACTCGATCATATGTATACGACCGATGCCTTTGAGGCCGCGGCTCGCAAGCAGCCCTACAAGAAGGCATGGGAGCAGGTATACGACGAATTGATCGCTCAGATGCCCGCGCCCAAGACGCTGACGCCTAAGGCGGTTGAATAGAAGCGATGTACCCCGGGCCAGTCCTTAGACCGGCTTGCAGCGGGTTCACAGTCCACAAAAGCTGATGTTTCAAAGACCGCGTTGCCGACGCCCGCTGCGCGTCCTATCATCCGCACTCCCGCCTGATCGCCCCCAACCCAACTAAGACCATGACGCCAACCGAAGTCGCTTTTGACGAGTCCCACGGCCAGTTTGCCCCCGTTGGCGAACGCTCCATCCTCGATCCCACCGATATCTTCCTGAATCGG
Source organism: Phycisphaeraceae bacterium (assembly GCA_049611445.1). Classification (GTDB taxonomy): domain Bacteria; phylum Planctomycetota; class Phycisphaerae; order Phycisphaerales; family Phycisphaeraceae; genus JAHQVV01. The sequence continues at coordinate 2,128 of JBMZAP010000030.1, read as the reverse complement.
CACATCGGCCCGACCGACGATGAACTCGACGAGATGGCCAGGGTCTGTGGTTTTGAATCTGTGGACGCACTGATCGACGCCACGGTACCCGATGCGATCCGCATGCGGGAGCCGCTCAAGCTCGGTATGCCGCAGGGTGAGTACGACATGCTTTCGCGCCTCAAGGAGATGAGCCGAAAGAACAAGGTCTATAAAAGCTTCATCGGGATGGGGTATCACGGCACGATCATTCCACCAGTGATCCTGCGAAAAGTACTGGAGAACCCGCGGTGGTACACGCCCTACACGCCGTACCAGGCCGAGATCGCGCAGGGACGACTCGAGGCATTGTTGAATTTCCAGACGATGGTCAGTGACCTGACGGGTCTGCCATTGTCCGGCGCATCATTGTTGGATGAGGGCACTGCCGCGGCCGAGGCGATGGCGATGTGCCACGGTATCGCGCGGGGCAAGCGGCCGATCTTTATCTGCGCTGAAGATGTGCACCCGCAGACGATCGCGGTGCTGCAGACGCGCTGCGAATCGATGGGGGTCGAACTCCGCATCGCGCGTGGCGACAATTTTGAACTTAGCGATCAGGTGTCAGGCGTCCTCGTTCAGTACCCCAACACATGGGGCCAGGTTAAGGACTACGACGCACTTACCCAACAGGTACACGATACCGGTGCGCTGCTCGTCGTCGCGACAGACCTGCTCGCGCTGACCCTGCTCAAGGCCCCCGGCGAGTTCAACGACGGCAAGGGTGCGGACATCGCCATCGGTTCTTCGCAACGTTTTGGTGTGCCCATGGGCTTTGGCGGGCCACACGCAGCATTCCTCGCGACCAAGGAAGCGTACGCCCGCAAGATGCCGGGCCGAATCATTGGTGTCTCCAAGGATGCACATGGCAACCCCGCGTTCCGCATGGCGCTGCAAACCCGCGAGCAACACATCCGACGCGACAAGGCGACCAGCAACATCTGCACGGCGCAGGTCCTGCTCGCCATCATCGCCGGGTTCTACGCGGTTTATCACGGGCCCAGTGGTCTCAAGTCCATCGCCACCCGTGTCCACGCTGCCACCCGTGCCCTCGTCGCCGGGCTCACACAGCTGGGCCGAAACGTCAAGACCGACACCTACTTCGACACCATCGTTGTTGAAGTCTCTGACGCCGAGGCCATCCACGCGCTTGCCGCGAAGTTCGAGCTCAACCTTCGCCGCATCGGCCCGACCCACGTCGGTATCGCGCTGGACGAAACGACAACGCGTGACGACCTCACCGCGCTGCTCACGATCTTCAACCGCGGCATCACCCCGGAGCACCTGGACCTCGAAGATCTCGTCGGCGACGATCCGCTGGACAACCTTGGCTCGTTCGCCCGCACCAGCGACTATCTCACACACGATGTCTTCAACCGCTACCACAGCGAGAGCGAACTGCTGCGATACGCGGTCAAGCTCTGCAGCAAGGACATCTCCCTTGCCGACAGCATGATCCCGCTGGGATCGTGCACGATGAAGCTCAATGCTGCCAGTGAGATGATCCCCGTGACCTGGCCGGAGTTTGCGAACCTGCATCCGTTTGTTCCCGCAGACCAATCGCTGGGCTACAAGCTGATGTTCATGGAACTGGAGAACTGGCTCAGTGAGATCACCGGTTTTGCGGCCTGTTCGCTTCAGCCCAATGCGGGCTCTCAGGGCGAGTACGCCGGGCTCATGCTGATCCGTAAGTTCCACGAAGCGCAAGGCAACACGCAACGCGATATCTGCCTGATCCCCGTCAGTGCTCACGGCACCAACCCCGCCTCCGCCGTGATTGCCGGCATGAAGGTTGTCCCGGTCCACTGCAAGGACAACGGCGATATCGATCTGGATCACCTCAGGCAGCAGGCCGAAGCGCACAGCGATGAACTCGCCGCACTCATGATCACCTACCCGTCAACGCACGGCGTGTTCGAAGAGGCCATCATCGAGATCTGCAACATCGTCCATGAACACGGCGGCAAGGTCTATATGGACGGCGCCAACATGAACGCGCAGGTCGGACTCACCAGCCCGGGCCTGATCGGTGCCGACGTCTGCCACCTCAACCTGCACAAGACCTTCTGCATCCCGCACGGCGGCGGCGGCCCGGGCATGGGCCCGATCG
>JBMZAP010000029.1:0-28587 GCA_049611445.1 Phycisphaeraceae bacterium | reverse complement strand
ACTCGTGCAGTTTTTCGAGGGCGGCCTCGGCGGCGCGCTGCCCGGCGATGCTTTCCTGCAACGCGGTCTCGTGCTTCGCCAACTTCTGCTGGCCCTGCTCCGCGTCCTGCAGCAGCTGGCGCGGCCCGAAGCGCAGCTCGCCGGACGGGGCCGGCTCGCCGCGGTGCACGGCCAGGTAGCCCCAGTTCACGCCAACGAGCAGGTCCGGGTCGCCGAAGTAACTGTCCTCGATGTACCAGCCGCCCTCATCGATCTTGGCCATGGGCTCAAGGTGGTGCTTGGGCATCGGCGAGAAGGTCGGGAAGGCGCAGAGTGCGTCGAAGTATGCCGTCGGAGCCTCGAGCGTGACGACAAGTGTGCGCTTGTCGGGAGCCTTGATGCCGACGCGTTCGTCGAAGGCCTCAAGTGTGATCGCCCACAGTTCTTCGTAGATCGCCTGCTTGCGTTCATCGTCGCTGAGGTCTTTGTTGTTATGAATACTTTTGAGCTGAGGGTATTCATTAAAGAGTTCGTGATCGTCGGCTTCGCCAGCCGAGTATTCACCCGAGAATTGAACAAGGCCGTCGCGCCACTCCTTGAACTCGGGCACGCCCTTGATGATGTTGTAGAGCGTCTCGTACTTGCCCGCGGTCTCTTTGAGAAGCCCACGGCGCCAGCCGAAGACGAAGTCGTCTGCGGTTACGGGCACGCCATCGGACCATTTTGCGTCTTCACGAATGTTGAAGGTGTAGGTCAGCCCATCTTCGGAGATGCTGGGCATGCTCTCAGCGGTGCCGGGCTCGATCTCGATGCCACCCCACTTGATGACCAGCAGGGGTTCGTAGATGCACTTGACCACGCGGAAGTCGGTGGAGGCAGATGTTCGGCCCGGGTCCATGTTGCCCGGGTCGTTGGGGATCGCAAAACGCAGGGTGCCGCGGTCATCCACGTCTTCAGGCAGGGCCTTCGGCCCGGAGTCAAAGCTCTTGAACGCGACCAGGAGTGTGGCAAGCGCGATCAGACCGAAGATGGCGGCAAAACGAAGCATGGGCACAGTTTAGCGTGTAGATAAGTGATCAGTGGGGCAGACATTCCTGTCTGCCAATGGGTCGAAGACCCAATCAAATCAATTTGACCCCCGGTTCAACGGAAGACAGGTATGTCTGCCCCACTGAAGAGATTGAAACGTTACTCGTCTTCGTCGACGATCCCGACGAGTGTGACGCGGAAACTGAGCACGGCGTTTTCAGGGATCAATCCGCCAGCGACACTGTATTTGCCGTACGCGAGGTAGGGGGGGATGGTCAGTTGTCGGGATTCGCCGGGGCGCATGCCAATAACGCCAAGTTCCAGCCCCTTAATAATCTCGTTGTTGCCAAGGGTGATCCGCATCGGCTGGCCGCGGTGGACGGTGGCGTCGATGACTTCGTCCCGGCCTTCAACGCGGGCGATGTAGTTGAGGTAGATGACGTCGCCGGGCATGCAGGGGCGGCTGTCAATGTCGCCGGGTGTCTCGGTGATGTACGTCACGCCGGGGCGGACGGAGACGAGTTGCACATCCAGGAGGAACGGCTCGTCGGGGATGCGATCGATGCCGGGTAGGGCGCCCTTGTCGGAGTGGCCACGTGGCACGAACAGTCGGAGTTGTTCGCCTTCGCGGATACCGGCCAGGCCTTCATCGAAGGCGCGGATTGCCTGGCCCTTTGCGAGGATAAAGGACTGCGATGCGTCGTTGATCAGCGGCTTGCCGTCAAGTGTCTGTGCGGTATACCGGACGGTCAGGTAGTTGCCGGCACGGGCCGAGGTGCCGTCCGTGAGGTGGGTGATCTTGTATCGCAGGCCCGAGGCAGTGTGGTGGAAGTCGTCGTAGTTGACCTGCCGTGGGCGCGGCTTTGCGGGCAGTATGATCGGCGCGGTGCGGATCGGGGCCGGCTCGGTATACCGGGCCTGGGTCCCGATGGGCGATGTCTCTTCAAGGGGTGGTGCCGCAGCGACAATGACGGGTTCGGGGTTTATGTTTCTGGCGTCGTGTTGTCTGCGGGCCGTCCTGTCGTTCTGCACGGTTCCTGAATCGGGGGCGGTTTCAGATTCAGTCGTTTGTTTCAGCGCGGCCTTGATAATGCTGGGCATCGCCTGTGAGGTGGGTTCATCGGCAGGGGCATTCTCTTGCGTCTCACTGTCAGAAGAGCCCAAGCCCAGCCATTCGGGGTGGCTGATATAGACATAGCCCAGCGCGGCAGCGGCAAGCACGACGAGGATAAGGATCATCCGGCCCATGGGGTTGGACCTTTTGCTGCCTGTCGCGTCATGGGCCTGCAGGTTTGCGGCGGGTCTTTGCTCATCGCTGTCGAGTTTGGCGACGCCTGATTCGATCTCGCGATACCGCTGCAGGTCCTTGGGTGAGCCCTTGCGGGTTCGTGCGGCATAGCGGCCGTGCTCGGGGTCTTCGACGACGTAGAACACTCGGCCCTGCTCGTCGCGCAGTGCCCGTCCGAGGTCGTGCTCGCGCACTTTCACGGGGCGGCCGGAGTACGGGCTGAGGATGGTGACGGGGGGCATGGGCAGGCTCGGTAGCAGGAACAGATCGCGTGCGAAATTGCAGTGACCCGCGATCACTCATTGTAGCCCAAACGATTCGGCTTCCTACTCTTGGCCGGGCTTATCGGGGCTGGCTGTGGATTGAGGACCGATAAGTCGCCTTGCCTGGGGTGCAGGTCCGAAAAAGTCGCATGCTGAACGCGGTATGGGCTACCTCGGCTGTTTGCTGTGTCCACAACAGTTACCGATCCAGCGGAACAAAAAAACTGGTCGATCTTTTGCCGAGCCCACCTATCAAGCCTTCTTTGTGAGACCGCAATGACCAAGCAGCAGACCATCGACCTCATCCGGCAGCGCAACCACTCGGCATCGACCGAGTTTCTGACGCGATTCGATGAGCAATCGCTGGATGCGTACCTGCGTCGGTTGTCGACGGTCTGCAACCACCGCGGCCGAGGTTCACGCTGGGTGCGTGACACCAAGAGTCCGGCTGTAACGATGCGCGTCGCGGCGTGAGGTCAGCTTCGATTTAAGACTTCGGACGGGCCATCAGCGGGGCACGACCGTCGCGGTCCACTTGGTCGCCTGTGTGTCCGGGTGCAGCGGGGTGGCCAGCACCAGATCCAGCCATTGATTCTTTCGCACGTACAGGCTTTCTTCCTCGACGAGGAAGCTGGCCATGGCGTTGTCTGCATCGTCAATCGCGGTGATAAAGATCATCGCCCCGCGAAGCGCCTTGTCGCCTTGGTTCTTCACGCTGACGCGCAGGGCGGCGGACAGGCCCTGGCCGGCCGGCTGCAGGCGGACGTCATGCATCGGCTCGATCGGTTCGTTCCAGGTCTGCACCAGCACCGACGCACGCGTACCGCGGGAACGCTTCCAGTAGCGCGTCGGGATCGTCATCGCAAACGGCTGTCGGCTCCTCGGCTCAATCATCGCCAGAGGCACGTAAGTCTCTGCGAACACGTTACTCGTCCCATCCAGCAGCATGATGTGCAGTTCGCCCTGCATGACCACCTGCGAAGAACTGTTGGTAATGGAACTGGACAACAGCGTGATCCCATCGCTCAACTCGATCGCATTGAGCTGGCCAAGTTCGACATTGCTGACCCCGGCCGCGTCCGCAGAGCCGCGTGGCGGGTTCATCACGTACCAGCCTTCGTGCACCAGCGGCCTGGCAGGCGTGAGCATCGTTGGCACATCGATCGGCGGGTCAACCAGATCTTTGGTTCGCCAGGGCGCAACAAACTGCGGCTCGGGATTTGGCTCGGGCTGGTTTGGATCTCGGAACAGGTCGGGGTCTTGCCCGTCGGGGTTGTTGGGATCCTCGTCCGGGTCCGGCGTGACCGGGTCTTCGACCGCGACCGTCGGGCCATTGTCGGGCGGCGTTTCGGGCCCGGGATTGTCATCCGCAACATCAGAATTGTTGCCACCGATGATCTGGATCGCGAGCACGGCCACAACGATCAGGACCGTTCCGGTCGTCGCCAGCATCAGGATCAGCTTGTTGCGTTTCTTGCGCTTGCGGGCCTGGGCCCGGGCTCTGCCGTTGCCGGCGGTCGATTTTCCGCCTGACGAGGAGGTCTTGGCCGCGGGCAGTGCGGTGTCAGATTTCCTGGACGACCTGCAGTTGACTGCTGAGGAGACGTCGGTCGAAGCTTCTTCGTTGTTGCCGTCGCCCCATCGCATCAGTTCGGACAAGCCGGACAGGCCGACGACATTGCCGTCGTCATCGATGGAGACTGGTGGGACTTCATCCGGATCGATATCGACGCTGTCGCTGCGCAGGACGGTATCGGTCTCATCGAGCGTGCGCGGGCCGGTGTGGACCTCGCGTTCAAAGTGCGAGGACTTGATGCGGTATTTGTTCTCGCAGGCCTTGCAGCGCACGACCGCTCCGTTGCGCACAAAGGGCGACTCGGTGACGTCATGGCATGATGGGCAGGTCAGGTGATACACGCGTGGTCCTTATTGTAATGCGACGTGGCCGAGCGATAAATCATTGCACATGATTGCCTGCATACGGTGATCTTCGTATGCTTTAGTTGTAACCCACAGGTGTCCTTGGTACGGGTCAGCCGCCCAGACCGAGGGTGAAAAGGGAAGTGGGGTGACCGAGCGGGTCTTCGCGGGTCGGGTTGAGAGGATTGAGATCTCTTGATCGCCGTGATGGATGGCTTGCCTTAGCTCGGGATTCCTCCGCGGACGCGCCGCCGTAAGGGGCTGGTGCCGGATCGATGTTGCCACTGACGGGCCCGCAACGGGCCATGGTTGGGAAGGCAGATCTGGCGAAACCCCGAAGCCGGAAGACCTGCCTGTTGCCTGGGTGTTCCAGGCGTGGGATTGCCTAAGCGGTCGATCGCCATCGACCCGATTCGGCCCCCGCGATTTTGGGGCTAGGAGAGTTAGCTATGTTTCGTTTTGTTTCGTTTCGTGGCCGTGCGAGAGTTTTACTCGCTGCGGTCGGGGCCATTTCTTGTACTTCTGCGATATGTGCAGACCTGATGCCCGGCTATGCGGTTGGCAACGGGTCGAACACGGCGTCGGTCATCATTGACTTCGCGTTTGATGCCGGCGACGCCTATCTCTTTGAATACCGATTCGACGGAAATGCGACAGCAGAGGACATGTTGCTTGCACTGGATACGGCAGGCGGTCTCGATATTGACACTTCCGTCTACAATTTCGGTACCGGGCCATTGCTCTTTGTTAACGGCTTCACGTTCGGTGGCAACAGCTCGATCCCCGATTTCAACACAACAGGCAGTTCATGGGTCTATTGGCTCGCTGATGAACCTGTTGCCAATCCTCCGACTTGGTCTTCACCTAGTTTCGGCCCGACCGAACGCAACCTCAGCGATGGCTCGTTTGACGGATGGTCGGTCAATATTTCTCAGTACGCCCCGGCTGAATTGGGATTGACCCCGACGAGTGACCCGCCAACTGATTTCTCGTCCGCAAAAATCGCTCAGGTCAGCAGCGAACTAGTTGTTCTGCCGATCCCCGAGCCCACTAGCGCGGCCTTGCTTGCGGTAGCCGGTGCCGTTGTGCTGCGTCGACGACGCGCTTGATTAATCTCGCTATCACTGCTGGGTGCCGCCCAAAGGCGCCGCCCAGTTTTCCAAGATGCAAACGCGACGTCGAACACAGCCCGGCTTCACGCTCATTGAACTGCTCGTGGTCATCTCGATCATCGGCCTGTTGATTGCGCTGCTGCTACCGGCGTTGGGCAGCGCACGGGCTTCGGCACGCACGACCGCCTGCCTGAGTAACCTCAGGCAAACCTCCGCCGCGCTCATCAACTACGCCACCGAGAACGACGGATACCTGATGCATTACGCCACCCGTGATGCGGCAGGGGTCCAGTGGTGGTTCGGGTACGAGGCTGGCGGCCCGGGATCCACGACCAACCGCCCGCTGGACCGCACGCGTGGCCCGCTCGCCGACTATCTGGGCAACAACATCGTCGAAGCGCTGGCCTGCCCGGAATTCCCTGCAGACGCCCCGGGCTTTACGCCCAAATTCGCCAATCGCTCGGCTCACTTCGGCTACAACGGCGGGCTCGTTTGGCCCTTCCCCATCGGCCGAACGCCACGCCGCATGGGCGAGGTCGATCAGCCGACTGACGTCTTCGCCTTTGCTGACGCGGTGCATCAGGACTTTTCGTTGGCTACGTTCTATGAGCCGCACACCGTCTCGTACCGCAGGCCCGGCAAGACGACCGGCGCGGCCCATTACCGCCACAACGATAAGGCCGACGTCGCCTACCTCGATGGCCACGCTGAGGCCCTTGCGGTGCCCGATGCCGAGACGATCTGGACCACGATTGCCGACGGCCCGGTGGCTAATCTCGACACCAGCGATGGCAAGGGCACACGCTATGGTTTCGATACCTGGACGAAGTGAGTTTGGGCCTTGCAGTGTCTCTGGGAATACATCCTGCCGTCAGGTTGTTCTCTCCCATGCAACAGACCCTGACCCCGCTACAATCCTTCGACCATGAGCGAAACGACAGACCTACCGATCGAAAAAGTTGTCATCATCGGTTCCGGCCCCGCGGGCTGGACCGCTGCGATTTATGCCGCTCGCGCCTCGCTTGATCCGCTGGTGTTTGCCGGCCGATCGCAGGGCACGCTGCTTGCAGGCGGCCAACTGATGCTCACCACCGAAGTCGAAAACTACCCCGGCTTCCCCGAGGGGGTCACCGGCCCGGAGATGATGCAGAAGTTCTTTGAGCAGGCCGCCCGGTTCGACACACGTGTCGTCACCGATGAAGGCCCGGTCAATGGCAAAGACATCTCTGGCAAGCTCTTCTCCATCTTCCAGGATGTGAAGTCTGTTGACCTGTCCAAGCGGCCCTTCCACGTTGTTGGCGACGGCGGCTACGAGGTTTTGGCCGAATCGGTCATCATCGCGACCGGCGCCGTGGCCAAGTGGCTGGGACTGGAGAACGAAGAACGCCTGGCCAAGTCTGGCGGCGGCGTCAGTGCCTGTGCCGTCTGCGATGGGGCACTGCCCATGTTCCGCGAGGCCGAGCTCGGCGTCGTCGGCGCGGGCGATACTGCCGTCGAAGAAGCGATGTATCTCACCAAGTTTGCCAGTAAGGTGCATATGTTCGTTCGGCGAGACGAGATGCGTGCCAGCAAGGTGATGCAGGAACGTGCACTCAACAGCGACAAGATCCAGATGCACTGGCATACCGAGGTCACCGATGTGCTGGGCGACGACAAGATCACCGGCGTCAAGCTCATTAACAACCAGACCAAAGAAGAAACCGAGATGGCGCTCGGCGGGTTGTTTATGGCCATCGGCCACAAGCCCATCACCGACTTCCTCAATGGTCAACTCGCGACCGACGAGACCGGTTACCTGGTCCTCAAGGATGCTGGTCGATCGATGACCGATATCGAGGGCGTCTTCGCCGCCGGCGATGTGAGCGATCACGTGTATCGCCAGGCCGTGACCGCCGCGGGCATGGGCTGCAAGGCCGCGATCGATGCAGAACGCTGGCTCGCCGAGCAGGGCGTGGAGTAAGCCTTTTCTTCGGCAATCGGAACCTGCAGTATGCTGGCGCGTCCAACCGCTACCGACCCCGGCGGCAGGTTACTGCACGCCTCATCCTTGATAGGAGTACAACGATGCGCATACTGCTGACGCTGCTGTTCTGTTTGAGCCTGTCCATACCATCCCTCGCGGGCACGACCTATGAAGTCACCGCGTCCGATGCTGACGGCCATGCGGTGACCTATCAGGTCAATTTCGGCGGCGGCAAGCTCTTCGAGCAATACACCGCGTACGACCCTGCATCCGGCAAGTTTGTCTATCTCAGCCACAGGCGTGGTGAGAAAGCACCCGAACCCGCCGCGACGATCTGGGACCATACGACGGGCAAGACGATCGAGCTTTACAAGTTTCCGGATGTCGAGCAGCCGCTGCCGATCATCCCTTCGATCAGGGAAATGGCCTTCTGTCCAAAGACCGGCGACAAGAACTACAAGTCCAAGCCGATCATCGCGTACGACTGACGGTGTCGAGGGGGTCGCGATGCGTCCCGTGCAAACTCTCGCTCATATTTCGAGCGGGAGACGCTGCAATGCCCGCTGCACATCTCATTTCACCCCAAATGGGGCGCAGGCATAACGCTTGTGGGTCGGCCGGTCACATTTCTATTCAAGCTGTTCTCCCCGCTGGGCGTGCTGATGAAGGGTACGATCTGGAAAATGTTGGCCAGGGATTTTGCGGATCTCGCGGCGGCTTGCGCGTCCGAATCCGAACCAGCAGCATGATTGGGTCGTAAGATGGGTCTGCCGGATGGGCCGGCGACCTGATTTAGGAGCTGTGATGCGTCGAATTCTACTACTTGCTTTGCTGGTGTCTTTTGCCCCGTTTGCCTACTCGGCGGACGCCCCGGAGTACATCAACGACCGTGCGATCCGTGGAAACATTGAACAGCAGGGCCGGAAACTTTCCGACGCGGGTAAGACCATCGAAAACAAGATCCTGCAGGAGCGGATGAAGTCGGATTTCACCGTCGATGCGGTCCCGCCTGCCGAATTTACGCTGACCAAAGATGGTGACGACCTGTATGACACGGTCGATGATGGTGTACTCGTCATTGCTCGGCTGTACCTCTGTGGCAAGTGCGACAAGTTGCACGCCAACAACGCCTCTGGCTTTGCCATCTCCAAGGACGGCCTGGCGGTCACCAACCACCATGTCATGGAGAACAAAGATGAGAACACCCAGACTTTCGTCGCGATGACACGCAGCGGCAAGGTCTACCCGATCATCGAGGTGTTGGCGGCAAGCGACAAGCATGATCTCGCCTTGATTCAACTCGATATGGGGGACGAGCAACTCAACCCCGTGCCGATCGCTCGAACAGCCAAGGTCGGCGACGATGTACACGTTGTCTCACACCCCAAAGGTCGTTTCTATGAGTACAGCCGCGGCCACATCGGCCGATTCCTGCTGAGCCCGCGTAACAAGAACACCCCGCGTATCAGCGTGACCTCGAACTACGGCGGTGGCTCCTCGGGCGGACCAATCTTCAACGACCAAGGCCAGGTCGTCGCGGTGGTGAGCGAGGCGGAAGTTGTTCCCGATCGAAAGATCGTGTTCTACGACGCGGTGCCTTATCAGGCGATTCTGGATCTCTTCAAGCCAGAGAAGCAGGCGCGGGAGTAAGGTTCGATTGATGCCCTAGAAACCGCTGGGGACAAAGTACTGGAATCGGTTGTCCACGAGGTCGTCTGCGTTCTCTGCTTCGACGTGCTGGTCCGCCCAGAGCACGTTCATCGCTTGGCTATGACGCGGGGGCCAGGGTACGTTGCGGCTCGCGGCACCGCTCGACAGAAATAATGAAGAGATAAACCATGAGCCGATGAACCGACCGTTATTGGAGGAGCTGTCGGCCGCAAGCACTTTCCCGCTCGGGTCGCGTATGGAGTCGTACTGGACCAGTTTCAGTCGGTCGGTATCTATGTTGTCTTCGCGCAGAAACGGGATCAGGTACGGGTTGTTGCCGTAATCCGCGATCGGGTGGCTCTTCTCGACGCTCGGGCAGTAGACCGCGGGGCTGCGGCCGAAGACCTTCTCTTCACCGGTTAGGCTGTCTGCGAGCAGGTCCTGCCAGTAAGGCCCGCTCTTGCTCCACTCCGTCTCGCCTGACGCAAGGATCATCATCGGCGGCAGCAGGCTCTTGTTTTCCTCGGCGTAGATGAACAGGGCCGCACCGATCTGCTTCTGGTTGGCGGCGCACTGAATGGTGCGTGCCGACGCCCGGGCGTTGCTGAGGGCCGGCAGCAGGATCGCGATCAGCAGCGCGATGATGCTGATGACGACTAGCAACTCGATGAGCGTAAAAGCGCGACGCATGATGAGACCCTGATGCGGCGAGAAGTGAAACAAAAAATGCCGCACCCCTTGAAGAATACGGCATTCATAAACAAAATCGAGTGCTATCCTTCAACCACGTCGACGACGCTTGAACATGCAAAGGCCGCCCACCGCGAGCAGTGCCAGCGATCCGGGCTCGGGGACGGCCGTGAGGGTGAAATTGTTGGCGGTGTGTTCGGGGTCAACGCCAGAGCCACCATGCGAGCGTAAGTCGATACTCAAGCCTTCATCTGTACCCCCAAAGTCAAACGTCCCCGTAAAGGTTCGATCAGCGGTACCAACTGTGCTGGCGTTGTGGTCGATTTCTACAACAACGTTCTTTACACCGCTAAACCCGCCGGTGCTCAAACCGCTCACCGTGACGCGCACCGCGTGCTCGGCGGGGGACCCTGTGCCGAACAAGGGGCCGGTATTACCACCAGTACCCCAGCTGCCCGTAGCGTTCGGGGTTGAGTATCCGTTTGTCTCGTGGGTTTTCGTTTTCATAAACACCCCAAAGACCGAGCCGAAAGTGAACTTGTTGTCGGCGGGATCCCTGTTGAAAACCATGGTCAGCCAACTATCGCCCGCATCTGTAGTCCCGCGGGTGATGCTGTAGGTGATGATCAGTTCGTCATTGCCACCCAGGTCACCGGTCGTTAGCGAGGTGACATCGTTTATGCTTTCGGGCACCTCGATGTCAGTCGGCCCATAGAGCACGCCTGCAGACGCCGAGCCGGAGGCAAGGGCCGTGGTCGCGAGTGCGGTGAGCAGCAGCTTGTTCTTCATGACGGTTTTCTCCGTTGCCGTAAGCAGGGTCTTGGTGTGCAGTTTCATTTCGGTCCTCCTTGTGCGGAATGCCTTTAGCGATGTCGCATGTAGTGAAGTTGCGTGTCGAAATGACCAAGCGATGATGTCGCTAAAAAGTGACTCTATATGGGCGGAATAAGTCTACCTGCCATTGATTGAGTGGCAATGCTGAAATGACGCAATCCCTGCTTGTATAGCGTCATTCATCCATCGCAACTTTAAAATCACATGTTTGTGGGATACCCCTTTTGATGATGGGCTGTTCATCCAACTACACGAATATTTAGCCCGCTGACAAGCCGCGTGAGCAGCAGGTCGGGCGTCATGTTGAGTCATGGCACAGGCGATCGCACAGCCGGTTTGTGCGCATAAAAAAACACCTGCGAAAAACTCGCAGGTGTTTTTGTTTGGTTGCGTTTTGAGCTTTAGCCCATCTTGAATTCCCAGCCCTTGCGGTATTCCTTGGTGATCAGGGCGTCCGCGGCGGCGTTGTTGGTGATCTTCATGTTCTTGGCGTCGTACTCGATGCGGCCGCCGACCTTCTGGGCGATCGTGCCCAGCAGGACGGATTCGGTGAGCATTGCGGCGTACTTGAAGCCGGACTTGGGATAGTCGTAGGCCTTCTCGCCCTTACAGGCCATGATCCACTCTGCGTGGTGGCCGGGTGAACGCTCGAGGGTTTTTTCTGGCTCGGCGATTTCGCTGCCGTCATAGCTATGGATCTTGATTCGGTTGCCGTAGTCGTCCATGTACTGAATGGCGGCCTTGGAGCCGATGATGAATCCGCCGGACTTGGGCAGGGGCTTATCGTCCTTGACGAAGTCAGGCTTGGCAGGCTTCTTGCCACCTTCGTACCAGTAGTAGTTGAAGGCGGGTCGGTCGCCCTTGGCGGCGAACTCGAATTTAACCGCGCCCTGCTTGGCGTACTGTTCCTTGCCGCCGACGGGGTCGCCGTCAATGAGCGTGGCCGCGACGGGGTAGCCGGGCTCCATGCCCCAGTAGAAACCGTCGGTGGTGTGGCAGCCCATGTCGCCCAACGCGCCGGTGCCGTAGTGCATCGCACCGCGCCACTTGAACGGGTGGTAGCCCTCGACGAACTCACGCATCGGGGCCGGGCCAAGCCAGGCGTCCCAGTTGAGCTTTTCAGGCTTCTTGTCGGGTGCGGGGGTGGGTGCGGGGTTGCCCTGTGGCCAGACGGGGCGGTTGGTCCAGATGTGTGCTTCCTTGATGGTGCCGAGCTTGCCCGAGCGGATCCACTCGACGATGCGGCGGTTACCTTCGTTGGCGTGCATCTGGTTGCCCATCTGGGTGGCGACCTTGTACTTCTCGGTGGCGAGCTTGAGCTGGCGTGCTTCCCACATGGTGTGGGTCAGCGGCTTCTGGGTGTAGGCGTGCTTGCCTTCCATCATCGCGATGATGGTGGCGGGGTAGTGGTGGTGGTCAGGGGTGGCGACGGAGACCGCGTCGATGTCCTTCATGTGCTTGTCGTACATCTTGCGGTAGTCGGTGAACTGTGCGGCGTCGGGGTGCTTCTTCGCGGCGTTACCGAAGCGGCCGGCGTCGGCATCGCAGTAGCAGGGGCAGCCCAGGCCGTCGCCGGACAGCTGGTTGAGGTGCTGGCCATTGGCGATGCCAGCGGTACCGATGAAGGCGATATTGAGTCGATCGTTGGCGCCGAAGACGCGGCTGTAGGAGCCGGCACTCATGGCCCAGGCGGAGGTGACCGCGGCGGTTTGAATGAATCGACGACGGGTAAAGCGGATGTGGTTCGACATAGAGTTCCTCTCGGGGAAAATGGGTACAGCCAAAGGCTGTCTTGCTGATGATCTATCCAAAGCAAGATGCTCCGACGGGGGGTCATCTTACAGGATGTATGCAGATTGCGGCAGCGTTCAGGGCTGAGCCGAGGCCTCGGGCTCATCGGCTTGCATCTCTGAAGAAGTTGTTTTGGGGCCGCCCATCGCGAGCATGAGCATTCCGCCGCAGATTGCGAGCACCCCGACCCACTGGATGAGTGCGGTTGCGGGCTTAAATGCAATAAATAAAGCAACTTGCGAGGCGAGGAAGGCCCCACCCAGCGCCAGGCCAAAGGCCACGGGCTCACTCATTTCTTTATACAGACGGACCAGGAACCACAGGCTGGGGACGCCGATCGCATGGGCGGCACAAAACCACAGCCAGAACTGCTTGTCGTGCAGGCTGGAGAGCTTAAAACCGATGGTGACGAGCGCCTGGATCAGCCAGAACGAGCCGAGGAAGAGGATAATTTTCAGCATGGCGGTGTTGCAGGTCGGTGGAGTAGGGCAGGTTGGGGCAGTGTAGCGGGGTGTGATTTGGCCTGAATGTTTTGAATCATATTGAACGCCACTGACTTATAGAATTGTGATGCAATAGTCGCATCCGTGACACGTTGACTAGGTATCCCCTTCGCGTCGTTTGTTGGAGACCGTTATGCCGATCAATGCCTCACTCAGCCCCATCCGTGCGAATGAATTTGGCCCCGCCCAAGCCCGACACCTGCTGATTCGGGCGGGTTACGGTGCCACCCCTCAGAAACTGGCGCAGTGGCATGCCAAGGGCCTGAACAAGGCCGTTGCCGAGCTGGTTGATTACCAAAGGGTGCCTTTGGGTGACCTCGACCCCGCAGATCTGGACCCGGACATCATCCGTGTCGCGACCCCGGAAGAGCGGCAGGAAGCGATGAAAGCCCGTCGGGAGCAGGACCAGAAGACCCTCGACAAGTTCCGACGGATGCGCGTTGCAGCAAACGCGGAGGACCGGCGGATGCACGCGGCGCTTCAGCGCTGGTGGGTCGAGCGTATGGCCCGCACGCCCCGACCGACCGAGGAACGCCTGACTTTGCTCTGGCACTGTCACTTCGCCACGCGGCACCGCGACGTCCGCGACGCCTATCTGATGCAGGTCCAGAACGCCATGTTCCGCGAGCACGCCAACGGCTCTTTCGCTGAGCTGGCCAGCGGTATCGTGCAGGACCCGGCGATGATCAAGTTCCTCAACAATGATCAGAACAAGAAACAGCGCCCCAACGAAAACCTCGCCCGCGAATTGATGGAACTGTTCACCCTCGGCGAGGGCCACTACACCGAGGATGACATCAAGGCCGGGGCCCGCGCGCTCACCGGCTACCACTTCCGTGACAACGAGTTCGTCTTCAACGAACGCCAGCACGACACCGGCAGCAAGACGATCCTTGGCCAAACCGACAAATACAACGGCGACAGCTTCGTGCAACTCTTGCTCAAGCACCAGGCCTGTGCCCGTTTTGTCTCGCTCAAGCTCTATCGCCACTTTGTTGCGGACGTCTCTGACGACTGGGACCTGCTCGACGATACGACGCGTGCTGTCGTGGATGGTATGGCGAAGCTGCTGCGAGAGAATGATTTCGAGATTGCACCGGTACTGGGCAGGCTCTTTAAGAGTCAGCACTTCTACGATGCCGGCATCGTGGGCAAGCAAATTAAGAGCCCTGTGCAGGTGGTCGTCGGAACGATCCACCAGACGCACGCGCCGCTTCGTGACGATCGGGCGGTCGCGACGGCATTGCGTGGGATGGGTCAGCAGTTGTTTGAGCCGCCCAGCGTCGCGGGTTGGCCGGGCGGCAAGGCATGGATCAACACGTCAACACTCTTCATGCGTCAGAACACCTGTGCCTACCTGCTGACAGGCACGACGCCGGGCAAGCAGTTCAGGAAGAGCGATGTGAAGTACGACCCGCAGCCGCTCTTGGCTGGTTTCGAGGATAAAGGCAACCAGGTGGTTGTCGATCAGCTCTGCGATGCGATGCTCGGTCATCATGTCGGCAAAGATCGCCGGGCTCCGCTGGTGAAGTTTATGAAAGAGCGTGACAAGGGTGTCACCGCTGATTCGCTGGTCGCGCTGCTGCTGTTGATCACCGCGATGCCGGAGTATCAGCTCTGCTAGTCCACGAGCCTTTTGCGATTCGTTTTACGTTTTTAACCCCGCGATAGGGAATACCACGATGTGCAATCACTACCACCCTCTGAGTACGGACACCCCGAAACTACTCAATGCCGCGTTTACTCGGCGACGTTTCCTCGGCGGAATGGCGATGCTGTCTGCCGCGGCAAGCGTGCCGGGCTTCGTTGGCTCGACCTCTGAAGCCTATGCCGACACGAACTGGTACACCGCAAGCAAGGCGGGCGTCCCTGAAGACCGCGTCCTGGTCGTCGTCCAGCTCTCTGGCGGCAACGACGGGCTCAACACCGTTGTGCCTTTCGGCGACGACGAATACAACCGCGCTCGCCCGGGCCTGCGTATCAAGGACGCGATCAAACTCAACGGCACCGACGGCATCGGGCTGAACCCGGCGCTACGCCCGATCCACGAGATGATCGGAGAAGGCCAGGCCGCGGTGATCAACGGCGTGGGCTACCCCAACCCCAATCGCTCACACTTCAAGTCCATGGACATCTGGCACAGCGGCGAGACCGACGAGAAAGATCAGCGCGGCATGGGCTGGGTCGGCAAGGCGCTGGACACCGCTTATCCTTTGAATCGCAACGGTGTCGCCCCTGACGAAGCCTCGATGGCCTGCGTGTCGATCGGCAACAACGCTCCGCTGGCGGTCCAGGGTTCGCATGTGAAGCCTGTTGCGTTCCAGAGCGCCAATGCATTCCAGTGGGCCGGGCATGGCATCCATGATGCGGTCTCCGACGGCTACAAGAAGATCAATGCGAATAAGGCCGAGGCCGACCCCGCCGATCCGTTGGCGTTCGTGCAGCGGACGACGTTGGATGCGCAGGTCGCTTCCAGCAAAGTGCGCAAGGCCGTGCAAGGCGGGACGGAGACACGCTTCCCAACGAGCGCGCTTTCGCTTCAGCTCCAGATGGTCGCGAAGATGATCCGGGCTGAACTGCCGACGCGCGTCTACTACGTAAACCTCGGCGGCTTCGACACCCACGCCCAGCAGATCAACAAGCACACTCAGCTGCTCACCCAGTTCGCCGGCGCGATGAAGGCGTTTTACGACGAGCTCAAGAAGACGGGTCACGACGGACGAGTCGTCTCGCTGGCATTCTCTGAATTTGGTCGGCGTCTGCGTCAGAACGCTTCGTCAGGTACCGACCACGGCGTCGCCGGGCCCAGCTTCGTCTTCGGCCCCGCGGTCAAGCACGGCGTGCACGGCAGCTACCCTTCACTGAAGAACCTGACGCAGGGCGATTTGATCCACACCGTCGACTTCCGCAGCGTCTACGCGGACATCCTCGACAACTGGATGGCGATCGATTCGCGTAAAACCCTCGGTGCGAAGTACGACCACGTCGGCCTGTTCGCCAAGGGCAAACGCGCCTGATTGTTCAATCCCAATTTCCACGCACCACGGCACCCCCGGTCCATCGAGCGGGGGTGTCGTCTTACATCGTCTACGCCTGCTACAATCTCCCGCTTTCCCTCCTGCCTTGAATGCCCCATGAGTGCCCAGAAGACCATCCGCAACTTCTGCATTATTGCCCACATCGACCACGGTAAGTCCACCTTGGCCGACCGGATGTTGATGGGTACCGGTGCCATGGACGAGCGCACCAAGAAAGAACAGGCTCTGGACAACATGGACCTGGAGCGGGAGCGTGGGATCACGATCAAGTCCTCGGCGGTCTCGGTTGAGCACGAATACGACGGCGTCAACTACGAGCTCAACTTCATCGACACACCCGGTCACGTGGACTTTCACTACGAAGTCAGCCGGGCACTGGCCGCTTGTGAGGGCGCGATCCTCGTAGTCGATGCAACGCAGGGCGTCGAGGCCCAGACGGTCGCCAACCTGTACAAGGCGGTCGAGGCAGACCTCGAATTGATCCCGGTGGTCAACAAGATCGACCTGCCCAGCGCCGAACCCGAAAAGCGTGCCCTGCAGGTTGAGGAAGTGCTCGGGCTTGACGCAGAAGATTGCATCTTCACTTCCGCCAAGTCAGGGGCCGGCGTCAGCGAACTGCTCGACGCGATCTGCGCCAGGTTCCATCCGCCCAAGGGCAACCCGGAAGACAAACTGCAGGCGCTGATCTTCGATGCGAAGTACGACGACTACCGTGGCGTGATTGTCTACTTCAGGATGGTCAACGGCACGATGAAGAAGGGTGACCGCATCCGCATGATGGGCGTGAAGCGCACCTTCCACGTGACCGAGCTTGGCAAGTTCAAGCCCGAGATGGTGGCGAACGATGAACCCTTCGAGGCCGGCGACGTCGGCTACATGGTCGCCTCGATCAAGACACTCGAAGACGTCAACATCGGCGATACGATCACACTCGATGCGCACCCCGCAGACGAGCCTTTGCCCGGCTATCAGGAGCCGCAGCCGATGGTGTTCTGCGACTTCTACCCGTCGGGGGACACGCAGTTCGACGACCTGCGCGAGGCAATCGGCAAGCTGCACGTCAACGACGCCAGCTTCACCTATGAGCCGACAAACTCCGAGGCGCTGGGGTCGGGCTTCCGCTGCGGATTCCTCGGCATGCTGCACATGGACATCATCCAGGAACGCCTGGAAAGAGAGGGCGATGTGCAGCTCGTCCAGACCGCCCCGACGGTGACCTACGAAGTGCTCGTGCAGGGCAAGATGGGGGAAACCCACACGATCCAGATCACGAACCCGGCTGAGCTGCCGGACATGTCCAAGGTCCGCGAGATCCGCGAGCCGATCGTCAGCGCCGAGATCATCGTGCCCAACGACAAGATCGGCGACATCATGAAGCTCTGCGAGCAGCGTCGCGGGATCTACAAGCAGCAGAAGTACCTCGGCGAGGACCGACAGATCCTCGAATACGACCTGCCGCTGGCCGAGATCATTTATGACTTCTTCGACAAGCTCAAGTCCATCACCTCCGGCTACGGCACGATGGACTACCACGTCACCGGCTTCCACCACGACAAGCTCGTCAAGATGGACATCCTCGTCAACGGTACAGCGGTCGAAGCGCTCTCGATCATCGTGCACCGCGAGAAAGCGGAGTACCGCGGCCGACACCTGCTCAAGCGACTCAAGCAGGAGATCGATCGGCACCTGTTTGAGATCCCGCTGCAGGCCGCGATCGGTGGCAAGATCATCGCCCGTGAGACCATCAAGTCCGTCGGCAAGAACGTGACCGCCAAGTGCTATGGCGGCGACGTCACGCGTAAACGCAAACTGCTCGAAAAGCAGAAGGCGGGTAAAGCGCGGATGAAGAAGATCGCCTCGGTGGACATTCCCCAGAAGGCGTTCATGGCCGTGCTGGATACGGGTGAGGGTTAAATAGCTTTACAAGACTTTGCGATAAAAGAAGCCCACGCCGTGACGGCGTGGGCTTCGGTGTTTGTTGTGTTGTCGCTTGGCTTACGCGCTGCTGCCGACCAGTTTGTCGAGTTCAGCGGCGTAGGCGGCTTCGGGCTGCATGCCCTGGAAGGCCTGGACCGGTTCGCCGTCCTTGATGAGGATGACAGTCGGGATCGAGGAGATGCCGTACTTCACAGCGGTCTCGCGGTTGGCGTCGGTGTCGAGCTTGCCGACCTTGACCGTGTCGCCGTACTTCTCGGCGAGTTTGTCGATCACCGGTGCGAGCATGCGGCAGGGCATGCACCACTCGGCCCAGAAATCAACGAGGACGGGGACATCGGACTTGAGGACGTCTTCTTCAAAGTTCGCATCGGTAAACGTGTGCACAGCTTCGCTTGCCATGGCTTGTCTCCAATCTGACGGCGTGCCGTCGGGGTTGGGAATTCATCGGGCTATGCCGCTTCGGACATCCTGAAGCGGGATAACGATTCTAGGCCTGCCAAGGCGTCGCGGCAAACACCCTCGTCGGTTTGCTCCGAGGCGTTGGAGGTTTGAATCCTTCTGCCCGTGCCCGGCAACGTGCTGGGCAATAGGAAAACCCCCGGCCGGGCGGGTTTATTCCCTGGTCGCTGCAAGGGTCCGGTTGTTGATCGAGATCAGGCTCGTCGTCGCCGCATCGCCAGGCCCGCGGTCAGCAGCAGCAGGGCGGCACTGCCGGGTTCGGGGATGGCGATCGGCTCTTGCCGAAGCGTGAACTCGGTGATGCCGTCGGGCACGTCGATATGGAAGACGATGTCGGTGCCGGAGAACTGACCGGCGAGCAGGTCACCGCCGCTCGCTTCAATGACGTCTTCGTTGGGCTTGACGACCGTGGTGAAATCCATGAAGCCCGGCGCGAAGTTCATGGGCGAGTCATCCTCATCGTCAAAGTTCAGCCCGTCGCCTGCGGTGGACTGGACAAAACTGCCGCCGACCCCGAAACCGAGGATGACCCGGTATCCGCTCCAGTCAACGCCGGTGCTGTTCTGTACACCTTCGAGCACGACGTATTCAGTCGATCCGCCCGAGTCGATGACGCCCATGACGATGTCGACCGGGCCTACGGCGCTGTAGTCTTTCTGCAGGATCGACAGGACGTTGGTGTTGCCCGTGCCGACAACGTTATCGTTGCCTGCATTCGGGGTGGACACTGATTGGCCCGCGACTGAGACGATGCCGGGGAACGGTGTGATCGTCGTGATCTCCCCGGCAAAGGCTTGGGGTGCGAGTGCCGATAGAGAGGTGATGGCGGCGCATGCAAATAGCTGTTGGGTCGAACGGTTGGTCATGGGGTTTCCCTTTCCTCAGTGTGATAGGAGATGATTCGAAATCAAAAGAACGGCAACGCCACGTCTGTCGCTGCCGAGATTGATCCTATTGGGGAAAGGCCTGTTAACAATCCTCCTAAAGGGTTGATTTTCATGCTTTTACGCAGCGACACCCCCAAATACCCCGGCGGGGTTATGCGCTTACTGTGATGTTTTGTGCTTCACGACGCGTGCGGCCGCAGGTCGAGCACATGCAACTCGGCGGTGCGGTTGCCGCGCCACTCATTGATGGCGGGTTGAAAGACCACGTCGATCACGCTGCCAGAGGGGAGTTGGTCTGCCAGTTCGCCCTTGCTCCAGGCGACCGCGCGGATGGATCGGTTGCCATCGCGCAATTGCATTGAAAGGTGCCGACCCTGACCGCCCATCCGCTGGGCCCGATCGACCGTAAGCCTGCCAAGCATCAGGCGCGGCTTGGGATTGCCTCTGCCAAAGGGTGCGAGGGATTGGACAAGCTTGAAGATGTCCGGCGTGCAATCTGGCAATTGCACCTCGCTATCGATCCGGACATGCTGGACAAGGTCCTCCGGCTTGAGCACCGTATTGACCTGCTGCACTAACGCGTCTCGGAAGGCGTCGATATTAGCCACTGGCAGTGACAGGCCTGCAGCCATGGCGTGTCCACCGAATTTGGTGAGGTGTTCGTTGCAGGCTTGAATGGCTTCGTGCAGGTTGCATGCATCGATACTGCGTGCCGAGCCCTTGGCGGTCTGTGTGGCAGGGTCGATACACAGCAGCACGACCGGGCGGCAGAACTGCTCAACGATTCGGCTGGCGACGATGCCGACAACGCCCGGGTGCCAGTCTTCGTGGGCCAGCACGATCGCACGCGTATCATCGCGGTCGTAGCCGGCGTCGAGCACCATTTGCTTGGCCTGGTCAACAATGCCGCGCTCGGTTGCTTTGCGGTCCTCGTTGACATGGTGCAACTGCTCAGCCAGTTCTCTTGCACGCTCACCTTGCGCGGTGGTCAAGAGTTCGACGGCCTCTTTCGCGTGTCCCATGCGCCCGCAGGCGTTGAGGCGGGGTCCAAGCACGAAGCCGATGTGGTAGCTGTCGATCTTCTCGCTGCGGAGGTTGGAGGCATCGATCAGTGCATTGAGGCCTTCGAACGTGGTGTGGCTGATGCGCTGCAGTCCGAACGTCGTGATCGCACGGTTCTCCCCGACCAGTGGCATCACGTCGGCAACGGTACCCAGCGCGGCGAATGCAAGGAGATCCAGCAGCAGCTTGCGGTAGGTGTCCGGCAGCTTGCCGCCTTGTTCACAACCGCAGTATTCGAGGGCGAACTGCCAGGCGAGTTTGTAGGCAACGCCCGCGCCACAGAGGTCCCGGTTGGGGTACTGGTCTTCTTTGAGGCCGGGGTGCACGAGGGCGTAGGCCTCGGGCAGGTTGTCTGTGTCGAACTCGTGGTGGTCGGTGATGATCAGGTCAACGCCGAGGTCTTTGGCCAGTGCCGCGGGCTCGGTCGCGGTGATCCCACAGTCGACGGAGACGATGAGGGGGCGTTGCAACTCCCCTCCCTGGAGGGAGGGGTTGGGGGAGGGTGCCGAGTCATATTGATGCGATTGCTTAGTAGCGTCCGCATCATCATTCGCCACCCTCCCCTGCTCCTCCCTCGAGGGAGGGGAGTTGAAACCGTTGGCGAGTGTGCGGATCGCCTCGGCATTGATGCCGTAGCCCTCCTCGAGCCGGTGGGGTACATACGTGTTGACGGATGCCCCCGCGGCGGTGAGGGTGTGGTAGAGGATGGCCGAGGCGGTGACGCCATCGACGTCATAGTCGCCGTAGATGATGATGGGCTGTTGTTCGTCGACGGCCTTTTTGAGTCGTTGGGCGGCCTTGATGCACCCCGGCAGCGTCGCGGGATCGTGCAGGTGGGTGAGCTTGGGGGCCAGGAAGTGTTCTGCGGCCTCTGCGTCGGTCACGCCCCTTGCCCGGAGCAGGCGGTCCACCAGCGGGTGCAGGCCCGGCAGGAGGGGGGCGGCCGACTGGCCCGACGATTCGGGTTCGATGTGCCAGCGCGTGCTGTGCTGCGTCCTTGCGGTGGTCATGCGAACAGCATATCGCGCGAACGAAAAACCGTGCCGCAGTTTCTACGGCACGGTCGGATCCCCGGTAGCCCGTTGATCGGATCAGGGTTTTACGGGTGCCTTGTCGGCATGCTTGATTTCCGTGTCGCCGTAGACCACGGTGTAGCTTTCCGCGCCTTTCAGCTTAAACCACAGGATTGGGGTTTCACCGTCACCGAACTTGATACCTTTGCCGGCGTAGTTGTACTTGACGCCGTCCTTTTCAAGGTTGTGGATGAACTCAAAGGCGTTGTCGACCAGCGAGATCGACGCCGCGAGATCTTTGTCGACGTACTCGCCGGAGCCGTCATCTCTAAAGATCGGCTTGTCGGGGAAGTCTTTCTTCCAACTCGCGATCATTTGTTCCTTGATCTCGTTGCTGGTCAGGGTGTTCGGGTAGAACCCGTTGTTTTCGAGAGCGTAGGTGCTGACGATATCGATCAGGAACTCAAGCGAGCCGCCTTCTTCCGTGCCCACGTTCGCGTTGATCACACCGCCTTGCTCGGCATCGATCAGCGTGTACCCCTCGGGCACGTCGAGCGACAGCAGCTTCATATCCAACTCCTGGTTGTAGACAAAGTTCTTGTAGACTGAGGTCTCCGTGGTCCCATCGGGCCAGGCAGTCTTCGCCTCGAGCAGAAGGATCACGCCGGTCTCGGCATCGGCCCAGATATCGAGCGAATCAAGCGGGGGGATGAGGGCGAAGTCATCAGCTTTTTCCGCGTCTTCCTGGTCGCTGACATAAAGGACGCGGAAACCAACCGCTTGGGCGCCGTCGATCTTCTTCGCTTCCAGCTTCTCGTAATTGATGTCGCCGAGCTTCTTGCCCTGCTCGGCCTGCCGAAGGTGGTTCTGGATGTCGCCGAAGATTATTGCGTTCCTCTGGTCCTCGTTCAGTTCGGAGAACACGCCTTGAATGACCATGGCGAACTTCTCTTGGTTAAAGACCTCTTGGTTAAAGAGCTCTTGGTTAAGGAGCACCAACATCTTGTCCTGCTTTAAATCAGCGACGATCGTCCCGCCGATCGATAACTCGAGCCGGAACTTATCGGGCGCCTTGAGTAGGACCCTGTTCGGTTCGAGGTCCACCGATCGCCCATCGGGGTAGTGCACAGACTCGTAGATCTCGAAGCTGGCTGTCTCGATCTTGATGATCTCCTTGGCGACGTCCTCGAAGGCGATCGCCTTGGAGGGACTTAGTGCCGTGACGGCAAAGATGCCGATCGCGGCAAGCAAGGCAAAGGATGCGGCAAGTTTCATGACAGTTGCTCCGTAAAAGGTGAATAGTGGTTTGTGGTCGGGTGCGTGCCTAGCTTCGCGCTGGTCGTACACGTCGAGCACCTGCCGACGCAACGCTTCGCGGTGGTCTTCGTTGACTTCGGTTTGGGGGGTGGCTTTGGCAATCATGTCGATCATGTCTTGGTCAGGGTTGTTCATGGGTTGGCCCCTTTCCGGGTTGGTTCGTCGGTGTTGAATCGTTCGCGCAGCTGAGCCATCGCCCGGCTCAGCGCGACACGGACCGCGGCGGGCTTGAGATCGACAATCCCGGCGATCTGTTCGTGCGGGAGCTCCTGCATGTAGCGCAGCGTGATCAGCGCCTGGTCGCGCGGCTTGAGTTGGAGGATCGCCTCATAAACCGCGGGCCAATCGAGATGGTCCGTGTTGTCGTGTGTCGGACCCGACCCGATACGTTTGGTTTGGGCGGCCGACTCGAGCAGCTCTTTGCGCCGACTAAAGTTGCGGAGGTATTCGTTGACCTTGTTGGTTGCGATGGTGTAGAGCCATTGGCTGAACTCGCCGTCGCTCTGCCCCCGGAAGCTGTCGATCTTGGTCGCCGCGGTGAGGAAAACATCGCTGGTCAGGTCTTCGCCAACGGACTGTGAGTAGAGCCTGCGGGTGCAGTACTTCAGGATTCTGGGGTAGTAACGATCGTATAAAGCTGCGAAGGCGGAGCGGTCGCTCTTGACGCGACGCGCCATTTCGTCTTCGGCCTGCTCCGGTTCGGCGGGTTTCGTCATAGTTTCCATGCCCCTTCAGATGCGTGTGTGGGGGCTGTGCAACAAGAAATCAGGAAAAAGAAATATCGGGTATGTTCGGATTTTGATCGCCATCAAGAGGGTGTTGTGCCCAATTACAGTAGGCCGACCGCCCTTGCAAGGGACGCGAACGGCGTTACAATAGTCGGCTCGCTACTTCCAACCCCAAGGAGCCGGCCATGCCGAAGCTCAAAGGCCACAAGGGCCTCGCAAAACGTGTCAAAGTCACTGCTAACGGCAAGGTGAAGTTCACCAAGCGTGGCCGACGCCACCGTAACAGCCATATGTCCGGTGACACGATCCGTGGCCTGAACCGCCCGAACGTGATGAGCCGATCCGCCGCGCGGACGCTCGAGAAGAAGCTGCACGTCCGCGTGATTGGTGCAGAAGACTAAGACAACTAACCCGCTGCTACGCGTGAAGTGGCAGCGATGACCAGCGGCCTGGGCCCTAAGCGAAGCGTTGCTTCCCCCTTGATCGCGTAACACGGAGACGAGCCATGCCTCGTGCACAGAAAGGCGCCGCCCGGCGTCAAGCTAAGAAACGTTGGTTTGCAAAAGCCAAGGGTAACCGTGGCGCCCGCCGCACTCAGTGGCGTCGCGTTCAGGAAGCCGTCGTCAAGGGTGGCACCTACGCCTACCGCGACCGTCGCAATGTCAAGCGTGACTACCGCGCCCTTTGGATCACCCGTATTTCTGCGGCAGCCCAAGAGCGTGGCATCCAGTACAGCCGACTGATGAACGGGCTCAAGCTCGCATCCATCGCGTTGAACCGCAAGATGCTCAGCGAGATCGCGATCCACGACCCCGAGACCTTCGACAAGATTGTCGAGCAGGCCAAGGCGGCGCTGGAAGCCAAGCAGGCAGCGTAAGTCACACAGACCATCTTAAGATCACTCGAAGCCCACACCGTTACGGTGTGGGCTTTTGTTCTGTCAGAGAGACGCACTATTCGCGCGCAACGCGTACACTCCCTTCATGGATAACACCCAAGAACGCCATGAACGTGAAATTGCTTTGTCTCGCGAGACGTGGCGACTGTTCCGCATTCTCTCCGAGTTCGTCGATGGCTTCGATGTCATGTCCGAGATCGGGGCGGGGATCACCGTCTTTGGCTCGGCCCGCACCCAGCCCGGTGAGAAGTACTACGAACTGGCCGTCGAGTGTGGCAAGAAGATCTGCGCCAAACACTTTGCGGTCATCACCGGCGGCGGCCCGGGGATCATGGAAGCAGCGAACAAGGGGGCGCACGACTGCGGCGGCCACAGCGTCGGGCTCAATATCGACCTGCCCTTCGAGCAGACACCGAACCCCTACCAGACCCACGCGCTGGACTTCCGCTACTTCTTCGTCCGCAAGGTCATGTTCGTCAAGTACTCCTGCGGGTTCATCATCTTCCCGGGCGGCTTCGGAACGATGGATGAGCTCTTCGAAACCCTCACCCTCGTGCAGACCCAGAAGATCCATCCCTTCCCCATTGTTCTCATCGGCAAAGATTTCTGGGGTGGGCTGGTCGACTGGATGAAGGCAACGCTTGACGAAAAGTTTCAGACCATCAGCCCGGAAGACCTTGATCTGATTCATGTGACGGATGATGTCGATGAAGCGATTCAAATCATCGCTGACTATTTTGAGCCCGCGAAGTGGAAGAACCAGCAGCGCCCTGCGATGCCGGGGCCGTCGCTGAAGACGGCGCACCTGGAACGCGAGTTGGACAAGCAGTAATCAATAAGCCTTTTTGATCCGCGTGCCGGGGTAGTAGAACCCAAGGATCTTGTCGTGGCTGTTGCCGCTCGAGGCCATGTGCTGGGCGCCGAACTGGCACATGCCGACCCCGTGGCCGAAGCCCTGGCCGGTGATCGTGACGGTATCGCCTGCGACGGTGTAAACGGCGTGGCTGGAGAATGCTTTTGCCTGGACCTGGTGTGCATTGCCGGGCAGGGCGGTGTTTGTCGCATTACGGATTGCCTCGGCTTGCATCTCGAAACGCCTGCCCGCTGCATCGGTAACGATAAAACGTGCCGGTCGGCCGACCTTGTTGACGGCGCTGACTTCGACACTGCGCAGCCCGGAGATGGCAGCAATCGGGTGCTTGTTCGCCTGGCCCCATCGTGCGAATCCCTCGGCGAGTTGCTTCCGATCCACTTTCACAGGCCCCCATCGGTACTTGGTAGATTGCTGGCCCCAGCCCCCATGCACGCGACCACGCAATGGCGCAAGGTCATCCACTTTTTCTGGCCAGGCGACAATCGCGTCCTGTCCGACCCCGCCCGAGCAGCTGGAGTAGAACGCAGGCAACACCCGTCCTTCGTAGACGAGCACCTGCCCGCGCGTGTCAGCCACGGCGGTGCGGGCCTTGTCGTGGGCCTTCGCGCCGATGTAGGCCTGGCTTGCTTCACTTGCTTCAAGGTCGTAATGGCTGGTCTTGCGAATCGGCAGGTTCATCTCCCAGATCGCGTAGCTGCGTGCCGCGATGGCCTGTGCCCGGTAGGCCCGCAGATCCCAGTTGGGGTACAGCTCCTGGCTGAGCACGCCGGGCAGGTACGACTCCATTCCGACGTGGTTGATGATGTCGAATTGACCGGTGGACTGGCCGGCTTTGTTCTTCCGCTCGACCAACTCCATCCGCCCGGGGTACGGGTGATTATCGATGGTGATGTTTCCGGCTTTTGCGCGGACTTCGAGGGTGCTCAGCCGCCAGCGGACGCTCTTGCCATTGGGCTCGGTCAGGACGAAGCCCTGCTGGTCGTGGCCGATGCGCAGGGGCGATTGGAAGGTGTATGGGCGGGCCTTGCCGATGTCTTTGAGGCCCGGGCCCACGGTGATGGATGTTGCGGCAGTGAGGGTGGTGGCGGTCTGGTCACGTCCGATACGAATCCGCAGGTTCGGCTCGCTGTGAACGGTCACGGCCAGCGGCCCACGCTTGGCGGTGAGACGGGCCTCGGTCGCGTCACGATCGGTCTGATAGGTGGGCTTATCAGGTTTGTGCTGCGAGGTATGCGAAGGCGTGGTGCTGTGCCGACATGCGACAACCAGTACGAGCAGCGTGAGCAGGGCAGGCAGGACAAAACGTGGGCTGGTCATGGTGGGTCTTGGGTAAAAGGTAAGGGCCCCTTATAGATCGGCAAGGCTCCATTGATCCGGGCAATATCGCATCGTCTGGCCCCGCCCACGTACAATCCGGTTTATGCACGCGAACCTGCACCTGCTCAACCAGCACTTCGGTATCGAAGACGTCCTGCATTTCTCCGCCGGCGAGGGCGGGCTCTGGCGTGCGTTGATCACGACCGACCAATGCACCGCTGAACTTTATCGCCACGGCGCTCACCTCACACGCTGGCGACCCGCCGGATACGACGAGGTCATCTGGCTCTCAGATCTCGCCCGCTTTGAGTATGGCAAGGCGATCCGCGGCGGCGTGCCGATCTGCTTCCCCTGGTTCGCAGGCAACCAGCCCGCCCACGATCCCGAAGGCCCGGCCCACGGCTATGCACGCGTGACCACCTGGGAGTTCATCGATGCCAGACAGGACAGTTCGGGTGTCACGCTCTCGCTCCGCACCGCGATTGAGCCATTCTCCATGCAATATGACGTGACCTTTGGTGACAAGCTGACCATGCAGCTTCAAGTCACGAATACGAGCAACGCAAAAACCAGCTTCGATTCCGCGCTTCACACCTACTTCGTTGTGAGCCAGATCAAGCAGGTTCAGGTTACAGGCCTGGAAAACGCGGACTACCTCGACACCGCAGGTGGCAACCACCAGAATCGAACACAGGGCGATCAGCCTGTCACGTTCGATCAGGAAACCGACCGGATCTACGCCAGCACCGAAACAGCAAAGATCATCGATCCCGGCCTGGAACGCACCATTACGATCGAGAAGGAGAACAGCGGCTCAACGGTTGTCTGGAATCCATGGACCGCCAAGGCTCAAAACATGTCCGACTTCGGCGATGACGAATGGCCCGGCATGCTGTGTGTCGAATCGGGCAATATCACGCCCAACACGGTCGAGCTTGAACCGGACCAGTCACACACGATGCGCGTCGTGATCAGTGTTGGGCCGTGTGACTGAACGACACGATGGATAAGAACACGAACATCCTGCCGGGGGATCAGCCTGCGTCGATTGAACAGGCGACTGCCCTGTTGCGCAAGGGTGAACTCGTCGGCATGCCGACCGAGACGGTATACGGTTTGGCTGCCGACGCGCTCAACGAATCGGCGGTCGCCAAGGTCTTCGAAGCAAAACAGCGCCCAAGTTTTGACCCGCTGATCGTCCATGTGTTTGATGCTGTGCAGGCGAAACAACTGGCTCACTTCAATCAGCAGGCTGAGCGCTTGGCCGAGGCGTTCTGGCCCGGGCCGATGACGCTGGTGTTGCCACGACAGCTTGACGAAGATGGGGCGCCGATTGTCCCGGATCTCGTGACGGCTGGATTGGACAGCGTCGGCATTCGTGTCCCGGATCACCCGGTTGCATTGGCATTATTGTGTTCTTCCGGACTGCCCCTCGCGGCACCAAGCGCAAACAAGTTCGGATCGATCAGCCCGACACTTGCTCAACACGTTGTGGACGAGTTGGCTGGCAAAGTTGCCGCGGTGCTCAATGGCGGGCCATGCGATCGCGGGGTGGAGTCGACGGTATTGCGTGTCACGGACGCGGGGGTAGAGGTCCTGCGATTAGGTGCGCTGCCTGTTGAACTGATTGAAGAGGTCATTGGCGATTCTGTGATCCTGCGACAACCAAGCAGTTCCCCTGGTGTGGATGCCAAGCCTTCGCCGGGGATGGTCGATCGGCACTACGCGCCCGGGACGCCGATGCGTTTGTTTGAATCGGCGGATGAGTTGGCAGGGTTCGAGCCCGAAGGCCGCTGGGGTTTGTTGTGTGTCGGCCCGCCGCCGCTTGACTCAGAGCGGTTTGATGTACTCCGTAATCTCAGCGAATCAGGTGATCTCTCGTTTGCCGCAGCATCTTTATTCAGTACGCTGCGCGAGTTGGATCGACTGAGGTTGGACGGGATTGCGGCGGTCAAGGTCGATGAAGAGGGCCTGGGTCGAGCCATCAACGACCGACTAAAACGCGGCAGTGTGCGATAACATGGTTCTTAGTGG
>JBMZAP010000028.1:0-28726 GCA_049611445.1 Phycisphaeraceae bacterium | reverse complement strand
CACTTCGATCGGCCGATCCTCGGCGTCATCGGTGCCGCCTCCTCCCTCCGCGCGACCGACGCCGTTCTCGGCACCAAAGGCGTGTCCTACCCGGTGATCGACCCTAATGCGGAAGACCCGAAACAAGAGACCGCCAGCGGTATCGACTACCCCGGCGGGTGGAGCTTTGTCGACTCCGCCGAGGTCGTGAACAACGGCACGTCCCTGCACCTATCACTCACCACCGGCGCGATGATGGACCAAGTCCGCGTGCTGGTTGCTGCCGACCCCGCTGGAGAACACCCCTGACTTTGATGTCGCGCTACCCGCTCCATCTGGGGCGGGGCGTTTGATCTTGATTGACCCGTTCCAACCCCACTTTCTCAAAAGGAGAAGACCCATGCTAGGACAGACCACAAAACTCACCCTTGCCGCACTCACCACCGCCGCGCTCGTTGGCTCGGCCAACGCCGCGCCCTTCCTAGACGACTTCTCGTCCGACACCTCGGCCAACTACACCGGGACTGACACCTTTGGTAGCGGAGGTTCGTTCTCGATCTCCGGCGGAACCTTGAGTGTGCTTTCATCTGGCACCCACGCCGTCTTCCACAATAGTGCTCAATTGGAAGTCGGCGAGACAGCGTCCGTTGATATCGTCCGCACTGGTGGCGATATTCGTTTGAGCGTTTCGACCGCGCCCGTGGGTCCCAACTTCGGAGGTAACAACGGCCTGCGTCTGAAGTACGTTGGCTCAACAACGCTCCAAGTTCAGGCATATGGCGGCGGAAGTACGAACGTTATTGATGCGACAATCGACAGTTCCAGTGTCACGCTGTTCATTACACGAGATGACGCTGACACCTTCACCGTCGGCCACAATAGCGGGTCTGGAGATGTGAGCTTGGGTGCTTTTGATGTTACGGGCCTCACCTCTGATGGACTGTTTATCGGTGTCGAAAACTACGGCAACACGAATTCATCGGACCCTAACACGTTTGACAACCTCCAGATCGTCCCCGAGCCCGGCTCGCTCGCGCTGCTGGGCCTTGGCGGTCTGCTGATCGCCCGACGTCGGCGTGGGTAAACATGTTTCTCCTTCAAGTGGTCCCGCGCCCCGAGAGGGGCGTGGGACCTTTCGGACGCCGGGTCCGCTGCGACCGTGATCGCATCATTGCTTACGCCGCATAGAACTCTTTTTGTAAAACACATGATGATTCAATCCATTCAACAGTCGCTTGGTCTGATCAGTCGCAAATTCGGCCGGTGCAAATCCGCCGTGTGTTGTGCGATGGCTTTGATGGGTAGCGCCGTGTGGACAGGGCAGGTACAGGCCCAAGACACCTTTATGCTTGCGGTGATCGGCGACCAGCAGGTCCCCACCAAAGGCACGACCTACTACCCGTCCTTTACCGCACAGACCGACTGGCTCGCCGACAACGCCAAGGATCAGAACCTGCGATTCGTCACACAGGTCGGCGACATTATCGAGCACGGCGATTCGACCGCAGAGTGGGATCGCGCACTGGCGGCGATGACAAAACTCGATGCCGCGGCGAACGCCGATGGCGGGACCGGGGTCCCCTGGAACGTGGCGTTCGGGAATCACGAAGTCAACTGGGGCGCATCGGGTGCCGACCCCGCGGGCGCAAAGGCGGACAACTATCGCGCATACTTCGGCAGCAGTGACGGGACCAAGGCCCACCGCTACGCCGAACAGGCCAGCTTTGGCGGCGTGAGCTCCAACGACCTCAACACGTACCACATCATCAAGTCCTCGGATGCTTCCGACGCGCGGGAGTACCTCATGCTCAACCTCGAGTACGACGTGCCCGGGCACGCAGCAGGTTCGAGCCCCGGCGCTGGCGACACGCCGGCCTTTGACGCGATCCAGTGGGCCCAGGGCGTGATCGACAAGCACGAGGGCATGCCCACGATTATCACCACACACGTATTTGAAGGCACGAATCACGGACCTCCGGGCAATCCCTACACCGCTGGCGCGGGGCGCAATAGTCAAATCGAGATCTTCGACAAACTGATTAAGGATAATTCTCAGGTGTTTATGGTTTTCAGTGGCCACACCAGCCAGGATTCTCATCAGATCAAACTCAACGCCGAGGGCAAGAAAGTCCTTCAAATGGTGACGGATTACAACAAGGTGCTTCCCAACGGCGGCAACGGCTTTATGCGGCTGATCGAATTGGATGAAACATCGGGCGAAATCCGCGTCAAGACGTTCTCGCCCGGCGTGCCGCAGAGCCCAGAGGAAAAATACATCACCGATGATGACGGGCAGTTCACAGTAGAAATCGATTGGGATGAGCGGTTTGGGTCGGCCCCCGAACCGGGCTCGCTAGGGTTGCTGGGTTGTGGCAGCCTCATGCTGCTGCGTCGGCCGCATGTTAAACCGATCTGTATCTTGTAACACAACGCCCCAGATCAATGCCATTGCACTAGTAACGATAAACACGAAATGGTTTCAGATATAGGGCAAGGCGCTCAACTTCACTCAGGGATATTCGCTATGCGTAAAGCCTTCACGTTGATCGAACTGTTGGTCGTCATCAGCATCATCGCGTTGTTGATCGCGATCCTGCTGCCCGCGCTGGGCAAGGCACGTGAGGCGGCCGGGCTTACTCAGTGCCTGAGTAATCACCGTCAGGTTGGTGTCGGGCTGGTCGGATCTGCCGTGGATAACAATGGTCAGTTCCCTATGACCCCTAATCATGGCGGCAACGGGTTGCCTTACTTCTATGTACACAACGCATTCAGTCCGGACGGCACTAAGTTCAAT
The DNA here is from genome assembly GCA_049611445.1 of Phycisphaeraceae bacterium. Lineage (GTDB taxonomy): Bacteria > Planctomycetota > Phycisphaerae > Phycisphaerales > Phycisphaeraceae > JAHQVV01. The sequence continues at coordinate 25,953 of JBMZAP010000028.1, read as the reverse complement.
CTGGCCAAGACCGTTCTGTCGTATCTTTCTGAGGATCCAGGTGTTTTTGTCTGCCCCCGGGCGCCCAAGCACGAAGCGCCGGACCCGGACCATACAGGTTCTGCACGATGGAACTATGTGTACATGGGCAATTATGACAACGCAGGTTACACCTCTCCCGTGAAAGACATCGATACGTCTTCATCTGAAGACGGGTTATGGGGCGAGCACACCGCGAACGTCGGGCCGAATTGGGGGCGGTTCCGTTCCAACCATGCCCGCAACTCGATTCAGGTCTGGGACGATGAGGATGACGGGAATCTTGGTCCTTCATACGCACAGTGGTCCAGCATGGAAGAAGCCGATATCGAATCAATTACGAACGTGTTTGCCGATGGCAGTGCCAGGCTGCTTCAGACCGATGAGATGTACCGCAGGCGATCTGGCTTTGGATACAACCTGCTGCCGCCCAACGCTGATTACGGCCCGGAAGACTCGGTCTATTGATCAAAGCATGCCGGGCATCAGAATGTGCTTGGGGGTGATGGGTTGACTCGAAAACAGGAGGTAAAGAAAAGGGGCAGTCCCATTGAGACTGCCCCTTTTACGATTGGTTGGATCTTCTATGGCGTCATGCCTTACCAACGCGTACGGGCTCGAAACCCTTGCGGTAGTCGCGTTTGACGATGGTCTTGTTTGCTTCGTCGTGGTTGGTGATGGCCAGCTTCTTGCTGTCCCACTTCAGTTCCTTGCCGGGGAACTTGGTGGCCTTGACCGAGAGCAGCGAACCCTCGGTGATCTTCAGGCCGACGCCAAACGGTGACCAGTGCAGGTCGGGGTTGTGGTTGCCCAATGCGGTGTTGACCCATTCGTGCCAGTGGTTGAAGTTCTGGAACTGGGGCATGCCTTCGAGTTTCTTCCAGTCCTCGTTCTTGCCGTCGCGCCAGACCTGTAGGCCGCCGCCCGCGGTGAGGATCAGTGTGCCGCCCTCGCAGACAAACGCGGTCTGGTTCTTGTCGCCGGTGGGGTTGGCGTTGTCGGGCAGGCCGAGTTCTGCCTTGGACGGGGTCTGGCCCTCATCTCGATAGTGGAGTTTGACGGTCTTGGCCGCGAAGGCATCGGTCTTGGTCGGGTAGGTCAGGACGGTCTTGCACTTGTAGGCGTGGAAGAGGCCCTTGGGCGGGTCTTCGACCTCGGCCTTGACTGCGGTTGGGCTGTCCAGTTCCGGGAAACTGTAGAAGATGACATCGAGCAGGTGGCAGCCCCAGTCGCCCAGGCCACCGGTGCCGTAGTCCCACATCGCACGCCACTTGAGTGGGTGGATGTCCTTGCGGTACTCGAGCGCGGGTTGGACGCCGTGCTGCCAGAGGTCCCAATCCAGATGGGCCGGTGGAGACTCGACGGGGTGCTCTTTACGGTTATTGAAGTAGCCGCCGCCACCCTTAAGTCCCGATCCGGTGGTGACAAAGATTTCCTTGACCTTGCCGAGCATGCCGGACTTCATCACGTGGACCGCGGCGCGTCGGCCGGGCGACTGCATGCGCTGGTTGCCCATCTGAGTAGAGAGTTTTGGATTCGCCTCGGTTGCTGCCTTGAGGATGTAGACCTCTTCAAGCTGCTGGACCAGCGGCTTTTGGCCATAGGTGTGCTTGCCTGCAGCGAGTGACATGGTATCGATCGCGCAGTGCGTGTGGTCAGGTGTGGATACGATGACTGCATCGAACTTGTCAGCGTGTTTGGCGAAGACCTCGCGGTAGTCCTTCTCGCGAAAGGCGTCCTTGTAGGTGTTGCCTGCACGCTCGAGGTACTTGGCATCGATGTCGCACAGGCCGGCGATGTGCGTGCGCGGGTGGCTGGAGACCTGCTTGAGGTCGTGTGCACCGATAGAGCCAATGACGCCGACGGACAGGACGTTGAGCTTGTCGTTTGCGCCCATGCGTCTTGGCTGGGGTGTCGGATTGGCGTAGGCGGCAGAGAACAGCGAGCCGGTGGTTACGGCTGCGCCGGTCGCGGCGGTGTATTTCAAGAAGTCACGGCGTTGCATTGACATGGCAGGCTCCATTGGTTTGATTTGCTCTAGTCAGACACGAATCAAGCGATCGCTTGAACCCAATCAGTGTAATCAACTGATCTGGAAGGCGGGTTGGCAAAATGCGCAATTCTGCACTAATTCAACGAAAATCTCTCAGACATCCTTCACATCCGGCACGACAAAGCCCTTGCGGTTCTTGTCCTTGAGGAGCTTGTTGGCCGCCTCCGCGTGGTCGCCGGTGAAGCGTTCGGCTTCGGGGTCGAACGTCAGCATCGGGCCTACGGTGTAGTGGTTGCCGTCTTCGGGCACACCGACGCCGTCGGCCATGATGTCGTGCAGCTTCTCAAAGTGCTCCATGGCGTCGGTGTTGTCGCCAAACTTGCCGGCCTTCTTGTTGAACGGCACCTGCGTGCCCAGGCGGTACGAGTTGTTCATCAGGTGGCCCAACGCACAGCTTCGGTGTGAGGTGAGTGCATCGGCGTTTGACATACTCGGGTCGTTGGCGCGGATCGCGTTGATGAAGCTGCCGAACGCGCCGCCGCCGGTGACCTTGCCGCCGGGGACGCTGACCTTCTCACCTTCGGTCGCTCCCTTGGCGTAGTACTTGCCGCCGACGATTTTTCCGCCGTCTTCGAAGTAGTACTCGTTCATGACCTGCCGCTTGTAGCCTTCGTAGTTTATATTGCGGACATTGAAGAATACCTGTTGCCCATTGGCGTACTCCGCCATGGCAAACATGGTGTTGGGTGTCTCGCCCTGGTCGTCCCATGCGAACCGGCCGCCCATTGCCATCGCCTTGACGGGGTGAACCTGGTCGTCGTCGATGGCCCATTGCGCGACGTCCAACTCGTGTGTGCCCTGGTTATTGAGGTCGCCGTTGCCGGTGGCCCAGAACCAGTGCCAGTTGTAGTGCACGTAGTTGGCGTGGTAGTCGCTGATGTCTGCCGGGCCGCGCCAGAGGTCCCAGTCAAGGTGTTCCGGCGGGGCGGATACGGGTTTGATCCCGATCCCGCCGCGTGGTTTGCAGCAGTAACCATACGAGATTTTCAGCTTGCCGAACTTGCCTGCCTTGATCGCTTGGGCCAGGCCTGCTTCCCCGCTGGAACTTCGGCGTTGGGTGCCGTGCTGAATGACGACGCCATACTTCTTCTGTGCTTCGACCGCGACACGCCCCTCGGTGATATCGTGACTCATCGGCTTTTCGACGTAGACGTGCTTGCCGGCCTGCGCCCCCCAGATCGTCATCAATGCGTGCCAGTGGTTCGGTGTGGCGATCGAGATCGCGTCGATGCTCTTATCTTCGAGCACCTTGCGGATGTCTGTTGTGCCCATCGGCGCCTTGCCGGTCTTTTTCTCGAGGTTCGCTACTGCGCCGGCCAAGACTTTTTCATCTGGGTCAACGAGCGCTGCGACCTCGACATTTTCCTGGCCGACATACCCACCGATGTGGCTCTTGCCCCGACTGCGCAAGCCAACGACCGCGACGCGGATGGTTTCGTTCGCCCCCAGTACGCTCGGTGTGTAGCCAAGCAGCGGCACGCTTGCCACGGCGGCGGAAGTCTGGAGGAAAGAGCGGCGGGTGATTAGTGTCATAGCAAGGACCAAGTGAGATTGAAGGAGTCAATGTGAAAGGAAATCCATTGGATGGACTGATTCTATCGTATGGAATTACCTCAAACAGATCGTGACCCGATACTGATGATTCAGATTACCGGTTTAGCGGGCTGCTTTGCGGTCATGGACCTGCACCATGGTGACGCCGCCTCGGTTGAGGTTGCGGATGCTGTCTACGGACACTGTCACCTGCCAGTTGTGCAACTCGCCTGGCTGAAGCACGGGGGTTTGTACAAGTTCGTAGCCACTGAGCTGGGTCTTTTTGAGCTTCGTGAAAGGTGTCTTGATCCAACTGCTGGGCGCGACCGCGGCAAGGAAGGTGTAGCGGTATGGCTTGTCGGAAGTGTTCTGGAACGTGCCGTAGAGGATGACATTGTTCTTGTCGTAGACGATATCGGTGTCTTCCTCGATGTAGACACTCCCGTCCGCGTTGGTGATGACCCGGGTCTCGGTTTCCGTGCCGAGATGGATCAGTGACATCTGCCAGGTGTACCGCCACGCGGGAAGATCCGCGATGGCCTGTGTTTGTCGAGCGGACCATTCGTCGAGCTTGGCCTGCGAGAGGTCTGCCGCATCAGACTTGGGCCAGTGGTTCGTGATCAGTGCAAGCTTGGTGGTAATGGTCTTGATTGTGTTGCGCACGTCGACGTTGCTGAAATCAATCAGTTCCCAGTCGCCGAGCAGCCCGACGGACCCGGCCTCGACCATTGCTCGTCGGTAGGCGGCCATTGGTTCGAGTTCACGGAATGTCGCGCGGTCGCGCTGCAGATTCTTCATGTACTGCTTGAACGGCTTGGCCAGCGGGTCCTGCTCGAACAATCGGATCGCTTCGTCGGCGTGCATGTATGCTGTAAGTTGGTCGCCGGTGGACTGGATCAAAGCAAGTTCCGCTTCAGCCCATGCTGTGAGTGTCTTTACGATGTCCTGGGCAGCGACGCGCCGCTTGACATCATCCCGTTCCAGCCAGCGACGGACGTGTTCGATGGCTGTGCCGGACTTGTCGCTGCGCTCGTTGATTGCACGGGTCTCCGTTTCGAATACAACCGTTGCGAAGGACGCAGGCAGGATCGGCTGCTTCTTCCTGGAGACATACTCAGGCTGGGCAGGGTGCGATTGTGCAGCCAAGCCATCGGGCCTGGCTGGAGGTTCGACGCCCGCCTCGCGGAGCATCTGTTCAAGTCGTTCGATATGCTCAAGCGTCGCTTGATCAGCCTTATCGACAGGCGGTTGGGCATGACTCAGCGAGCCAAAGGAGAGCACGAGCATCAGGCAAACGAGCAGGGCGGCAGATCGTTGATGTGTCATGTCAGGTCCCGGGCGAAGTGGAATAAAAAAGTACGTCTACATAGCATACTGACAGGACGCTCAATTCCATGCGCCGATTTACAGATCGGGCATAAAAAAACGGCGACGCGTGGTGCGCCGCCGTTGGTTTGATCTATTTGTGTTACTTGGCTCAGGCTTGGTTGATGCCGCCGCGGCCTGCGGGAAGTGGCTCGTCGATCTTGTAGATGCCTGGCTTGGGGATGTCGTATGCACCGCCAGCACCCTTGACCGCCGGTGGCGTGGTATTCCAGGTCCACTTGTCGATGCCGGGGCACCAGTCCTTGCCGTTCTTCAGCAGGTCGTCCCACTTGACGACCTTGCCGGAGTAGCAAGCCTCGCGGCCAAGGATCGCGGTGAAGGTGGACTTCGCACCGTATTCGCCTTCGTTGTAGATCTCGCCGGCCATCAGGGCATTGATGAAGTCGGTCTGCTCCTGCTGGTGGCCGCCGCCCTTGCCTTCGACCTTGACCGGGCGATCCTGGCCGTGGAGTCGGTATGCGGAAGGGAAGAAGGCGTCACCCTTGGTGCCGTGTGCGGATTCGCCGACGCGGGTGAAGGAGTTCTTGAGGTGTCGACCTTGCGAGTGCATGGTTGTGCCGTCGGCGAAGGTGTATTCGACAAAGGTGTGGTCGTAGATCTGCGACTCCTTGCCGTCACCGTTGAGGCGTCGGCCCCAGCCGCCCATGCCGTTGGCGGAGACGGGGTAGGCATTCTTGGCCCAGCAGCCGACGTCGAGGTTGTGGATGTGCTGCTCGACGATCTGGTCGCCACAGGCCCAGATGAAGTGGTACCAGTTGTTGCACTGGTCTTGCATGTCGGTCCAGCCGTCTTGTCGACCACGGAACCAGATGCCGCCACCGTTCCAGTAGACGCGGCTGTTGACGATGTCGCCGATCTTGCCGGAGTGGATTTCTTCCATCAGGTTCTTGTAGTGTGACTCGTGGCGACGTTGCAGGCCGATACCGATCAGCAGGTTCTTCTTCTTGGATTCTTCAACCGCGGCCAGGAAGCGGCGGATGCCCGGTGCGTCAGCGGCAACTGGCTTCTCGCAGAAGACGTGCTTGCCCTTGCTAACGGCGTACTCGAACTGCTGCGGCTTAAAGCCGGGAGGTGTCGCGATCACGACGACGTCGCAGTCGACGTCGATGGCTTTCTTGTAGGCGTCCAGGCCGGTGAAGGTCGTGTCGGCGTTGACGACAACCTTGTCGGCACCGCGCTTCTTCAGGCCGTCGATGGCTCGCTTCGCGTTGCTGTCGAAGGCGTCGGCAACGGAGACGAGTTTCACATTGCCCTTGGTGTTGAACATCTGGGCGACAGCACCCGTGCCGCGGCCGCCACAACCGACCAGTGCAACCTTGATTTCTTCGCTGCCTTGCGCGTGGGCCGTATTGAACGTGCTGCCCAGTGCGAGGGCGCCGCCGACGGCAGCGCTGGATTTCATGAACGTACGGCGGGTCGTAGAGAGGGGCTTGGTCACGGTTTGGCTCCTTGAAGAGGTCATTTGAACAGGGTTGACTATTGTACCGTCTCGCGGGTCGTGCAAGGCGATCGCCCAGCTACCTTTTAGGGTGATAGTCAATAGACGACGGGGAGGCAGTTTGGATTACGCATGGACGTTTTGATCTATTCGTCGCCCTGCATCTTCCAGTCATATGCTTCGAGGATCTGACGGGCGCGGAAGGCCACTTCAGGGTCCTTGTTGTCCTTGAGCTGCTGGACTTTTTTGATCGCAGCCTGCCCCAAGGCGGTGAGTTGCTGCTGGGCCCGGTCACGGACGATCCACTTGTCGCTGCTCAGGTCGTCGAGCAGGGCGTTGACCTGCGAACCGAGGTTGGGATCGACGTTGTTGAGAACAATAATGGTGGTGCGGATCAGTTGATCGGGTGTGGGTCTGACCTGCAGGCGGATGTGCTCGTCGATGATGCCGACGGGCAGCACGTACACCAGCGACATGCTGGACGTTTCCAGGCCGGCCGAGGCGATCATGCCGAGGGCCAACTCGATCTCATTCGCGTTGTAGCCGCGCTGATCGAGCAGGTCTGCGATCGGCGTGAGTGCTTCTGCCAGCGCGATTGGCGCGTTGTCCTTGCCGAGCTTCCCCGCGATCTTCACACTCGGACGGGTCCACGGTGCGGCGACCTGATCACCTGTCCATCCCTTGTCGGTTTTGCGCAGCAGCACCGTGATGGGTGGGGCGGCCTGGTCAGGGGATTCTGAAGACAGGCTGTACTGATCCGCTTCCATGTCCAGTTTCAGCGCGGGCTTAAATTTGAATGACGCGTCGTAAATGAACATCCGCTCACACGTCGGCACGCCACGTGTTTGCAGTGCGAGGCGGTCTTCGCTTGCTCGGATCGGCTCAAGCCATGCCATTTCGTCGTTGAACAATTCGGCTGGCACGGATTCATCTGCGCCAGCAAGGTCCTGCCACTGGATGAACTGACTGCCAACGATCGCGGTGCTGGGCCAATGCGCATGGAACCGGTCTCGGCCGCTCTCCAATGTCAAGCGAAGCTTCATTGGCTCGGTCAGTTGGCCTTCAATGGTGATCAGTCCAATGGGCATCGGCTTGAGTACGTAGGCGCCGTCAATCGACCGGCGCTTGGATCGGCCGCGGTGTTTGATCGGCGTCGAGAGCGTCGTTGGGATCAGCGCGGGGTTATTCGCCGTGGTGTCGTAGCGGTCGGCCTGAACCACGAGGAGGTCACGTAAGACCAACTCGGGTGTGGCAGACTGCGGGGTCTGCTCGGCAGGCTCGTCCTGTGCTACAGCAAGCGGCGAGAACGCAAGCGCCCCGGTCAAGACCAACAAGCGTATCTGTTTCACGGTGCCTGTCCCTCACTCGCATAGATCAGTCTGGGGTTGCACCATGCGGCACGATCACCGACGTTCTGGCCGCCGCCGAAGTCAACTTCAAGGATCAACCGCTCCACGCCCTTGACCGGGACATCAACCTCTAGGGCTCCGGTGGCCGAGGTAATGCCGTCCTGCTCCCACAAGACTTTGTTATCACCAATCACACGCGCGGTAACGTTTCCAAGCTTGCCGCCGGGGTTCAGCAGCCCGAAGGTGGCCTGAAATCGCTCGCAATTAGGCTTGAGCTTGTAGTGCAGCCGGCTCTTGCTGTGCACCGCCAGTCCGCGGTCGTATTTCTTCTCATCAAACAGCACAATCGGCTTGCCCGAGAAGTTCGAGTTGACCTTGTGCGGTAGCTTCAGCGAGAAATACGGGATTGCTTCTTCGGCGTTGGGGGCAAGTCGTGTGAGGTCGATCCGACGCCCATTTTCGATCCGCATTGCCCGCACGAGTTCGCGTGGTGGCGACAGCGTGCCGCCGCCGATCAACTCAAAGCTGATGTGCTTGTCAATCGATTTAATTCTTGCCGGGAGGCTTTGCCCACCTTGGACCTCGATCAACTGGTACGTGCCCACTGGCGGCGGGGCGGGGCGGCTGTCGTGCTTGAATACCAGGCCGACGACCCGGTCACGTGCAATCGATCGCTCTTCGCCTCGGAAAATGAATTTCAGGGTTTCTTCATCCAGCGAGCTGATCTTGCCGCTGACCGAGCGCACTTCCTCGGGCTTGTTCTTGTCCCGCAGGTAGACGGTGTCCTGATTGTCCGGCTCGTTTGTTCGGTTGATCGTGCCGCGATCGATCTTCCTGTCCCACACCGAACGGGCATGGCTCAGGGTGATCGTTGCGTCGCTGATCAGCGGCAGGTGCAGCGTCATTTTTTCGTCGTCGATCGATTTGAGTTGGCCTGAGGCAGTGCCGTTGTATGCCAACTGAACGATGAAAGGCGTGTGGACGGGCGGCTCGTTGAGCGCCTGGCCGGAGAAGCTCTCGACCTTACCGAAGTGAAGCTGGGAGCCATCGTCGCTGGCGAGGGTGAAGGTGTACTCGCCGTCCTCTTCGGCTTTGAAAAATGCGTCGAAGACCATCCCGACGTTCTGGTTGTGCTCATTGAGCAGCCCGGTATTGATCGCGCTGGTTGTGCCCGATCGTTTCAATTGCATGCCGTTGAGGCCTGCGACACTGATGGGCGCAACGTTCTCGTTCTGGGAGGTATACAGACGGTACCGCGATCGGGTCAGCATGCGCCGTTTGTTATCCGCTTCCTTTAGTTCCAGTTCAGGCAGGCGGTAGCCTTTGTCATCAATACCCAGCGAGGCCTCGACCGTTTCTTCGGCATCACGGAAACACCGCAGCAGTTGTGAGCCAAGCTCGACGCGCCCGCTGATAGCCGGGCCGGTTGCATAGACGGCCAGCGTGTGATTACCTTCAGCTTGCCAGTACGGCAGCGTGATCCGGTGCAGGCCGGCCTTGAGCTTGATTTTTGCCTGCTTCTGCCGAGTCCCGTTGCCCTTGTCGTTATCAATCAGCAGGATCTGATCGGCACGCTGCACCAATATGTCGACATTGAAGCGGACGCTGTCCAGATCGATCAGCTCGACGCGCTGATCGCTACCGCCTTCGTCGGTGAGTGTTAGCGCGGTCTCGCCTGTTTTCAGGGCGACGGTTCCACCAAGATTGCCCCGGTCAATCGTTTCAACGATGTCTGCCTGAGCAAGTGGGGCTGCTGCGAACAGCAATGCAAGCGCCCACCGCACGGCCGATCGTCCGGAGTTGATTCGCGTGCTTAGGGTCATCATTTCTCGTCGTGTTTCGAAGGCTTACTCGTCGCCGGCGCCGTCTTCTTCAGCGGTCAGGGCACGTTCGGCCGCGAGGCGCTGGTAGTACTCGGCAAGCAATGCGTCGAACTCTGCGGGGACGCCCTGGTTCTCTTCATTGGCACGGAGGATCGCCTCACGTTGCGCGGGGTCGAGGTCTTCAAAGCGGTTGTTGCCTTCACCCGATGCGCCAAGTTCGCCACTACCGCCGGGACCGGCCGCGAGGGTCGAGTCCTGAGCGGGGTTGTTGCCGTTGGCCTGGCTTTGGCCTTGACCGCTGCCGCCACCGGCACAGCTTGAACATGCACTGCTGGCTTGCTCAAGCATCGCGATCAGCGTGTCCATCTTGCGAACGACCTCTTCGCCTTGGGCCTGGGTCGCTTCGTCGGTTTCACTCTCATCGATGTCCTGCACCAGGTCGTACATCTCTTCTTCGAGGTGGCCGAACGGGTCTTCCTTCAGCCAGGTCTGATCTGCCGCGGCTTTGGCTGCTTCTGCTTCGTCCTTCTGCTGCTGCATCGCCTTGTTGGACATCTCGATCAGTTCCTGAACCGAGAGTTTGTCCTCCGACTCCATGATCATCTTCTTCAGTTCCGGGTTCACCGGTACACCGTTGATGATCTCGATGTCTGTCTCGGCTTCCTCGTCGGTCTGTGCAACAACAGGGCAGGCCGAGATCAGTAAAGCTGCGAGCAGTGTCTTGGTGGCATGTTTCATCGGAAGGCTCCTTAACGTCGTAGGACGTATTGTAGTTCGGTTCGGTTCCCGGTTCGGATTGATTCCATCATTCTTAGGCCGTTTCAGGCGTTATCCACCCTGCATGGCTCGTTCTCGCAGCTCTGCGGTCGCTTCACGGACGCGATCCTGCTGGTCGCGGGTCGCTTCTTCCCGCTGACGAAGCACACTCTGTGGCAGGTCGCCTGCAACGCGGGCCTGCTCCAGTCGGACCACGTTCTCGTTGGTCGCGACCTGCATGATCCGCAGCATCCGCAGTTCTGCGAGGATCTGATTGATCTCACGCTGCTCCTGCTCGCGCGGGTTGCCTTCCTTGGGGTCCTGATCTTTCGGGTCCTGGTTGGCGTTACTCATCTCCATCGCGTCGATCAATGCTTCCAGATCTTTCTCGACCTGCTTGGTCGCCATCACGACGGCAGGTCCGCCAAGTCCCGCGGAGTAATCATCGACGAGGTAGATCATGCGGTCACGCACCGCCGACAGGGCCGGGGGCAGCGCCACGCTGAACTCGACCAGCTCACATAGCTCGATCGTCTCTTCTGCGAGCACGATGATCTCCTGCTCCGGCGCGGCGAAACTGCGCACCTGAACGATTGCACGCGCGTCGCCCGAGTCCGCCTCGTCCGAAACAAGCTCAAGCTGTTCGCGGATCTGCGTCTGTTGCTTGAGCATCGCACGCAGGTTGTCGACAACCAAGCCGCGGATCTTCTTTTCGAGTTCTTCCTGTAACTTGTCACGCGCTTCTTCGAGCTTCTTCTTGGCGTCGTCGAGTTTCTTGCGTGCATCGCCCTGGCTCTGGGAAGCGCCGCTGGGGCTGCCGCCCTGGCTGAGCTGATCGCTGGCCTCACCCATCTTGCCGCTGGCTTCACCGAGTGCCTTTTGTGCTTCGGCCAAACTGGGGTCTTGTGGATTGATGTTGCCGACTTTGTCGCTGAGTCGGTCGGTTGCTTCCTGGTTACGTTTTTCTGCTTCGCCGACCCCCTTCATCGCCGCAGCGCTGGGGTCGCCGCTCTCGGCCAGCTTGTCGGATTGGCCCTGGTTCTCTGCTTCCTGCGCCTCGATGGCTTCGATCGCCTCGATGGCTTCCTTGATTTTTCGAAGTTGTTCCTGCTTGATCGCGGCCTCAAGGTCTGCGGTCAGCAGCAGCTTCTTAATCGCCTGAAGTTCACCGATTACAGCCTCGATCTTCGTGCTTGCTTCATTGAGTTCCAGTCCGCCAATCAGATCGGACACGTCGTCCATCCGCTGGACCAGAAGTTTTTCACGCGACCGTTCGACACCCATGACCAGACGCTGAGCATCCTCGGGCTGGCTCTCCTTGAGCATCTCGGCGAGGCGGAACATCCGCTGCTCCAGTTCGAGCATGTGCTGGCGTGCACGTTCGTTCTGGAATTTTGCACCGTCGGCCTCGGTCGCGTCTTCGCCCTTGATCGCCTGCGCATGAGCCACACTCGGCAGCAGCAGGGCACCCATCAACAGAAGGCAAAGCACCCGCCCGATCATCATGGACTTGGATTGGTTCGTTTGCATCGAGAACCCTTGTTTGGAAGTGATGGGGATTACTACGCTGGTTTCAGTCAAAAAGATCGTCAATCTGCTCGTCGATCAGCTCATCGACCTTCCGCTTGAGCTGTTCCTGCTGGTCGATCACTTCGGTGAGCTGGTTAATGGCGTCCAGCAGTTCATCCCACCGGTTCATTTTCGACAACAGGCCATTCATCTCATTGATCAATTCTGCCTGATTGGTGCGGATTTGCTCTAAACGGACCTCGTCGGCGTTGGCTGCGGCCTCCAGAGCCGATCGTTGATCCGACATCGTCTGGTCGTGCAGCTTAGCCAGAGGCTCAAGGATTGTGGCTTTCATGGACTCGTAGGCCTGATTGCCGTCCTCTTTGCTGCCCCCCAAGCGGTTCAGACGCATTTCCTCGGCCGATCGTTCCAATTCTCGGCTGACTTTCCAGACCGATCGCTGGATCGCGCGGAACCGCCGGGACTGACCCGCTGCTGAGAGGCCGTCTTCCGCCTCGCGCAGTTTCGCCAGCACGTCTTTACTGTCCTCGATGGCCTGTCGGAAGGCGCTGCGCGCCTGTTGCTGCCGGGCAATAATTTCTCGGAAGAGTTCCTTGTGGGTGACGATGCGGAAGTCGACCTTGGTCGATTCGCCGACCTGCCCGCCGCCAGGCGTTGCGCTGTAGCGGTTGTCCGTGGCGATGCCGGTGAGTCGGATCACGTCTGTCGGGCGTACACCGAACTGATCGATCTCCAAGTCATGCTTGTCACGGAACTCTCGGATCTCGGTCGGGTCGGCTTGCTGCAGTACGATCGGGTCGAAGGTCTCTTCACCCGCGTCATCGCCGGTGCGAAGCCGCAGCACATCGATCTTGGTGTTCACCAGGCCATAGTCGTCACGGGATTCAACGGTCAGCGGGATCATCGCGTTGGGCGTGATACGTTGGCCGACGCCGGTGTAACGCAAGCGAACGCTCGGCTTGCGGTCTGTCTTCAGGCCAATCGAGATCGGGATTGGTTGGCTGACCAGGCCTGCGCCTTCGCTGACCAGTTCGATGCGGAAGCGCTGCCGCTGCATGTGCCTCCAGTTGATTTTGAAAACGTTTGCGCTGACGCGTTGGATCGCAGGGCGTTCAGGATCGCCCTCGGCGGTTTCCTGCACATCACGGATCTCCGCAATCGGGACATTCGCGGTCAGCACCAGTTCAACATCATTGAGGTCTAAAAGTGATACCTCGCCCTCGGCGCCCGCGAAATCAATTGTCTTGGGGTTCTCCGGGTCGGCCGGGTGGGTGTGCGTCAGCTTCAAGCCGGTGAGTCTTGGCCTGGCTGCAGGCTCAATCTTGAAGCGCAGTGACTGGTCGCCTGCCGAAATCGTCGCATCGGCTGGCGCTGTCATCGGCGCGAATTCGAAGCGGAAATCCTCGGCATCAAACTTGTCCAAGCCCTTGGGCCAGTCTTGACCATTGTTGGGTGAAAGCTTGATCCGTGCCTCTTCAATCGGTTGGCCGTCTTTCGTGGTGATCGTGGTAAACAGTGTTGCGTTCTCGCCGGCAGGGATGACGAGGACACCGTCCTCGTTGAGCCCGACCACCTCGATCGATGTGTTGCGGGGATACGACGCATCGCTCAGGAGCAGCCAGCGTTTCGTCCATGTACCCAGCACGTTTTCGCCGACGAGGCTCATGATGCCGCCCGTGCCGCCGAAGAACACGACCGCGGCGAGCATGATGCCCAGGCACTGATTGGTGTGCCTGCTGCTGAGAGCCGTGTTGAAGTCGGTTGATTCGAGCGATTGGTAGCTGCGCCCGACCGCGTCCTGGATCATCGTGCCGGACAGCGCCTCTTCGTCGCCGAGCATGCTCGGCAGCTGCAGCACCGTCGCGACGCGTGGCGCGAGTTGGTTGGACCCCTCATTGTTCTGGGCGATATCCACCGCCTCGGCGAGTTCCACCGGGCTCAGCCGACGCTTGAGCGGCTTGATGCCGTAGTGGTAAACAAAGTGTGCCGCCGCCGCGAGCGTGATCAGCCAGTAGAAGACGCGCATCGGTCGGCTTAGCTCAAGCCAGAAGTCCAGCACAAGCGATAACGCCAGCAAACCCAGCAGCACTGCGAGGCTGCGCACGGCGCTGTCCAACGCGATCCGCATCCGCAGCCTCTTGCCTAACGCGACCAGCCGTCCGCGCAGCTTCTGCTGCATCCCGGATAGATCGGGCGAAGGGTTTGGCGTAGGTGTATTGAGCGTGGTCATGCGTCTTGTCTTTTATACGAGTCGGCACCGCTTGCGGATGATCCACTCAGCCAGGATCGCGCCAAGGAAGATCAGAATCAGCAGCGGGGCGTTCCAGACCTCGTCACTGTGGATGAGTTCGTTGTCCACCAGTCCGACGGTTAATGCCTCGGGCAGCTTGTCGGCTGTGTCGAGTGTAAAGAAGGCTCCGCCGCTGGTTAGCGCGAGGTTACTCAGTTCGTCCTTCGCGAGCGTCGGGTTGTGCGTTTCGAAGTCCGGCACGGCGACGGTGAAGCCGTGTGTGTTTGGCTTAGCGGCACGCTGTGCGGGGCTGTCGCCCGGCCAGACCCGAACGAGGTAGTCACCCGCACGCTCGGCCTCAAACCTCGCTTCAAACGACAAGCCATCGCCCGTCGGTGTCATCGTCAGCTCGATCGCGTCGTCCTGCCCCGTCTGCACCTGAGCATACAGCGAGAGAAGCCCCTCATCGACCTGTCCCGGGTCGATGAACTTTGCGGTCAAGACCACTTCGTCGCCGGGCTCATAGCGCTGCTTGTCTGTGCTCACGCGGTAGGGGTGCTGCCCGCCGAGTTGTTTCATAAGGCCGGCCCGGTCGATGACGCGTTGCCAGAATCCATCGAAGACTTGCTCGCCTGCGAACCGCCAGCGGTATGTCGAATCGAAGCCAACCCAAAGCACCCGGCCGGGCCCGACCAGTTGCGTGGCCATGAGCACTTCCTGCTCCTGCCGCCCGCCGACGTCTACCGTCATACCCGGGTGCGCGTGGCGTGCGAGTACCGTCGCGCCGGGTTTGGCGCGGCTCACCGGCATGTGCCACATCATGCCCGGCAACTGATCGAGGATCTTGCGGTTTGTTGTTGGGTCTTTGTCAAAGGCGAAGACAGGGTCGCGCCAGCCTGCATCGGTGATCTGCAGCTTCCATGGCCGGGCACGAGAGAGTTCCATCTGCGTCGCGGTACGGAACAGGCCCGGCTCACGCACGACCGGCAAGAGCGACATGTAGCTCGCCGCAGGGTCGCTGCCTCGGTTGAACATCTCCTGTGTGTATCGCTCGCCGGCGATATAGACCAGGCCGCCACCACGCTCGGTGACAAACTGTCTAAGCAGTTCGGAGAAGGAGCCGGGCCATTTCTCAGGCGTCGGGTCGTAGAGCACGATGCAGTCGTAGCCGGGGTAGACCTGCCCGTTCTTCGTTCCGCCAGCCAGTTCGGTAAGGTCCATCGGCAGGCGGCGGATCGGGTCGTTGCCCGGGTGCTTGAAGTCGTTGCTGGCGGTCTGCAACCACGTCGAGACTTCGACCGTGCTGTCTCGGATCAGGGCGTTACGGATGAACTGCACCTCGGGGAAGGTGTAGCCTGCAATGAACAGGACGCGAGTCTTGTCATAGACCACGTTGACCTGTTTGAGTGCCGCGTTGTCCTCGGGGTCGATCTCGCCCTCGACTTCTTCGAGTCGGGCGCGGTAGATGATTGTTTCTTTCTCCGTCGGCAGGAGATCGAAATCAACGAAGCTGGGCGTTGCATCAGCGGCGAGGACGATGTCCTGTGACTGGACCTGCTGCCAGTCTTCTTCAGTTGGGTTGTCGCCGGAGCCCGCGATGAGTCGTTCGAGTACGAGTGTTGCGGGTTCGTCTTCGAGGCCGCGGGCGCTGACCACGGCGGTGAGCTTGGATTGATCGTTCACAAAGACAACGTCGCTGCCTTCGAGCTTGGTGACCTGCGCGTTGCGTGGGCCCTGCGGTGTGCCGACACCTACGGGGAAGATCCCGACGCCCGCGTCGTTGGCGACCTGTGCGGTTGCACGGAGCGATGCAGCGTTGGGTGTGGTGTTCTGGCCGTCTGTGAAGAGGACGATGCCCGCGATATCCTTGCCCTGATAGGCCTGCAGCAGTTGCTGGATCGCTTCGCCGACCGCGGTAGACCGCCCGCCGAGCTTGAAGGCGCTTTCTTCACTGGACAGATCCAGTTCGCTGCCGCCGAGGCGTTCGTCGAAGCGGTGGATGTGCAGGTTTCGCTCGCCATCCTTTTGAAGTTGCTCAACGATCTCGCCGGAGAGGAGCTTCTGCGTCAACTCGATGCGGGTGGTCTGAGCCAGGTCGGCCACGCTGTCCAGCCCGGCGACACGCACCGCCTCGGCCGCTTGTTGCTGATCGATCCACGCATCACTCAGTCCCATGGACTGTGATGTGTCGACGAGCACGAGCAGTTCACTGGGCCGCTGCTCAGTTCGGCTGAGCACCAGCGCGGGCTCGAGGAGCATGATGAGCACGATCCCTGCGAGGATGATGCGAAGCGACAGCAGGATGTAGCGAGAACGCTGGGTCAGCTGCCCGGTCTCTTTGCGGTAGAGCCACCAGAACAACGCGATTGCCAGCACACAGCCGAGGATGACGAGGAAGGCCGTATCCCCGGCACGCGGCGCGCCGAGCCACTGCAGGGACCAGGTCCCGCCTTCCATGCCTTCTTCGGGCTCGATGCCCAGCAACCAGTAAAGCGCGTTCATCATCAGTGTTCCCTGCCCACCCACGCGGCGAACGCGCTTTCAATCACAACAAAGGCCAGTAATAACATCGCCAACGTTCGCCAGATTTCACGCGTTGCGCCGGTCGATCCCGGGTCGCTCGCATCGACCAGCGTGAGGTCCACGCCCGGCAGCATCTGCGTCAGTTCTTCCTCCGACAATTGTCGAAGGTCGCTCTCGCGTGTGTCCGGGCTCAAAGCAAACAGTTTCTTGCTCTGCTCATCACGACCGGGCACATCCCATGTCATGGTGTACAGGCCCGCACGGTGTGTCGCGGTGTAGGTGATCCGTGGCCGCTTGCTGTCGGTGCGGTCGATCGTCGCGGGATCGGTCTGTTCGCTGCCCGGCTGAACAACCTCGGCTCGACTCGGAGGGTTGCTCGCACTGACACGCTGACGCAGCACGTCGCCAGCCGTCAGGTTACCGGTTGCGTCGCTGACCCCGGCGATCGTTAACGCCAACTCGCGCAGCCCGATGAAGTACGTCGCTTCCGTCGGCCAATCGCTCCAGTCCCGGTCGGCGGTAACGGTCCAAAGTACCACGCGGCCTTTGCCGACACGCTTCTCGATCGCGGCGGGGGGCTGGCCTTGTGCATTCCATCTAGCCAGCACACGCGTGTCGTTTTCCTCATCCGAATCGGGCAAGACCGTCCGTGCGATCTTGCGTGGCGAAGTTCTGGCGAGCAAGCCCGGGCGATCAAGGTACAACTGCTGAAGGACAGGCATCGGCGAGTTGTCGATCTGCTCGATGATCAGGCCTTCGACTTCCATCGATTCACCCAACTCGATCTTCGCGGGCAGCAGGCCGTTGCCGCTGTCGTAGAGGTCGGCGTTGTAGGCCGCGGGGTCAACCTGATCACCCGCAAAGATAATCACACCGGCACCGGCTTCGACCATGGTCTTCAGTTGTTCCGCACGGCGGGGGGGTAACCGCTCCACGTTGGCCAGCACGACCAGGTCGTAGTTGCCAACACTCGGCTGCTCGAACCACTCCGAATCGGGGAGCACGGTGGTTCTGATCGGCGTGCTGCCGGAGTACAGCAACTGCGCGAGGAAGAAGACTTCGCTGTCGCGTGCGGCGATCCCGGGCTCGCCATCAACGAGCAGTACACGGACAGATTCCGCGACGTTGATGATCTGTGATCGACTGTTGTCGCCGGGCATGGCATCGTCGGGCAGTTTCAGCTCGATCGTGTGCTGGCCGGGCTCTTCAAAAGTGTGTGAAAGGCGTAGTTCGATGCCGCTTTGCCCCGGCGCGATCTCGGGCAGTTTGATGGGCGACTCCACGCCATCGATAGACAGCGTGGCATAGTCAACCTTGAACTGAGGGTCCCCGTCGGTATCGATGGTGGCGACAAATTCGATCGGGGTGTTCGCCAGAGCGACGCCGGTGGTCGGGGCGAGGTCGGTCAGTGAGGCGTTGCCCGTGGAACCCTGGCCGATCTTGACGATCACGACCTTAACACCCATGGCTTCGAGTTTGGCGGCCTGTTCAGCGGCATCGGCACTCCAACCCGCCGCACGCTGGTCGGTGAAGATGCGGACTTCTTTGCTGCTGTTGGCCGTGCCCTCAAGCATGTCGGCCAGTTCACTGAGCGTTGCCGCCCAGTTGTTTGCGGATTCAACCGGTTCGAGTTGGCGGACACGGTCGGCCAGGTCGGTTGCTTCCAATTGGGTCAATGCGGCGTCCCGACTCATCGGGCGATTGATCGACGAGGTCGTGACGACCGTCAGGTTGTCCTGTGTCCCCAGGGATTCAATCAACGCGGCGGCCTGTTCCGTCGCGCGATCAAACGAGCTCTCACCACCGGCCCGAAGGCCCATGGATAGCGAGTCGTCGATCAGAATGACTCGGCTGGTGCGCCCACCCAATGACAGCCATGCCGCAGCGGTATTACCCGACAGGAACGGCCGAGCTACCGCGAAGATCAGGATCAGGATCAACAACGTGCGGATCGCCAGCAGGATCCACTGCTCAAGCTGCAGCCTTCTGCGATTGGTGCGCAGGGTGAGCTTGAGGTACTCCATTGGTGCCCACTCGACGAGCTTGAACTGCCGACGGTTGAGCAGGTGGATGATGATCGGTGCAGCCGCGAAGACCGCGCCGATCAGCAGCAGCGGTGCTAGGAACGGCAAGCGTCACCCCCGTTATTTGAAATACACGTCTTCATACCACCGACCCCCCGATGCGTCCCCGGCCTGCGGTCGTTGCGCTCATGCGTTGCCGACGGTGCAAGTACTGCGCGAGCGTCTGCCCGAGGTCCTGATCTGTACGGATCAGGACGTGGTCGATGCCCGACGACTGGCAGCGCGTCGTTACGTTATCGATGAACTCTTCCATCGCTTTCTTGTATGCCTTGCGGAAAGCCCATGGCTCGCCAAAGATTTCTTCGCTGCCCTCGATGTCTTTAAAGATGATCGAGTCATTGAATGGCAGGTCGATCTCTTCGCCGTCAAGGATGTGCATGACAACGATCTCGTGGCCGTTGTGTTGCAGCTTGCCCAGCGATTCGTAGAGCGTGTCCAGGTCGCAAAGCAGGTCGGACAGCACGAGCACCATGCCTCGACGCTTCAGTTGGTCGGCTGCACGGACAATGACAGGGCCAAGGTCTGTCTCGCCGCCGGGCTTGGTTGATTCGAGGGTGTCAAGGATCTGTGCGGCCTGTCGGCTCGTCGCCTTGGGCTGCAGCACCGCGCGTGGCTTGGTGTCAATCGTGATCAGGCCCACTGCGTCGCGCTGCTTCATCAGCAGGTTCATCATGCATGCGGCGATGGTCGAGGCGGTCTCAAACTTGCTGCGGCCTTGTTGCGCTTCTTTGCCTGCGTACTGCATTGATCGTGATGCATCAATGAGCATCGTGCAGCGGAGGTTGGATTCTTCTTCGTATCGCTTGGTGACGTAGCGGTCGGACTTGGCCCAGACTTTCCAGTCCAGGTTCCGGACATCATCGCCGGGCGAGTACTCACGGTGTTCGGCGAACTCGGGCGAGACGCCGTGCATTGGAGAGCGGTGCAGGCCTGTGATGGAGCCTTCGACGACGCGCGCGGCCTTGAACCCCAGCGGTGTGATGCGCGAGAGGACGGTCGGATCGAGTAGCTTGGAGATCTGGGCCATGGGGTCGGTCGTCAATACACGGTGTGACGTTTCGCGTCATCGCTTGCGATAACACGGATGAGTCGTAAACCCGCGCGGGGGCGGGCGCTAAACATGGTGATCACGACGTCAATGTGCGCTGCACGGCCGCGTCGCTCGCAGCGGCATCGCCACCGACGGGGATCTCGTCGATCAGTCGCTTGATCACGCTGTCGGCGCTCTCGCCCTCGGCCTCGGCGTTGTAGTTCACGACCAGGCGGTGTCGAAGCACGGGCACGGCCATCGCGTGCAGGTCTTCAATCGAGACTTCGGGTCGGCCCTGAAGTGCCGCGCGGGTCTTGGCCGCCATGATCAGTGCCTGACCACCACGCGGGCCGGCTCCCCACAGCAGCCAACGCTTAATAAAGTCAGGCGCTTCATCTGTGTTATACCGCGTCGCGCGGATGAAACGCATCACATAATCGAGCAGCAAGTCATTGATCGGTACGCGGCGGACGGTTTTCTGCAGGCGCAGCACCTCTTCGCCGCCAAGCACCGCTTCGGGCTCGGAGACGGGTGCCCCTGTCATCATCTTGTAGATCTCTTTTTCTTCGTCTGGTGTTGGGTAGTCCACGAAGACCTTCATGAAGAAGCGGTCCAACTGCGCTTCAGGCAGTGGGTACGTACCTTCCTGCTCGATGGGGTTCTGTGTCGCGAGGACGAAGAACGGGTCGGGCAGGGGGTATCGTTTGCCGCCGGCCGAGACCTGGCGTTCCTGCATGCCTTCGAGCAGCGCGGCCTGTGTCTTGGGAGGCGTACGGTTGATTTCGTCGGCAAGGAGGAAGTTGGTGAAGACAGGCCCGTGCACGAACTTGAACTCACGGTGGCCGGTGGATTTGTTTTCTTCAATGACCTCGGTACCGGTGATGTCCGAAGGCATGAGGTCGGGCGTGAACTGCACGCGGGTGAAGTCCAGACTCAGTGACTTGGCGAGTGTCGAGACGAGGAGCGTTTTTGCCAGGCCGGGCACACCTTCCAGGATGCAGTGACCTCTGGCGAAGATGGAGACGAGCAGCTGCTCGATAACATCTTCCTGTCCGACGATGACCTTGCCGATCTGCTCGCGGACGCTGTCGTATGCGTTTTTAAGGGTTTCCAGGTCCTGGATGTCTGGTGCGCTGTTGTCGGTCTGCTCGGTCAAGGGAGGTCTCCGTATAAGAACGCATTTGATACGGCGTACCGAATCAGGTGGTTCAATTTATTGTTCAAGCCGGCGTCAGCGGGCGATTGTGGAAAAGGTTATCTGGTTCGTCCGCTTAGCGTTGGTAGATAGGCAGGTACTTGTAAGGCAGTTGCAGGATGGTCAGCGCCATGGCCGTGCCGTAGACCGGGCCCACGCCGTCGCCGTTCCATGCACCCTGGCCGCCCTGGCCCTGCATCTGCAGGAGTTGGTCACGGGCGACGGGGAAGTAGGTGTCCCAATACTCGTCTCCAGCCTGGTAGAAAGCCTGTGCGGCGTAGTAGTGACCATAGAAATCGTGGCCACCGTTCTTATTCCAGGACTTGTCATTGCCGTTGAGGCAGTACGACTTGAAGACATACTCCAGGCATGCCTCGGCCATCTCCGATTCATAGTCGCCTGTTGAGTAAATACAGGGCAGGGCGGCGGCCGAGATCGGTAGACGCGTGCTGTTGCCGCTGTTAAACGAGTACCGGATGCCACCTTCAGGGGTTCGGCACATCTCCAGGTACTGGATCGCCTTGTCGATGACATCCTCGGGCACGACGAAGCCGGCGTTGTGCGCGGCACGCAGGGCCTGCAACTGCGTGACCGTGACAGAGCCTTCATCACCGGAGTTCGGCGTGTAGTACCAGCCGCCGAGGTTGGACTGGGCCGAGCCGATGAGCTTGATGCCTTTCTCAATGACGGACTTCATTCGGTCACGGATGCGTTCGTCGCTCTCCATGCCGTAGACACTGGCCAGAAAAAGCATCGCGAAGCCGTGAGGGTACATGGTTCGCCCGTTTTCTGTCCCTGCGGCGATGATGCCGGTGTTGGGATCGGCCTGCGCGAGCAGGTAGCGGACCGCCTTCTTCACGTTGTCAGCGTAAGGGCCGCGACTGGTCGTGTTGCCCCCGGCGATGAGCGCCATGCCCGCCAAAGAGGTCATAGTCACCGGGTAAGTCGCACCGTCACGCGTATTACGGAAGCTGCCATCGGGGGTCTGGTTGTTGGCGAGAAACGCCATGCCCGCCTCAATGGCTTTTTGTGTCTTTTCATTGAAGTGCTTGGGCAACAGGTTGCCATTTTCGTCCAGAATGATGTCCGGCTTGTCGCTTGCACCGTTCTCGGCAGCGGAGGCCGGGGCATCATCGGGCTTGGGTGCATCCTGTGCGGCGGCTTCGAGGCAGATCATGCCTGACAGTGCCAGAGCCAACAGGCCACCGAGCGTCTTATTTATGCTTCGCATGGGTACTACCGTTTATCAAACGAGGTCTTGTACTTCACCAGCTAGACGCTCTTGAGGCCTCTCGGGTTCATGATCTTTGCAATGCTTTCCAAAGATTCGATGCAATGGCTTATTCCGTGATCAGACGGAACGTAACATTCAACGCACGGGCGACCGGGATCTCATCGGGCGTGTTGTTGGTGTACGGGTCCAGCGCTCCATCACCGGCCATCATGCCGAAGATCATCATATACGGGTTCATCGGGGAATCTTCATCGCTGGCGGGCATGGCTCCGTCGCTGATCCGGACAATGGGGCCGAGTTTGCCACCGGCCAGTTCCGCGAGGTAGGCCGCATCAGCGCGGGCTTTATCGACCGCATCCTTGGTCGCGGCTTTTTGCGCTGCCGCAACATCGCTGACTTTAAACGTTGCGGACGAGCCGCCGCCGCCGCCCATGCCCATCTGGGCCATGATCATTGTCTCCGCGTCGGTCGTATTCATATCAACGCCCGCTTCTTTGACGCCCTCCAGCAGCTTGACCACCAGATCGATGACGGCCTGTTCTTCCATCTTGTCAACGCCGGTCACTTTCAGGCTGACAGACTGGCTGATCTGCAGTGCCCCGGGTGCGGCGGGCTGATCGCCGCCGGGGACGACGCCACCGAATGGCCCACCCATCGGGGCGCCTGCGATCCCAACGGAGAGTCCGCTGGTCGTGATTTCCATATTCTCGATGCCAAGTTCCTTAACCGCTGCCAGTGCCCGTCGGCGGGTGTCGTTGAAGCCCGTGACTGCGTCCTTCATCTTCTCGTTGGTTTCGCTGATCGTCCCTGAGAGTACGAGCGTGTCGGGCCTTACCTTGGCCTCTCCGATCGCACTGACCGTGATCGTCTGTTCAGCAAGTGAGGGCATGGACAGCGTGACGGCGAGCGTCAGGATTGCAAACAGCTTCAGGCGGTATTTCATCAGGAGCTCCACAAGGTTTCAGTTTTTGTTTTCTATCTTGAACGCGGTGATTTGTGCCGAATCGATCGCGATCAGCAGGTCACCGAAGGTGTACAGGTACCCACCTCTCTGGCCCAGGTAGTCGGGGTTCTCGTATTTTCCCGCAGGGTCAAGGTGGGTCGTGTCGAACTGGCGCAACTTGCCACTGGCGTAGAACAGGATCTTGTCGCCCCTGAGCAGTGCGCCCGAGTGATCCGGGCTGCCCGTCTGCGCCCCGTTCTTTGTGATCAGGTCATGATTGCCATCGACGGCATAGCTTTGCATCGCCCGGTCCATCAGGTAGAACCGCTTGTCATCGATACCGATCAGTTTTGCATCAGACTTCAACTGGTCCGCCGACCATTTGATCTTGCCTGTCGTGGGGTCCAGCGCGTAAAGCGTCTTGCCGTTGTGTTCCTTGGCGTAGAGCGTCTTATCTTGAAGCAACAGGCGGCCGCTGCCATTGGTATTCGCCATGGATTCGAGTTTTGTCCCGAGTTGGTTGCCGCGTACAAAATTGCGTTGCTGTTGGGCACCAACGCCAAAGGGTGGCTCGGTCCGCAGTGCCCACTTCACTTCGCCAGCGATCACATCCACCGCCAGCAGGGCTCCGTTGTTGGACATCACGTATAAAAACGCAGGCGTCTTCAGCAGCGTTGGTTGTGGTACTCGGCTGACTTGTGTGTACTGGAACGCGGTCACCTCGGCGGAGCCTAGAGGGATCGTCCATGCGACCTCCCCGGTCGTGGGTTCAAAGCACCGCAGAAACATCGTCGACTGGCCGGCCCGGTAGACCACGGCGTAGCCCTTGCCCTCCGCGATGATCGTCCCGCCCAGCACCGATGTTGAACCTTCCTGGGGTTTGCCATCGCTTTCAATGACCCAGTCCTGTCGGGTATCGCTGCTCCAGCGGACTTTGCCGCTTTCTTTGTGATACGCGCTAAGCACGAACGGACTATTCATTTCCGCAACGCGCGGTGCAGTGGCCAGCAGGATCTCGTCGCTGATGGCGATGCTGTAATTGCGTGGGTCGCCGTGGTTGGACTGCACCCGCGTGGTGAAGGTCTTGGCGGTTTCTTTCACCGAACCTTCGATCCAGTCCAGCTTGCCCGATTCTCGATCCATTGCGAAGACAACGTCCAGCCACAGGAAATAGATGTGCTGCTTGTCCGCGACGACCGGCGGGACATACTTCATCAGGTCGGCCGGCGGGCTGTAGTAACTGTTGCGGCCACGGACCTGATTAATCGTGTTCTGGATACTGGCATCGACAAACGTCAGGTGCCAATGCGGCATCGCATCAGCCGCAGGCATCAGGTCGGCTTTGTCGGCAACCCGGTCGTTCTCGGCCGGGCCTTGTTGCTGGTCAATGCTCTGCCCGAGCAAGGCGATTGCGTCAACTTCCTGGCCACCGGTCTTGATCGTGGCTTTGTCGTATCGTTGTCGCAGGCTTTCGTAGAGTGAGCGTGCCTGTTCTTTCTTGCCCGCCCGTTGCATTGCGAGGGTGCGTTTGGCTTGCAGTTCCAGTGCCTGTTGTCCTGTAGCTGACCCCTCATCCAGAGCGAGCTGCCACGAGCGTTCCGCCTGATCAAACAAACCACGCTCGAAATACATGTCACCCAGCATTACCGCGGCTTCACCGCCGACGCTCGAGGCAAGCTGGCGGTCAACCAGTGCCTTGGTTAACGCCAGTTGCTCGTCAGACCCTGGCAACGGGTGGTTTTTGACCCCCTCTAATTGCTCTTCCGCCTGCGCATCAAAGTACAAGCGAAAAGCACGCCGACCATCCGGCGGAAGCGACAACAACTGACGTTGCAACTCTTCCTTGACAAGAACGTAGCGGCCGTCACCATCCAGCGGCACCATCATCTGCAGCTGTTCGTTATTCAGTTCGGTCAACAGGCGAAACGCTTTGGCCCAATCCTGCTCGGAGAGGAAACCAGAGAGCTGGGCCATCTGTTTCTGAAAATCTTCATCCGCGGTCTGAAGCTTGAAGCCCGGCTTCGCATCGAGCAACAGATCAAAGTCGTCATCGAATGGCTCTTCGATTAGGGGCTCAATGACGGGTTTTGCCTCTACCGCGGCTTGCTGAGACAGAGCCGGCCAGCCGAAACCCATGGTCAGGCCGCTCGCAAGCAAGCAGGCTGTCAGACGCCATGATGTTTTGGGGATGGTCTTATTCATGCTTTTCATATCTGCGAAGTGCACATGCAGTGTACCGGCTGACACGTTTCTGATCTGAGGGCTGTTCGGTCCGAATTCTCGGAGCTGACAACTTCCCTGGACTATAATATCCCTATGAACTGGTCCTCAAGGTTTCAATCCCACCCACAATTCGGTCAAGCCGTGCGTTTCGCGACGGGACGGCCTCCCTGGGTCCTCAAGGCTACGGGGTTTGTTGCGGTGCTCGTATTTGCGATCCCACTCATTGCCCTGGCCCTTCTCATGCTCGCGGCTCTGTTCATTACGGGCGTTGCCTGGGTCTTGTTCAGCTTCGTCGCCCGAATCATTGACACCCTCACGGGTCAGGGTGGTGACGCAGTTCACACCCCAAGCCCGTCTGCGGACGATGGCCGAGAAAATGTCAGGGTCATTAACCGATCTTGAACACGGCCGGGGTGCTTCATGTCCTGGTAAATCCTGCCGTTGTCGTCGGCTCCAACGATCGCGATTGAGACCTTCGCTAACTGTGGGTCTATTACGTCCTGCCGAGGTTTTTTTCTCGACGTCTTGGGCTCGGGCGTTTACTGGCCCGCCAAGGACGACCCGCACGCTTACCTCAACAACGCATCGGATCACAAGCTTGTCTG
>JBMZAP010000027.1:0-29016 GCA_049611445.1 Phycisphaeraceae bacterium | reverse complement strand
TGGCGTCATCCTTCGTAAATTCGATCTTGTCGTTGCCGGCGATCTTAATCGCGTTACCTTCGTGTCCGGCCGTCCACTTCGCCTTGCCATGCAGTGTGCCTTGGCGTTTCGACTGAATTTGATCACCAATGCGGTTGCCCTTGTTCTCATCCAAGGGCAAGTGCATGATGAGCCCCTTGCTTGGCACTTCGGCAGTTGTGCTGCCCTGATTCAAGCGCGCGTGCTCTTTCTCCATCCATGCAACAAAGGCAGGTTCAGCCTGCTGCTTCGCAACAGCGATCGATGTCTCCAATGACTTGAGCTGGCCATCGAGATCTGAGACCTGTTGATTGAGCTCGCCGCTCGGCACGCGGACGACCGGGCCATGCCGGGCGTTATTGCCATCCATCGCGTTGCCGTCGAAGCTGTTGAAGAAGGCAAAGAGTTGGTAAAACTCTTTTTGCGAGATCGGGTCGTACTTGTGGTCGTGACAGACAGCACAGCCGGTCGTCATGCCAAGCCAAACCGTGCCTGTCGTTTCAACGCGGTCGATCACGTTGCGGACATAGACCTCCTCCTTGATCGACCCGCCTTCGTTGGTGGTGACATGACACCGGTTGTAACCACTGGCGACCTGCTGCTGGAGCGAGGGCTTGTCCAGTAAATCGCCGGCAATCTGCTCGATCGTGAACCGATCGAAAGGCATGTTCTGGTTAAACGCGCTAATGACCCAGTCACGGTAGGGGTACATCTCGCGATAATTGTCCAGGTGCAGGCCATGGGTATCGCCGTATCGCACCGCATCGAGCCAGTAGCGCGTCATGTGCTCGCCATAACGCGGCGAAGCGAGCAACCGATCTACGACCTTCTCATATGCGTTCGGCGACGTATCTTTGAGAAACGCATCCACCTCTTGGTGTGTCGGGGGCAGGCCTGTCAGCTCAAGTGTCACCCGTCGGATCAGTGCGTGTTTGTCTGCGGCTTTGGATGGGGACAAACCCTCGCGTTCCAGCCTTGCCAAAACGAACCGGTCAATTTCATTCACCGGCCAATCCACCTGCTTCACGCTGGGTAGCGGGGCCTGCTTGGGCTTTACAAACGCCCAGTGTGGCTGGTACTCCGCACCCTGGTCGATCCATTTCTTGATCAGTTCGATCTCTTCGGGCTCAAGTGTCTTATTGAACTTGGCCGGCGGCATCTGATCAGCCTTAACCTTGGTCGTGATCCGCTCGATAAGGATGCTCTTGGCGCTGTGACCCGGCTCGATCACCGCCGCTTTATCGACAGCACTCTCACGACGGTCGAGCCGAAGGTCCGCTGCTCGCGTCTCCTTATCAACGCCGTGGCAGGCAAAACAGTTATCCGACAGGATCGGCAGGATCTGTGTCGCAAAAGAGATACGCTCTTCACCGGCCGCGCCTCCCTGCTTGCCCTGAGCGGGTTCGCCATGCGCGATATCGATTTCTGCGTTAGCAACGAGATACACAATCGCTGCAACAAGAAGGCCAGCAGCCGAGCAGTATCGCCAGCATCGCTTTCGGATCGCTCGGCCTTGTCTGTATGAATAGGTAGCAGGTGTCATAAGCGTCATGTTCCGAATAGCGGGTACCCTCTATAGATTCCCCGTTTGAGGCGTTTTATTACGAAAAATACAGAAGATTTTTCTCATCACGGTCCAGCCGCGCAGCTATTCAGGCAAAACGCCCTTTTCCATCACAATCTGACAAGAAACGAGAGTCGAAAGGCAAATCAGTAAGGGCTGTGCGTCGCAGCGGGCTCGCGGTCGTACTCGGTGGGCAGCGAGACCGTGAACGTAGTACCCTTTTTCAGCTTGGATTGGACGTTGATTTCTCCGCCGTGCTCTTGAACAATCTTACGCGTCACAACCAGGCCAAGGCCTGTGCCGCCATATCCCTTGGTCGAGCGGAAGGGTTGGAACAGTTCACGTTGGGTTGCCCGGCTCATGCCTGAGCCGTTGTCCGTCACGATGATCTTGATACTCTGCTCCAACTCATCAAAGCGGCAGGCCAGCGTGACGACACCCGTGTCCGGCTCGCATGCATCCAGCGCGTTCTGCAAGAGGTTCAATACCGCCTGGTGGATGCCCGAGAGCTCGATCGGCACCGGTGGCAGGTCCGGCTCGACGTCCGTGATTAACGCGACACCCTTGGCATCGAACTGGCTCTGCACCAAGGCTGCCAAGTCCTTGAACATCGGCAGCAGGTGCTCCATGGACAGCTCGGGCTGACGCTGCTTCGAGAACTGCAGCATGTTCAGGGTCAGCTGGTAGATCTTTTCCTGGTTGCGTCGGACGATGTCCCAGCCTTTGACGGTGACATCCATCGAGTTCTTGCGCAGGCCAAGTTCGACGACATCCGATCCCCCACGCATGCCCTGCAGGATGTTCTTAATGGAGTGGGACAGTGAGGCAACCGCGCTGCCGACCGCGGCGAGTCGCTCTTCCTGCATCCGCTTCTCGAGCAGGCGCGCATTGTCCATCGCCAGGCCGGTCTGCACGCCGATCGCTGCGAGCAGGGAGAGCTGGTCCTCGGTGAAGGTGTAGTTGGCGATCTGCGAATCGACCTGAATGACACCAAAGAGCTGGTCCTTGTGCTTGATCGGCACGCACATGGCTGAGCGGATGCCGTAGGCCTGGATCGAGTCGCCAGAGGTGAAACGCGTGTCGTTCATCGCGTTGGACGAGAGAACCGCCACGCCACGCTGAAGTACGTACTGCACAATTGTTCGGCTGATCGTTGCCTTGCGGTTCGGATCCGGAAGCTTGTCCTTGTCTTCACGGAAACGCATCACCGTGGGCTCTGGGTCGTCCGCGACGCTCTCGCAGATCAAAACAAATCCACGGTCTGCCGCGAAGTACTCGAAGACGACGTCCATCATCTTCTCGAGCATCGTCTGTTTGTCTGTCACCGAGCCGATGAGCGCAACGAGCTGATAGATGATCTGCAGCTGGAACTCGGCGGCCTGCGAGGGCTCGGGCGAGGACATGATCATCGATTCTTCGTTCGCGTCGACGGTGTGCTCGACGGAAACATCAATCTCGCTTGAGGGCGCGAGCTTGAGCCGGTTAGCCAATGGGTTGGGTACGTTCTCGCCGTAGATAACCAGCGTATTGCCCGTGCGGACCTGGTCCCCGAGTTTGAGCTTGCGTCGCTCGGTGACACGCACGCCATTGACGAATGTGCCGTTAGAGGACTGCAGGTCACGGATATACCACGTGCCGTCGCCCTCGGGCGTGAGCTCGGCATGTCGCCTTGAGATCGTCTGGTCTGACAGGACGATCGCCTCGGACGACCGGCCGATGAGCTGCGGCTCATTGTCCGGCAGCGTAATCCGCATGCCCTTGTCCGGACCCTGAATGACGTTTAAGACGAGCACGTTGGCTTACTCCGAGAGCCGTTCTTTCCAGGCGTTCAACTGCGCTTCAAAACCACTGACGCCTGCGTTGCCTGACGACTGATAGCGCTTGACCACGTTTTCAGGGCCTAACCAATCGTAGACGTCTTCGCTGACCGCATCGCCTGCGTCGTACTCATTGCACACCGCGTTGAAATCAGCAACGGCGAGTTTTTTAAGCATGCCGACGCCCCGCTCTTCGCACAGCCCGACGAGCCGACCGACAATCTGGTGCGACGTACGGAACGGCACGCTCTTGGTCACGAGGTACTCGGCCAGGCTCGTCGCGTCGAGGTAGCCCTTGTCCAGACCCTGCTTGATGTTCTCTTCATTGAACGTCGTCGTCCGCACAATCCCCGCGGCCATATCAAGGCAGTCGCACACCGCGTCGTAGGCGGCAAAGAGGTGGCGCTTGTCTTCCTGCAGGTCGCGGTTATAACCGACGGTGATGCCTTTGCACATGGTCAACAGTGCAACGAGCGAGCCGTAGACCTGCCCGGTCTTGCCGCGGATCAGCTCGAGCATGTCCGGGTTCTGCTTCTGTGGCATCATCGACGAGCCGGTCGTATAGGTGTTCGCCAGCGTGATGAACTTGAACTCGGTCGTCGCATAGATGATCCACTGCTCCGCCCAGCGCGAGAGCCACATCGAAGTCATCGTCAGGGCATAGGTCAGGTGCAATGCCATATCGCGCGACGCTGTTGCCTGAATCGCGTTGTTCGAGGGGTACAAAACAAACGGCAATGCAGAAGCGGTGTGTTCACGATCGAGCGGCAGGCTTGAACCCGCGATCGCACCACTGCCCAGCGGGCTTGGGCGATCCGTTTCAAGCAATGAGACATACGTCATCCCACAGTGACTGAACGCTTCGGCCCATGCCATCAGTTCCCCGCCGACAACAATGGGCTGAGCACGCTGCAGGTGGGTATAGGAGGGCATGACAATCTTGCCATCACTCTCGGCCAATTGAACAAGTGCTTTGATCAGGCCGAGCAGCTTGTCTGTCACGATATCTCGCGCTTCACCGGCCCAGAGCTTGAGGTCCAGCGCCACCTGGTCGTTCCGCGACCGCCCGGTGTGCAGCTTCCGCCCGGCGTCGCCGGCTTTCTCGATCAGCGCCGCCTCGACGCACATATGCACGTCCTCAAGCTCGACCTTCCAGCCGGGCCAGGCATCGCCCTGCTCGTCGATTTCTTTCTCGATTTCGTCGAGGCCGGCATTGATCGCGGTCAGGTCTTCTTCGGTGATCAGGCCGACTTTCAAAAGCATCGCGGCGTGGGCCTTGGACCCTCCGATGTCGTGCTTGTAGAGACGTTTGTCGTAGTCCAGTGAGGCGACGAACCGCGCGGCCAGCGGGTCGGTCTCGCTGCCCGTGGCCTTGGCGTGTTCCCAGGGTTTGCTTGATGAGGTCATAGACCGACAGTTTAGCGGCCGGTGACCGCAGATTTCATCGCGTCGGTGATCAGAAACATTCAGAAAAGAGCAGAGTCCACAAAAAACCCATCTTCCAGACGAAAAACCGGTCAGATTCACACGATCTGGCCCTCTCCAGCGGTGCCGGGGTAGGCTCAGAAGATGCCTGAATCTAAAATTTGGGAATGGATTACCAAAGTTTCCTTCGCTTGGGAACTGAAAGTTTGTACGCTTTATGCGTATCACAAGGCGGGATCGTGTGAAATCCTGTCCATATTTCCGGAGTTCCCATGCTGGCCAAGACTTTCAAACGAATCATCGACAAGCAATTCACCTCCGCCAAAGAGATCAGTGAGCTGACGGGGGTCAGCCAATCGACGGTGTACCGTTGGATCGCGGGGCAGTCCCAGCCGGACTTCGACTCGGTTCGCCTGCTGGTCCGCCTGCTGCCCGATGCCCGGGCGCAGAAGGCACTACTCACTGCTTTCACGGCAGGGACCGATTGGCATGTCACACACATGAACTTGGAACTCGACGTCAACATGGACGGCAGGGTCGATGCGGAAGACGCCCTTGACGCGAGCTGCAACGCGCTGAAAACCTCCAGCGACACACTTGTCTCCATCCGCGAAGCGAGCAATGGCAAGATTCTCTCCAGCGACGAAACGCTTGAACTGATCTCGCTGTTGAATCACACGGTCCGTCACTGCACCATCACGCAGCGGATCCTGGTGGACATGGCCGAGCAGCGTAAAAAGCGCAAGCTCAGGCTGGCAAAGTGATCAACTCAATCCGAGTCGTTTGAACGGATCGTCAACTCGATTGTCCTGGAGTCTTCTTGTGCGCCTTCGATGTGCAGCTTGTTGGCGCGCTGAGTGGACCAGTCTTTGACCTCACGGTCAGGCGCATTCTCGCCGTCGTGTCTCTTCACGAGTTGATACGCGTTGTCGCGCTGGGCGGGGATAAAGCCCGCGTCGCGGATCAGGCGGCAGAGGACCGCTTCGTTGAGGCAGTAGGTTGTTCCTGCGGCGGAGACGACATTCTCTTCCATCATGACCGAGCCCATGTCGTTGGCACCGTAGAACAACGCGAGCTCGCCGATGTGCGGGCCCATGGTGACCCAGCTCGAACCGATGGAGTGGATGTTGTCCATGAAGAGCCGCGCGATAGCCTGCATCCGCAGATACTCGGTCGCGCCGGCGAGACGGACTACCTTGCCCGCACGGGGAACCCGATCACCACACGCCTTCTTATCCAGCGGATCGACCCCGCCTTCGAGCACGGCGTTAGCGAGTTCGTCACCGGGGAAAGGCTCGCCGCTCGCCCGGTCATAATCCGGCAGGTGGCCCAACGGGGTGTTCTCACGTTGGAACGGCCAAGCAATGAAAGCCATGTAACGCCCGGGCCAGTTATTTGCGATCGCTTCATCCTGCCGCTGACGGATGCGGTTCATGTGGTCGAAGCGGTCTGCGACGCCCTCGATGTGGCCGAACATCATCGTGCCGGAGGTCTTCATACCCAGCTTGTGAGCCGTGGCCATGACGTCGAGCCACTGGTCTGCCGTCGCCTTGCCGATACCGATACGCCGACGGACGTGCTCCGCGAAAATCTCACCCCCACCACCTGGAAGCGAATCAAGCCCCGCCTCCATCAGCATCCGCATGATTGCCTCCAGCTTGGCCAACCAGACTTCGCGAGGCAGTTCGTGGGATTTCTTCGGATCCGTCTTCGGGAATCCCTCCATCTCATACACCGCAACGAACTCAACAAACTCCGGCGGACTGAACCCATGAATATGGATGTGCGGGAACTCGGCTTTCAACCCCTTGAGCAGATCGATGTAGAAATCGACCCCGAGGTTCGGGTGCATGCCGCCCTGCAGCAGGACTTGTGTGCCGCCAATATCCGAGAGCTCACGCACCTTTTCGTGGAGCTGCTGTCTGGTCAGCACGTACGCGTCGTCGTCGCCTTCCTTTCGGAAGAAAGCACAGAAGGTGCACGACGCCGAGCAGACGTTGGTGTAGTTGATATTGCGGTCGATGATGTAGGTGCGTGTCGCACCGTCTTCGGCTTTCCCATGAATGCGGTCGGCCACCGCGCTGGACCATCGGCCAAGCGCATGCAGTGAAGCCTCGTTGTAAAGCCGCATCGCATCATGGATAGACAAACGATGCTCGCCAGCGATGACCGCGGCGATCTTCAGGTCTTGTTCGAGCTGACTGTCAATCTTCTGCATCCCAGAATCATAGCCTTGTTTCCAGGGCGGATTGAACCGCCAAGGCACCAAGTTCGCCAGAGAAGGCAAAAAGCCTTCATAGATTAAAAACTCGTATAAACGTGATGTCTTGGGGGTGTCGGGGCAAAGCCTTGCCCGC
Source organism: Phycisphaeraceae bacterium (assembly GCA_049611445.1). Classification (GTDB taxonomy): domain Bacteria; phylum Planctomycetota; class Phycisphaerae; order Phycisphaerales; family Phycisphaeraceae; genus JAHQVV01. Next base: position 21,835 of record JBMZAP010000027.1, on the reverse strand, counting down.
CCGCCGCGGAGGCGCGAGCAAAAAAGAAAAGAAGCTCAAAACCTTTTTTAGACTTCTTCGATCTGCTTGGCCTTGTCGTTCACCAGTGCATCGACTTCGGACTCATGCTTCTTTGTGATCTCCTGCACGTCGTCCTTGCCACCTTTGATGTCGTCTTCGCTCAAGCCCAGTGACTTGTCGTTCTTGAGTTGATCGATGTGCTTGTTTGCATCACGCCGGGCATTACGGATCGTGATTTTTGCCTGCTCGCCCATCGCCTTGCACGACGCGATCAGTTCCTTGCGTCGGTCGCCGGACAACGGCGGGATCGAGATGCGGACCTGCTTGCCGTCGGCCTGCGGGTTCAAACCCAGGCCGGCCTTCTCGATGCCCTTGATAATGTCCTGCACCGTGCCGGGGTCGAACGGCTTGACCAGTAGCTGCGTCGGCTCGGGTGCCTGCACCATACCCAGAGACCGCAATTCGCTCTCGGTGCCATACGCTTCGACCTTGACGAACTCGATCAGTGCCGGCGTCGCACGGCCGGTGCGAACACCCTTGAGCTCGCTCTTGAGGTAATCGACGGCCTTGTGCATTGAGGCCGATGCTTCTTTTTCAATACTGTTCAGGTCCATGGGTCTGTCTCGCTTTCGTTTCCGGGCCAGCCATGATACTACGCTCGGCCTATCCCGGCTTTCAACACAACAAGGATCGAACATAGGGCCAACGGATGCGGCATTGATGCCCTGTCACATGCGGACGAGAAGGCAGGCATTATTGGACCACTATAAACAGACCTCGAACTAGCATTAAGAGGCAAATACGAACCGACGATCATAAGTGCGGGGATCAAGCAAGCTTGATGTTGTGCCTGAGTTTGTTGATTGGGGTGGAGATCGGGTTTTGGATGAGCACTCCAACCAGTGAGTCCATTGTCATCGTCTGGATGACACTGTGTGTTGCGCTGGTCTTTATCATGCAGACGGGCTTCCTCTGCCTGGAGGCAGGGCTCGTCCGAACCAAGAACAGCACCAATGTCGCCGTTAAAAACATGCTGGACCTTCTGATCTCCAGCACGGTGTTCTGGACGATCGGATTCGGGCTCGCATTCGGGCCAAGCATCGCGGGCTGGATTGGTCAACCCGGCTGGCTCTTCGAAAGCGAAGATCCTTCGCGGATCATCTACTTCCTGGTGCAGATGATGTTCTGCGGTGCCGCGGTAACGATCGTCTCAGGCGCGGTCGCCGAGCGCATGCGAATTTCGGCATATATCTGGTTGTCCATCATCGTCGCTGCAGCGGTCTATCCAATCGCCGCACACTGGGTCTGGGGTGGAGACAGCACCACACCGGGCTTGCTCAACGGGCTGGGCATGATCGATTTGGCAGGATGCTCAGCGGTGCACGTGGTCGGAGGAGCCGCTGCTTTAGCAGGTGTGCTGCTCATTGGGCCGAGGCTCGGTCGCTTTGGAAAAGACGCAGTGAACTTTCGGCCCCACAGCCTGCCACTGGCGACCTTGGGAACGACGCTGCTCTGGTTCGGGTGGATCGGCTTCAATTGCGTCAGTGGTGGATCAATCGAAAGTGTGCCGCGCATTCTTGTCAACACCTTCGCAGGCGGTATCGCGGGCGGCACAGTCGTGATCGTCGTCACCGCATCGATCTTCAAACGCCACCTGCAGCCCAGCATGATGATCGGCGGGATGCTCTCGGGGCTTGTCGCAGTCACTGCCGGGGCACACCTGATGGTCGTTCCCTCCGCCGCTTTTGCGGGAGCGATCGGTGGTGCTGTCTACCTCTACGGGTCTTCGGTGCTGCAACGGATGAAAATCGATGACGCGGTCGATGCGATCCCCATCCACCTGTTTGCCGGAATCTGGGGTGTCATCGCCGTGGCGGTCTTTTCAGAGGCTGATGCGATTCCGGAAGGGCTAAGCCGATTGAATTGGCTAGGGGTGCAAGGCGGAAGTGTATTGTTCGTCGCATTGTTTGCCTTCACTGTGAGCTACGGACTGATGCGTCTGATCGGTCTGACTTTGCCTTTGCGTGTAACCGAAGAGCAGGAACGTGTCGGCCTGAATATCGCAGAGCATGGCGAGTCCAACGAACTGGATCAACTGCTTCAGGTCATGGAAACCCACAGAGTCGATCAGGACCTCAGCCAGCGCGTGGTTATCGAGCCAGGCAGCGAGACCGAGACGATCGCGGTGCAGTACAACCATGTGCTGGACAAACTCACCGCCACGCTCGAGAACGAAGCGGCAATTGCGGATGAGCTGCGCGACCAAGTCGAGGAGGCGGAAAGACTCCGGGTTCAAGCCGAGGAAGCCTCGGTCGCGAAGAGCGACTTTCTTGCCAACATGAGCCACGAGATTCGCACACCCATGACCGCGATTCTCGGATACACCGACCTGCTCACTGAGGAGTTCGCGTCGGAATCCGAGGAGACGGCCGAGGCCGTGCGGACGATTCAGTCAAACGCCAGCCACCTGCTCACGGTGATCAACGATGTGCTGGACGTCTCCAAGATTGAAGCGGGGCAGATGGCTGTCGAGTGCATCAAGACCAACCCGATACAGATCGTTAAAGAAGTCGCTTCGCTTGTCATGCCGCGGGCCAAGAGCAAGGGCGTCAAGATTCAGATCTGTCATGAGACCCCGATCCCTGCACACATCACTTCTGACCCCACGCGTCTGCGGCAGATCCTGCTGAATCTCACAGGCAATGCCATCAAGTTCACAGAAATCGGCTCGGTCACGATCAGTACGAGATACGATGAAGAAAACGCAGAACTACGTTTCCGTGTCATCGATACAGGCATCGGGATGACGCCTGAGCAGGTCCAGAAAATTGCAAAGTTTGATGCCTTCGCACAGGCCGACACCAGCATGGCACGCAAGTATGGCGGAAGCGGTCTGGGACTGCGCATCTCAAACTCCCTTGCAGAAATGCTTGGCGGGGGCATCACGATTGAATCAACACCGGACAAAGGCAGCACCTTTACCCTCATCATTCAGACAGACCCACTCGATGGCGTGCCTTTGATCGACCCGAAACAAATCGAGTCAGAGGACACGCGAAATTCAAACTCCAGTCCAACCAATCAATCGCCGGCGGCTGAAACAAAGCTTGAGGGTTGCAGGATCCTGTTGGCTGAAGACGGGCCGGACAATCAACGCCTCATTCGCTTCCATCTGGAAAAGGCTGGTGCCCATGTCACGGTCTGTGACAACGGCCGCATCGCGGCAGAGACGATCGAAAACTTAGAGTCCCATGCCATCCCTCATGTCGTCCTGATGGACATGCAGATGCCCGAACTGGACGGCTATGGTGCGACACGCCGTCTACGAAATAACGGACACACGCTTCCCATCATTGCCCTGACTGCACACGCGATGGAAGGCGATAAAAAGAAATGTCTGGATGCTGGCTGTGATGACTACCTCACCAAGCCAATCGACAAGGCGAAGCTGATCGAGACCTGCGCGAAGTGGGCGTCGGTCAAGGCATAAGATCAAGATCTCTATTCCCGATAGCCCACGCGCGTGCCGTGCTGGGTGCCGGCCACAACCTCGGCGATGTGGCCGGGGGTCTTCATGTTGAAGACGACGATCGGAATGCCGCGCTCCTGGCACATCGCGAACGCGGTCAGGTCCATCACCTTGAGCTGCTTGGCGATCGCCGCGGCAAAACTCAGCGTCTCGAAGCGCTTCGCGTCGTCGTACATGTTCGGGTCCTTGTCATAGACGCCGTCCACCTTGGTCGCCTTGAGCACGACGTCGGCACCGATCTCACTGGCACGCAACGCCGCGGCGCTGTCGGTCGTGAAGAAGGGGTTGCCCGTTCCGCCAACGAAGATCACGACGCGCCCCTTTTCAAGGTGCCGCAGCGCCCTTCCACGGATATAAGGCTCGGCAACGGAGGAGATCGCCAGCGCGCTCATCACACGGGCCGGCTGGCCAAGTGCTTCGAGCGCCTCTTTCAGTGCCAGCCCATTGATCGCGGTGCCCAACATCCCCATGTAATCCGCAGACGCCTGATCAAAATCGCTGGCCTTGGCAAGTGCCGCGCCGCGGATGATGTTGCCTCCGCCAACGACGACGGCGAGTTGAGTGCCCTGCTGTGCCGCGTCATAGATCTCTTTGGCAATCAGGTTCAGCTCGTTCGGATCGATCCCAAGGCTGCCTGAGGCGCAGAACGCCTCACCAGAGATTTTGAGCAGTGCGCGTGCGTAGAAGGGCTTGCTGTCGGTCATCGTGAACTCCTTTTCGAGGGGGATTCTACTTGAATCACACACGCCAAGCCCACGCTCATTGCACATTCGCGTATACCCATCAAAAAGCTGCTCACCGCTATACTGTTCGTTCCGCTTAAACCATGGAATAAGAGGCCTGAATCATGTCCGAAGCGACCAGCATTGAATCGACCCTGTCCGAAGACCGCCACTTCCCGCCGCCCGCCGAGTTTGCCGCGCAAGCACACCTCGGTTCAATGGAGGCCTATGAAGCGCTGCACAAGCGCTCCGTCGAAGACCCCGAGGGATTCTGGGCCGAGGAAGCGTCTAACCAATACTGGTTCAAGCCCTGGGACAAGGTCCTGGAGTGGAACGCCCCGGACGCAAAGTGGTTCGTCGGCGGCAAGGCCAACCTCTGCTACAACTGCGTTGACCGACAGGTCTCCGAAGGCCACGGCGACGAGACCGCGATCATCTGGGAAGCCGAGGCCATGGACAGCGACGGCGAACCCGTCGTCGTGAAACTCACCTACAACGACCTGCTGCGTGAAACCGCGAAGTTCGCCAACGTCCTCAAAGCAAACGGCGTCAAACAGGGTGACGTCGTCACGATCTACATGGGCATGGTTCCCGAACTCGCGATCGCCGTGCTCGCCTGTGCCCGCATCGGCGCGGTCCACTCCGTCATCTTCGGCGGCTTCTCCTCGCAGGCCATCAAGGACCGTGTCGAGGATGGTAACTCCAGGATCATCGTCACCTGCGACGGCTCGTACCGACGCGGCTCGGTTGTTCCCCTGAAAGACAACGTCGATGAAGCGTGCAAGCAGACCGACCTGGTCGAAACCGTCATCGTCTACCAGCGCTGCAGCAACGATATTGCATGGACCGAGGGCCGGGATATCTGGTGGGCCGACGCGATGGGCGGCGCAACAGACGAGTGCCCTTGTGAAGAACTGGACGCCGAAGATCTCGCCTTCATCCTGTACACCTCCGGGTCCACCGGCAAGCCCAAGGGCATCATGCACACCACCGGCGGGTACATGGTCTGGGCGGCGATGACCGCGCGGCTGACCTTCGACCTCAAGGCGGGTGACCCGTCCGAAGTCTACTGGTGTACCGCCGACATCGGCTGGATCACCGGGCACACCTACATCCTCTACGGCATCCTGCCCAACCGTGTCCCCACCATCATGTACGAAGGCGCACCCAACTTCCCCGCGCCTGACCGATTCTGGGACATGGTGCAGCGTCACAAAGTCACCAAGTTCTACACCGCACCCACCGCCATCCGCGCGTTCATGAAATGGGGCGATGAGCACGTCGAGAAGCACGACCTCTCGTCGCTCAAGGTCCTTGGCACCGTCGGCGAACCCATCAATCCCGAAGCCTGGATGTGGTACCGCGAGAAGATCGGTTCCAACAACTGCCCCATCGTCGATACCTGGTGGCAGACCGAGACCGGCGGACACATGCTGACCCCCCTGCCCGGCGTGACCACCACCACCCCGGGCTCGTGCTGCAAGCCAATGATCGGCGTCGATGCGGCCGTCGTGAACTCCGATGGTGAAGAAGTCGGCACGAATGAAGGCGGCATCCTCGTCGTTCGCAAGCCCTGGCCCGGCATGCTGCGCGGGATCTATGGCGACCGCGACCGCTACGTTGACACCTACTGGTCCAAGTTCCCGATCGAGAAGGGCTACTACGTCCCCGCCGACGGCGCACGCGTCGACGCCAACGGCAACTTCTGGATCATGGGACGGATCGACGACGTCATCGTTGTCGCCGGCCACAACATCGGCACGATGGAAGTCGAGTCCACCCTCGTTGCCGAGGGCTCCGTCGCTGAAGCCGCGGTGGTGGGTTACCCGCACGAGGTGAAGGGCAACGGCATCGCCGCGTTCTGCATCACCAAGGGCGACGTCCCGACCGGCGAAGAAGCCGTCGCACTGAAGAAACAACTCACCGCCTTCTGCGCGAAAGAGATGGGCGCGATCTGCAAGCCCGACATCATCCGCTTCACCGATGCCCTGCCCAAGACCCGCTCCGGCAAGATCATGCGTCGTCTGCTGCGGGACATCGCCGCAGGCAACGAGATCACACAGGACGTGACGACGCTGGAAGACAAGTCAATTGTGGAGAAGCTGCAGGCGAGCGAGTGAGTTTTAAGAGTAGTTGGATGGTGTAGCCGTATACGTGCAGAGATCTCTGCAGAATACGAACGATTTACACCGGGCCGGGAGCGATCAATACCCGGCGATCTCACTAGGGTCGATATCCATTAGCAGTTGCACCTGGATATCGTGTTCTTGCCATTGCTCGGCGTTGCCGACGAAGGGATCTCTGCCTTCCTCGTGGCGCACCTGTACATACTTACTGCCGGGCGAGCGTTCTGCGGAGCCGTCGAACTTGGTGATGTTCCAGTAGGGCCGGTGGGTGGAACCGGGGCCGGTGTTAAAGCCATCGATTTTCTCAAAGCCCTGGAGAATGTCGCCGCCGAGAATCGCGGTCGAGGGGTGGTAGAGCTTTTCGGGCATCGGCTGTTTCTTCTGAGGCTTACCACCTCGGCCGCCGACGTTCCAGCGATAGCTGGATTTGTCTTCCATGTTGTACTTGTGCATCGGGTTGAACATGAACGATGAACCGATGTAGTTGTTGCCGTGGTCGAAGAAACCGTCATCGTTTCGGCCGGAGAGACGGAATTCGTCAGCGGGGCAGTAGTAAGCCTCGGGGTCGGTGACGTAGCCAAGCTTGTAAAACGTGCCCCACCCACGGTGCTTATCGTTGTGCGGGAAGTTGTAGCCCATCCAGTTCAACGTCTTGGCGATGTTGCTCCACGCCCACCAGCCGGAATTGTTCCAGCCATCGGTATCTTCAGCGTTTTCGAAGCGTGTGATGGCGCCCTTGTTGTCCGCCGCGTGTGTCGTCGTCCCGACAGCCAGTTGGTGCTGGTGCGAAATGCACTGGGTCATCTGTGCGGCATAGCGGGCCTGGCCCAGTGCAGGCAGCAGGATTGCGATCAATAGCGCAATGATGGAGATCACGACGAGTAATTCGATCAGCGTGAAAGCTTTCGCTTCAAGAGTTTTCATACTTCTACGTCCTTCAGAAGGTCGGGCGAATGCCCTTGTCCAGAAATTGGCCATATGTATTGTAGACAGACGATCGCAAAACATAAAGAGCCATGACTAAAGAGAGCTTCACGCCATGCCCGAAAGAAGCCTGGCTTGTAATAAACGGCGATCGGGGCCGTCCGCGTGTTGTTGAGGATCATGCCTAAAATGGATGCCATGAATATGAGAGCGATAAGCCTGATGACCATGATGGGCCTGAGTTGTTCTGCGTTGATGGGCTCGGCACAGGCGAACGAAGACGCCAGCCGGAGCGCCAATCCGGATGCCGCACGGGCGGCGGAGTACACCTATTTCATGCGACCACCGGGACCCGGTAAGTCATATGACACCTGGGCGGATGCGAATGGCCCGGATATCGGCGAAGTCGAGGTCGATCCAGGTCGGCTGCCTTCGCGCGTTGACAATTCACAGCGGCCCGAGTTCCCGCCGATCTATCGGCAGCGTTACGGCGTGTGCGGCCAGTACACCGCTGTGGCGTCGATGCTGACCTACGAGATGAACGTCCTCAATGGCACCCATGCCGACGTGGACGAGCGGCGGTTCCCCGCAACGTTCTCATGGAACATGATGAACCGTGCACAGAACAAGGGGTCCGAGGCTTACCACGGCTGGGAGGTCGCCAAACGACTGGGTATCCCTACCATCAAGAGCTACGGCACGGTTGAGAAGAAGAAACTCGGGGCCTGGCCCAACGGCTACGACATCTGGCGCGACGCGATGAACTACCGCGTCACCGGCTACCGCTACACCCCCGCGCAGACCGTCGAACAACTCAACGAAGCGCGCGGCTGGATGCATGACCGCAACCAGCCGGGCAAGGAAGGTGTCGTCGGTGGGCTACTCGCCCTTGACGGGCGCATGGGTGAGCTCGGCAAGGTCACCGTCAAGATCCCAGAAGGCCTGCACGAAGCGGGCAAAGACGTCTGGACCAAATGGGGACCGTCGGGCTACGGCCACGGGATCACCTGTGCCGGCTACGACGACAACGTCGGCTACGACGTCAATGGCGACGGCCAGATCACAAATGACAAGGACATCAATGGCGACGGCAAGGTCACCCTCGCCGACTGGGAACGCGGGGCCTACATCGTTGTTAACTCGTGGGGTAAAAAGTGGTCCGGCGATGGAAAGATCTACCTGCTGTACAGCGCGATGATCGACAAGACCTGGAAGCGTGGCAACTACCTGGGCCGAGTCGAAGTCGCCCGGCATACGCCACGGATGACACTCAGGCTGAAGCTCACTTGTAACGACCGTGCCAACCTGCGTATGACGGTTGGCCTGGCCGGTGACGCAGATGCGGACAAGCCGGAGAAGACCATCGCGCCGGAAGCACTCAACGGCTGGCCGATCTTCGGGCGATCGGGCCCGGGCAATGTTCCGCTCGCCGGGCCGGAAGATGACACGCCTTTGGAGGTCGGCATCGACCTGACCCCCCTGCTTGATTCATCAGGCAAGCAAACAGAGGACGGGCATTTGTTCCTGAATCTGTCACGTGCACCAAAGAGTCAAGCGGTAGGCGAACTGCATGATGCCGCCGTGCGGTATTACGACGAACAAGGTCGATTTATCGCAGAACAGCCGATCGAAATCAATGATAGTTCTTTCGGTGAAGATGCGATTCGTATCCGCACATCGATCAATCTGCCTGACGGCGCGTAACACATGCGAGCCGAACATGAATGATCATTTCGCAAAGGCTGATTGACCCGCCTGCCGAGCAACCAGCGTATCGAGCTGTTTTTCCAAATCTGCTGGCTCGATTGTTTCTGCTCCTGGGCGCGAGTGTTCGTCGTTAAAAACGCGCAACGCATCAAACGGCAGCTCCTCGTACCACGACTCGTCGTAGGCACCCTTGCCGTCACGAAGTGGAGCACGGGAAAGGTCGAAGTGTCGGCATAAGAACCAGCACGCAGCTTCACGCTTGCTGATCCCATAGTCGTGCTTCTCTTTTTCGAAGTGTGCGTTCTCGACCTTCGCCTCGGCACCGTAATACGCATAAATCTTTTTGACATAGGGCAACTCAAGGGTGGGCGTATGCTTTGTCCAATCGTCGCCGTTGGAAACAAGCAGCAGTGGCTTGGGGGCAATCACTGCGGCGATCTCGACGTTATTCGTCGCGAAATCGCCTTGAACGTGAACGGGCATGCCGGACTCGCAGACACAGCCGCCATAGAACCGGGCGGCAACCATGACGACGGGCATGGACAAGTCGATGCGATCGTCCATCGCTGCGAGAACGAAGGATTGGGTCCCTCCGCCGGACCCGCCTGTGACGGCTAAGCGATCCTGATCAATGCCGGGCAAGGACGAGAGAAAATCAAGCGCGCGGATACTGTTCCAGGTTTGGATGCGCAGGGCCTGCTCGATTCGGTGCTCCACCTGTTTCGTTTCGCCTTGACCGATCATGTCGTAGGCAAAGACCGCGCAGCCGAGGCGGGCGAACGCGCCACTGCGGGCTTGTACCTGCTTGTCGAAACGTTTGTTGGGCTTGTGGCCATGCGGGCAGAGGATGCCGGGGATCTTGTGCCCCGCCTCGATCATGTCTTCGTAACCGTCCGGCAGGTAGAGGTTGCCACAGAGCCAGAAACCGTCCAGCGTTTCGAGCGCAAGATTCTCGACGGTATACCCCTTCATCTGCTTCTTGCTGTGACGGATGACGCGCACGGGCGGGCGGTCCTGCGGGATGGGATCGAGCCGGGCACCCACACGGATGTTCTTGCGGATCTGCTCGGCCCGTGCCTCCCACGACGCACGATCACGGTGTGTCGCACGAAAGGCTTCCAGTTGCTTGGCGGCCTGCTCGGGACTGAAGCACCAGCCCCGCATATAGACCTGCCCGTCCTTGACCTCCCGCCCAGCAGTCGCGGGAATCGCGAGCAAGCACACCAGGCACAGCGGCAGCAGTCGCATCAACAGATTTGTCATGACTCAACTATACGGCAAGCCCGCCCGCGCTCATAGAGCATGGGGTTCATATTCGCTTGTATATGTCGTTCCGATGCGAATCGTCTAAAATCCCCGCCATGCCAGACGACCAGAAAATCATCTACACGATGATCGACGTGACCAAGGAGTACGACCGCAAGCAGGTCCTCAAGGGGATCAACCTCTCCTACTTCTACGGCGCGAAGATCGGCGTGCTCGGCCTCAACGGCGCGGGCAAATCATCCCTCCTGCGTATCCTCGCGGGGGTCGACACCGAGTTTGAGGGCAAAACCGTGCTCCAGCCCGGCCACACCGTCGGCTTCCTCGAACAGGAGCCCAAGCTCGATCCCGAGCAGACGGTGAAAGAAGCCGTCATGGAGGCGGCTCAGGATGTGTACGACCTCTTGAAAGAGTTCGATCAGATCAACGAGAAGTTCGCGGAAGAAATGTCCGACGACGAGATGGACAAGCTGCTTGCCCGTCAGGCGACGGTCCAGGACAAGCTCGAAGCCATGGGCGCGTGGGAGATCGACAGCAAGCTCGAACAGGCGATGGATGCGCTGCGCTGTCCGCCGGAAGACGCGAAGATCGGCCCGCTCAGTGGTGGCGAAAAACGTCGTGTGGCCCTGTGTCGACTCCTGCTGCAGCAGCCTGACGTGTTGCTGCTGGACGAACCGACAAACCATCTGGACGCGGACTCGGTCGGCTGGCTCGAGCGACACCTGGACCAGTACCCCGGCACCGTCATCGCGGTGACGCACGACCGGTACTTCCTCGACAACGTCGCGGGCTGGATCCTCGAACTGGACCGCGGCAAGGGCATCCCCTGGCAGGGCAACTACTCGTCCTGGCTCGAGCAGAAAGACAAGCGGCTCGCGACCGAAGCGAAGCAGGACGAGCAGACGCGTAAGCACCTGCAGCACGAACTCGAATGGATCCGTAAGAACCCGGCCGGCCGACAGGCAAAGAACAAGGCGCGCATCCAACGCTACGAAGACCTGTACGAGCAGCAGCAGAACAACCAGTCAACCGAGATCGATATCTACATCCCCCCGGGCCCGCGCCTGGGCAACACCGTCATCAACGCGAAGGGTGTGTCCAAGGCCTACGGCGACAAGCTGCTGTTCGAAGACATGAACTTCGAGCTACCCGCGGGCGGCATCGTCGGGATCATCGGGCCCAACGGTGCGGGCAAGACCACCCTCTTCCGCATGATCACCGGGCAGGAACAGCCCGATGCGGGTGACCTGGTCGTCGGCGACACCGTCAAACTCGCATACGTCGAGCAGTCCCGTGAGACCCTCGACGACTCGCTGGATGTCTGGGAGGCCATCTCAGGCGGCAAGGAAGAGATCGTCCTCGGCAAACGAAAGATGCACTCGCGCGGCTATGTCGCCAAGTTCTCCTTCCTCGGCAACGACCAGTCGCAGAAGGTCGGCACGCTCTCTGGCGGACAACGCAACCGTGTGCACCTGGCCCGGATGCTCAAGGAGGACTTCAACGTCCTGCTGCTGGACGAACCGACCAACGACCTGGATGTGAAAACCATCCGCGCGCTGGAAGAAGCACTGGAAAACTTCGCGGGCTGCGCGGTGATCATCAGCCACGACCGTTGGTTCCTGGATCGCATGGCGACGCACATCCTCGCATTCGAGGGCGACTCGTCCGTGCGCTTCTACGAAGGCAACTACCAGGCCTACGAAGCCGACCGCAAGAAACGACTGGGCATTGATGCCGATCAGCCCCACCGGATTAAGTACCGCAAGCTGACAAGAGGCTGATCAGCATTGTGTAGCGGGAGACGCGAAGCGTCCCGTTTCTGTTTAATAAAGGAATCCAATGTCTGGCAACAACACAACCCTCGGCGGCGGCGGGCTGCACCATGTCGCCATCCGCACGCAAGACCTCGACGCTTCGGTGAAGTTCTACACCGAGGTGCTGGGCATGAAGACCGTCGTGGCGTTCAAGCCTGACGAGAGATCGTTTGTTCAACTGGATGCGGGTGACGGCTCGATCGTCGAACTCATGCAGGACGACAAGCAAGTCGAGCCCGCCGCGGAGCGCAACGTGCACTGGCACTATGCACTACGGACGACCAAAATCGAAGAGGTGATGGCCGCGGTCGAGGCGGCAGGCATGGAGATCACCGTGCCGGTCAAGGCCGTCACGCTGGAAAACACTGCAACAGACCCGCCAAGCCCCCTGCCGGTGAAGGTCGCGTTTTTCATCGGACCCTCGGGCGAAGTGGTGGAGCTTTTTCAGAATGAACCCGCCTGAGCCGGTGTACACTTGAAGGCGACCCAAAGGTAAGGACAAGACCATGAACGACTACCAGAGCGATTTCGCAAACGACCTCTCAGCACCGGCCTACGGCCAGCCGCAGGCCCCAAGAAAGAGCTGGTTCGGCCGCAACTGGCTCTGGTTTCTGCCGACACTGATCCTGCTGCCGGTCTTCTGCTGCTGTGGCGGCGGCGGTGCATTGATCTGGTTTGGCGTCAGCACGATGCTTGACTTGCCGCCCTACAAGGACAGCGTTGCACTGGCCGAGCAGAATGCTGAAGTGCAGAACGCCATTGGTTCGCCGATCGAATCGCCCGAAGGGTTCATGGACCTGGTCAACATGATGCAGACCGGCGGGGAATTCAATTTCAATCAGGTCAACAGCCAGGCCACGATGGATGCAACGGTCCCACTCACCGGCCCCAACGGCACAGCGATGCTGCATGTCGAGGCGGAAAGCTCTGATGGCGGCGTGACGTGGAACTACACCGTTCAAGAAGTTGTGCTGCCCGACGGCAGCGTGATCGACCTGCTGCCACCTGGTAGCGCGACGCCGACACCTGCGACGCCTCAACCGACGCCAGACTCGGGCCGCGAGATCCCGGATCAGGAATGATGACCAAGCTCAGCGTTAACGTGAACAAGATTGCGTTGCTGCGCAATCAGCGCGCGGTCGGCGTCCCATCGGTCGTGGGCTTATCGACCGTCGCATTGCAGGCCGGGGCACACGGCATCACCGTACACCCGCGCCCGGACGCACGGCATATTCGACCCGGCGATGTCGATGAACTCAGCGAACTGCTGGCATCAAGCGAATGGGCCGACCGTGAGTTCAACATCGAGGGCAACCCCCTGGACTTTGGCGGCGGACACCTGATGCCGATCCTTCGAAGCGTCAAGCCCACACAGGCCACGCTCGTCCCCGACGACCCGGCCCAGAACACGTCCGACCATGGCTGGGATGTTGTGAAGCACCTCGACACACTCAAGCCGATCGTTGCCGAACTCAAGGACCTCGGCTGCCGGGTGAGTCTGTTCCTCGACCCCGACCCCGAGATGGCCAAGGCCGCCGCGGACACGGGTGCGGATCGGATTGAGCTCTACACCGAGAGTTATGCAGTCGCCTACGAGCAAGGCAAATCAGCATTGGAGCAAAGTCTTGCCGCCTTCCGCGCGACGGCAGAAGCAGCCGAGTCCGTCGGCCTGGGTGTCAATGCAGGACACGATTTAAACCTCGACAACCTGCCGGGGTTTTGTGCGATCCCGAATGTCTTAGAGGTGTCGATTGGTCACGCGCTCGTCGCGGATGCACTGAGCATGGGGATGGAGGGGGCGGTGAAGGCATATCTCAAATCTTGTACCAACTGATCGCTATCACTTGATGAAACAAATCAAGATCAATTGCTATGTGGAACGTTTCATCGCCCTGACTCTTCCTTTCGATGGGCGGATGTGCGTTTGTGATCACGACGAAGTTTTCGAGATAGACCTGGGTACTGGTGTTGCGAATTACATATCCGATGATCCGTATGATTTTTGCGAAAAAAATAAGACATACGGTTTGAGTGAAGCGCCGCCTATCAAACAGACTGGCGACAAATCATTGTCGTATGACTTCGATCCTTACAAAAAACATGTCGACGTTTTCGTAACTTTGGGCAGCGAACGAGAAACCATTAAGTTCCCAATCATGTCGGGCGATTGGTTTTTTGCATCTTTCTCCGAGTGCGGCCTCTATCTTGTCATCGCAGAGCCTTATGAACTCCATGTATACAAGCTGTCTGTATAAGGCAGAACATCCTGCTACTCCGCTAACTCCGGGTACACCGCCTTCAGATCCATTTCATCGCGCACGTCTTTTTGTAGCTCCAACAACTTCGCAAAGAGCTTCTTCATCATCGGCCTGGATGCGGCATCGCCTGCAAGGTCGTTGATTTCTTCCGGATCTTTATCGAGGTTAAACAGCCGAGCAACAGGAACCTTGGGATAGAGGATGAGTTTGTAGCCATCGAGCGTGATGGCGCGTTGACCCTCGCGGTAGCCGCCATAGATCGCGGGGTAGTGGTCAGCGGAGGCATCTTTCAACAGCCCGTTCAATGATTTGAAATCCACGTGCTCAGGCTTCTTGTCGATGCCCGCCCATTCGAGCGTCGTCGGCATGATGTCCTGCAGGTAGATCCCGGCATCGATCTGCTTGCCCTTCTCGATACCCGGGCCCTTGAGTACAAAGGGGACACGGACGGAGTGGTCGTACATGTTCTGCTTGCCTAACAGCCCATGGTGCCCGACGGACAAACCATGATCCGCGGTGAAGACGACGATCGTGTTGTCGGCCTTGCCCGACTTATCGAGCGCTGCCACGATGCGCTTCAGCTGATCATCGAGGTGGGTGATGATCGCGTAGTACTCGGCGCGGTTGACTTGGATGGCGTGGTCAAAGCGTGGGTGCGGGGCAAGGCGTTCATCGCGCAAACTCGGCGGGCACTGCATCGCATCGCCATAGGGGTACTTCTTGACGAAGGGCTGCGGGATCTTGATGTCCTTGGACGGGTACATGTCGATGTACTTCTGCGGTGCCTGCCGCGGGTCGTGCGGCGCGTTAAACGCGATGTACATGAAGAAAGGCTTGTCGATACCATTCGCGTGCTTAAGAAAGTTCTCGGTGTCGTCGGCGATCACCTCAGACCAGTGCTTGCCGCCTGCCCAGAACCCACCGAACTTCGGGTCGGCCGGGTCCCATGGGTCAGACCCGTCAGCCTTGGGCCGGTTGTAGCCTTCTTTGGTATCGCGTGGCATGCCGGGCCGCTCGTTGACCTGGTGGTCGAATGATTTCTTGGATGACGCTCTGACGTGCCACTTGCCGGTCATGTAGGTCTCGTAGCCGGCCTGCTTCATGTACTCGGACCACCAACGTCCGGCCTCGCGTTCCTGCTCTGCCTTGCCATGCAGTTTCTCGCTGGTCCAGACGAACCGGCCGCTGTTGAGCATCATCCGGCTGGCGATGCAGACGGCACCCGAGTACGAGCCCATGTTGTACGCACGCATAAAGGTCGTACCGCCCGTCACCAGGCTGTCGAGTGTCGGCGTCTTGACCTGCTCGTTACCCAAAGCCCCCACACAGTCGTAGGCAAAGTCGTCGGCAAAGATGAAGAGGATATTGGGTCGCTCGGGAACCGCCGCAGAAGCGGGCTGCAGCGAAACGCCCATCAACGAAAGAAGCATGAGAAGAAATAGCTGGCGCATGGGGCTCTCCTGAGGTTGTCGTGAAAGCGTATCCGGATAGAAGACGCTTCGCATGGACGATACGTAACTGGTATGGCTTATGTTCGAAACTTCTTAGCCTAATTGAGTTTGAAGTTTATACTTAAGTGGTCCCTCCCTTCAGCTTGAAGCATCGCCATTGCAAGAGTTTGAGTACAACGCGGCGGACGAGCGGATGACGCTTCCCCAGTGGGTGACGCGGCCGACGGTGATGCAGCAGTTGCTTGTGTCGACGTCGTTTGTCTTGGTGTGGCTTTGCACCGAGGTCATCTCGCAGGAATTCCTGGCGTTTGAAAAGATCAGTGGCTGGTATCCGACCGCAGGCCTAGGCGTCGCGCTGCTCTGGGCACTGGGCCTGCGTTATGCGTGGGTGATCGTGCCGACAGCGCTGCTGGGCAGCATGGGCGTGTGGGGGTATGACTTTGCACCGTCCATATTGAACGCCCTGATCAAGGGGTTGACCTACAGCAGTGCTGCGGTCGTGCTGCGTCGCGCGATGCCTCCGGGTGAGTTGCCCAGACGTCCGATCCAGATCGGGGCGATGCTTGCGGCGATCATGAGCTGCGCGGCCTTCACCGCGATCCCATGCGTGCTGGTTCTGGTCACATCCAATGTCATTGGGTCAGAGTTTGTCTTCGACGCGATTGTGAGTTGGATGGTCGGCGACGCGATCGGCATCCTGGTGACCGCCCCGCTGCTGGTGATGATCGTCGCCCCGGCGATCTGTAAGCATCGAGATGAATCGAAGATTCGGTATAACTCCGCGATGGGGAGCCAAGTCCTCGTCTCGCAGTGGGCCCCTTGGCTGCTGTTGCTGGGGACCGGCATAGGTCTTGGACTACTCGCGGTCTTGCCGGGCGAATACGACCCGCGGGTGTATTACCTGGGCTTCATTGCCCTGCCCGCTCTGGCGATGCGCTACAAGCTGGCCGGGGGGCTGGTCGCGCTCTTACTGACCAGCTTCATCGGAACATTCGCTGCGACACTCAGTGGGATTGCAATGCCCACGATCACCGATCTGCAGCTCATCATGATTGCGCTGGGAATCTGCACAATCCTGATCGGCTCGTTCGCAGTGATGCGCGGAGCGACAGAACTGAAACGACGGGCCGAACATCGCTGGGCGACGCTGGCGATCCGCGGCTCGGGGATGGGGCGATGGCACTGGGAAGTCGGCAGCGACGAGTTTCACACGGACTATGTCCTGACCGATGCATTCGGCTATCGCCGAGACAAGGTGCTGCCCTTGGTTGCCTGGTGGACCCAACGCATCCATACCGAGGATGTGCGGATGAATCAGGCCGAGATCGCCAAGCTGATCGAGGGTAAGCGTGATTTCTTCGAAGTTGAGAACCGCATGCTTGCCGCCGACGGCACCTGGGGCTGGTACCACAGCCAGGGCACGGTGATCGAGCGCGACGCCAACGGCAGGCCCAAGCGGATCGCCGGTACGCACCACGACATTACCGAGCGAAAAGAACTCGAACGGATCCGCGCCGATGCCGAGGCAACTCATCGCTCCGAGCAGCGTTTCCGAACACTTGCAGACGGCGCTCCGGTCGCGATCTTTCAGACCGATGCGAAGGGAACATTCCTTTATGTCAACCCGACGTGGTGCAGGATCACCGGCCTGTCGCAGACCGATGCGCTCTACCGCCGGGCCGACGCGTTCGCACACATCCATGACCGTGACGAAGTAAGCGATCACTGGGCAACCGCGGTGAAAGTCGGCGCAGCGGTCAGTATCGAACACCGCGTTGTTCGACCTGACGGCAGCACGCTCTGGCTTCAGACCCAGGCGACGCCGATGAGGCACAACGGCGTCCTGCTCGGTTTCGTTGGCACGGGCGTCGATGTCACGCCCTATCGCAACGCCATGGCCATGATCGCCGACTCCGAGGCCCGCTATCGAACCCTCGCGGACCATGCCTATGACATGCTCTGGCGCGTGTCCGCCGATGCGATCTATACCTATGTCTCGCCCAGCATCACCAAGCTGATGGGCTACACCCCGGACGAGATGGTGGGCACCGATGCGTTTGAATACTTCCACCCCGAAGACATCGAACGGGTCCGTGGCAAACACGCGGCACTCTCGCCCGAGTCACCCGAGTTCCATGATGTACACCGCTACCGCTGCAAAGACGGCAGCTACATCGTCTTCGAAGCAGTGGGCAGACTGGTCGTACCCGAAAGCGCAGACGACGAAGCCCTTGATGGCCAGCCTTATATCACCGGCATCTCGCGTGATGTCACGCAACGTGTCGAGTCGGAGCGCATTCAGAAAGAGCTGGAAGAAAAACTCGCGCGATCGCAGAAACTCGATGCCATCGGTACCTTCGCCACCGGCATCGCTCACGATTTCCGCAACTCGCTCATGGCGATCAACCTCTCGGCGCAGTCGGCCTCGCGCAAGCTCGACAAAGACAACCCTGCGCAGCCCGCGCTGGCAACTGTCGAAGAAGCCGTCGCTCAAGCGATGCAGGTCACCCAGTCCCTGCTCACCTTCGCACGTGGTCAGGGTGCCGCCAAACGCAGGACCGATCTGTCACAATTGATCAAGGACAACACGCGACTGCTTGAGACCGTGCTGCCGCCGTCGGTCACGCTGAGTATCGATTGCCCCGATCGTCCACTACGCATCAAAGCCAACGCCAGTGAGATCCAGCAGACGCTGCTCAACCTGGTCATGAACGCAAAGGACGCGATCCCGGGCGAAGGCAGGATCACCCTGACACTTAAACAAAAAGACACCTCGGCCTTGCTTACCATCGCCGATACCGGCGTGGGCATGCCGCCCGAGGTGGTCGCCCGCGCGCTCGAGCCGTTCTTCACGACCAAGGCCAGGCTCAAGGGCACCGGGCTGGGCCTGTCCCAAGCTCATGGCATCGTCAGTGACCACGGCGGCGAGATCGCGATCGCCTCCAAGCCCAACCAGGGCACGACGATCACCATCACCCTGCCACTCATCGAACCGAACAAACCCACCACGCCACAACAACCTCAAACGGAGGCATCCGCAACATGAACGATACCGAAACCACCACCGGCAAAACAAAAGTCCTGCTCGTCGACGACCACGTCATTGTCCGTGACTCGCTGGCACGACGACTGGAAGATGAGCCCGACCTGGAAGTCCCCCATACCGCGGGCGATGCCGACGAAGGCCTGGCACTGGCAGAAGCCAATGGCTTTGACGTGATCGTCATGGATATCAACATGCCGGGCATGTCCTGCTTCGAAGCGGCCAAACGACTGCAAACGACCCACCCCGACCTGCCATTGGTCTTCCTTTCAGCCTACTGGAATGATGCGTTCATCGAGCAGGCCCAGGGTGTCGGCGCCGTTGGCCTGTTGAGCAAATCTGATGAACCGGACCTGCTGATTAACGCGATCCGGACTGTCGTTGACGGCGGCGTGTTCCTTTCCGATGAGGTCCGTGGCCGATTCGAATCCGACAGCGGCGAAGCGCCTGACGAGTCCAAGACCAAGCTCAGCACACTCACCCCCCGCGAAGTGGATGTCCTCCGATGGGTCGGCATGGGCCAGTCGAGAAAACAGATGGCTGCTCAACTCGGTATCAGCGAAAACACCGTCGCAGTCCATACGAATCGGATCATGCGCAAGCTCGACATCCACGACCGCGTCGGTCTGGCACGCTTTGCCATCAAGATCGGTCTAAGCCCGCTGGACGAGCCCAGCTGATCCGATGTGTTTTGAGCATGCTGGGGTCATTCGGCATAATGGAATAGCGCCAAGCTGGTTTTCAAACACAGTGATGCGGTCCTTTACCTTTGTCCATGAGGTTGTCATGAATCGCATTGAACCCGCCGAGCAGAATCGCTTGATCCTTTCGGTATGCGCGATACTTCTCTTTTTCGCGACAACGATTGCACATGCCCAGGAGCAGGCAGAACAGACAAACGCGTCTGAGGATGATCGCCTTGCATTGAAGCGCGGCATTGATGCATTGATCAATGTCATGCGCGAGGAAGAGAATACCGACCGGGCCATATTTCCCTTGATCCGTCAGACCAAGATCATCGATCGGCAGATCGAGGAATATACCGTGCGCTACAAGAAGGTGGTCGTCACGATCCCGGTCTACAAGAATCATTACGAGACCCAGGAGGTCATCGTGCCGGTCAAGGAAGGCTCGGTCACGGTGATGAAGAAGGTCACCCGTCGAGTGCTGGTTCGGCGGGAACAGGTCGGCGAGCGAAAAGTCGAGCGACTGCAGCAGGATCCCGAGGGCGACATCGTCAAGACACGGAACAAGGTCAAGATCACGCGCGGGCCCGGCGGGCCGGATGTCGAAACGATGAACTGGGCAGGTCGAAACGCGATGGCGTTGTATACGCTGCTCGAGGCGGGGGTAGACCCCAACGAGGTGACGGAACTTGCGGACATGGCGACGGCACTGGACGCACACCTGAATCAGCACGGCCTGCCGGACGACACGTACGACCTTGCGTGGGCAACTGCAGCACTGTCGCGCTACCCCGGCGGCCACTACCACGGCACGGTCCAGAAACTCGCCGCCCGCTTGATCTCCGGGCAGTGCACCGCGAAAGACGGCCAAGGCCTATGGGGGCCTGTCTGCGTCAACCCGGACCAACTCAAGGCGGTGGTGGTGGAGTTTGAGCGTGTGCAGGCTGCCGCAGACAAGCTCAAACGCGAGGGCAAACTCGCCAGAAAAGGTGAGCAGCCCGGCAAGTTAGAGACGGAGTTGAAGGCCGCGCAGGAAGACATCGCATGGGTGTTCAGCATGATCTCGCGGAACGGGCCGTGGTTCTCTCTGGCAACGAAGCGCTGGACAATCCACGGCGACGGTGAGGCCGTCTCGGGCCGGGTCGTCTCGGGCTGGCCTTACAACGTGTATCAGTTCACGATGGCGGACCTTCAATCCACAGCGTTGGCATTATTCGCCCTGCGTGTCGCACACGAGCACGACGCGCTGCCTGAATCGTTTGATTTCCGTCTGCTGCGTGGCGTAACGAACAAGCCGCTGGCCAAGCCAATGCAGACACAAAAACAGTTGATGCAGACCCTGCAGACCCTCACGCGCATGCACGACCCACGCAAGGGCTGGGATGAGGCCATCGTCTGGCAGACCAACTCGGCTTTTACAAGGCTGAACGACACATACAAGGGCCAGTCCGTCACGATCCCCGATGAAATCCAGAGCAAGGCGACGCCGATCTGTAACGCCTACGCTGCGTCGGCACTGTCGGACCTCTCTATCCTTTTGGGCGAGAAGGCGACTGCGCGCTACAGCCAACTAACCGAAGAAACCCGCGCGAAGGTTGGCACGCAGGCCCAGCCCGTGTTCGCGCACCTGGCAGAACGCCCTCCATTGGCCCAACAGGAAAGAGCGCTAAGAAACAACCTGACGTTCGAGCGGTACCGCGCCTTTACGCCAGTAACAGGCGGCGAGATTGAGCCCTACGCCTATTTCGAAGCGATGCGTTTGTCTCCGGCATCAATCAGCGGAAACAAAGAGCAGGAGGCGACCTATGGCCAGATGGTTACCTGGCTGATTGATCAGCAGGACAAGACGGGCATGTGGCCCGCGCTCGATCAGCAGATATGGGTAAGCACGCCGGCACTCCGTGCGTATGCCCTCGTGCGTGTGAGTGGGATGCTGGAGGAGAAGGTCAATAGGACGAACATGGCAAAGAACCCTGTCGCCGGTTTGCAGAGACTGGCCCCCTCGCTCAGTGCCAGCACGAATAAGAAGCTTGACTCCGACCGCCGACTGGCAAGCCTCTACGCCATTTTGACCTTGGCCCGGGCGACCGGCCCGCTCGAGGCGTATAGCCCGCCGCCATTGCCGGAGGTCGAAGAAGAGCAAGCAACCACACCGGAGTAAATCGGAACCGGGCAAGCCAGAAAGACGCGACGAATTGAGACCATGACCGCTGGAACTGTTGGCTCTGGATACAAAAAAACCCGCGTCAGCAGCCGTTAGGCGCCGACGCGAGCTTCCGGGGGCAATCTAGTACAAAACAACTATAGTCAAG
>JBMZAP010000026.1:0-29916 GCA_049611445.1 Phycisphaeraceae bacterium | reverse complement strand
GTGATGTGTGCGTCGACCAGGTCGTTCACATGGATATAGTCACGGATGCACGTGCCGTCAGGCGTGTCGTAGTCCGTTCCAAAGACGGACATCTGTTTGACTTTACCCAAAGCGCAATTGAGCACGACGGGGATGAGGTGTGTCTCGGGTGTGTGGTCTTCACCGATGACGCCCTCAGGGTCCGAGCCCGCGACATTGAAGTAGCGTAATGCCGCGAAAGCAAAGTCATCATGGGCATTTCCATAATCGATCAATGCCCGCTCGGTCATGAGCTTGGACCAGCCATAGGGGTTGATCGGCTGCTGGGGCATTTCTTCGGTGATGGGCATGGTGGCCGGCTCACCATAGGTCGCGCAAGTCGAGCTGAAGACAATGCGATTGACGCCTGCCTGATCCATGGCCTGCAGCAGGCTCACGGTGCCTGCGGTGTTGTTGTCGTAGTAGCGCAGCGGTTCATCAACTGATTCGCCGACGTACGCTAGTGCTGCAAAATGGATGACGCCTTCGATGTCATAGTCCTGTAGCGCCGTAACAATTCGGCTGGTGTCACGCAGATCGGTTCGCAGGAGTGTCGCCTTGCACCGAGAGGCGCGATCCACCGCGACAGCGTGACCACGGTCACAATTATCCAGTACGGTCACGTTGTAGCCGTCAGCAACCAGTCGTTTGACACAGTGTGATCCGATATAGCCTGCGCCACCAGTGACAAGAATGTTTTTCAATCGTGCTCTCCAGCATCGAGGTTAGTCGAAACATTATAAAACGATCGGCTTAATCTTTTGTGCCCTGCACGCGGTCGATCGTGAGTGTCGCGCCCAGTCCGAGCAAGATCAATCCGAGTGAGCCCGCGATCTGCACACCACCGGGCGAGAAAAATTCGGTAGGCAGGTCCTCTGCTTCGACCGGCTCTCCTGAACTGACGTAGTACCAGACGGGGCCGGTCGCGTCGGTACCCTCGGCATCGATCGTGCCATACGCTACTTCCTGTCTCTTGATCAGGTCACCTGCTTCGGGCTCGACACTTGCCTGAAACGGCCAGAGCCCGACGACTGCGCCGACGAGCAGGCCCAGCAGTACGCCTAGGGTTGCCTTCTCATAGTGGTGCAGCAGCCAGCGAAGCAGGTTGCTTACCACGACAACGCCGACCACCACGCCCAAGCCAACGGGCAGTACAACGCTTATGCCGACATCCATGAGCAGGGTTGTGTCTTTCGCCTTTAGTGCTTCCTTAAAGGTGTCGACGCCCGCAAGGATTGGCACGTAGACACCCAGCACCAGCAGCAGGTATCCGCCGCTGACCCCCGGCAGGATCATGGCCGAGGCGCCGGCGATCCCCGCCAGAAAGAGGAAGACAAACCCGTCACGCTCTGCCTCGCCTGTCGCGCCGGAGGATTGCGCAAGTGCGAGTGCCGCCATCACGACGAAGCCGATCGCAGCGCCGATCCAAGCGACATGCATCCCGTGCGGGGTGTCGCTTGTTGCATCGTGCTCGGCCAGGTCGGCGGCGGTGGGGTGTTTGATCAGCCGCCAGACCACCGGCACGCCTCCAAGGGTCAGTCCGATGAAGATTGAGTACATGACCCAGCGGTGGTCAACAACAAGGCTCTTGACCGTTCCGGCCAGGAGCACGATTGCAACAGCTGCTGCGATGACGACACTGCCTAAGACGACCAGTGAGGCGCGTTTGAATTTGAGTGTGGTGATTTCGCCGATGGCTTCGATAAAGCGGGGGTAGACGCCTGCTGCCAGCAGCATGGTTCCGCCGCTGATCCCCGGAACGAGGTTGGCCAGTCCCATCAGCACACCACCGATCCCACCACGCACCGCCAGACTTGGCAGGTTGGGCGATTCCTGGTCAGCGGGGGTAATGTCCTCGTTCATGCGTGTGCTATCGGCAGATTCCATAGCGTCTCAAGAGGGCATCGCCGC
The DNA here is from genome assembly GCA_049611445.1 of Phycisphaeraceae bacterium. Classification (GTDB taxonomy): domain Bacteria; phylum Planctomycetota; class Phycisphaerae; order Phycisphaerales; family Phycisphaeraceae; genus JAHQVV01. Next base: position 27,987 of record JBMZAP010000026.1, on the reverse strand, counting down.
AGGTACACGCTGATTGCGCTGAGGCATCCTTTTCCATGTTATTGGAGCCTCAGGTCCATGTAATGGATAAAATGTAAGGCGTCTCTAAACTGTGAAGGAATACGGTCGGTCAGCGCTATTGTGAGGCCAAGGTTTCCCTTTACGCTTAAGATTTCATTATGCGAAATACGTGCCTCACTCTGATCTGTCTACTCGTGCTCGGCCTGTGCGCTTGCGATCAGAATCAGCCTGCGTCTGACCGTTCTGGTCTTACAGCTGTTGCGGACAAGCCCGTTGCCGGTGAGAAGCTCAGCTATAACCGCGACATCCGGCCAATTCTTTCTGACAAGTGCTTCGCCTGTCACGGTCCGGACAAGGCTGCCGTCGCAGCTGACCTTCGACTTGATACGCCTGAAGACGGTGACGACTTCGACGGTGCCTATTTCGCCATTACGCCAGGTGACGCGGATGCCAGTGAACTGGTCTCCAGAATCTTCTCCGAGAAGAAGGGCAAAATGGGGGTGATGCCGCCGGTGTCGGCCAAGAACCCGCTGACGGATGATGAGAAGGCGAAACTGGTCCAGTGGATCAAGCAGGGGGCTGAGTATGAAGACCACTGGTCCTTCGTGCCTTTGCCCGATCGCGTGGACCTGCCTGAAGTCAAGAACGAAAAATGGGTACGCGATCCGATTGACCGGTTTGTGCTGGCTCGCTTGGAAGCAGAGGGGCTGAGCCAGAGTAAAGAAGCATCGCGTGAGCGTTGGCTGCGGCGGGTGACGTTCGATCTAACCGGTTTGCCGCCGACGGTTGAAGAAGTGCGAGCCTTTGATGCTGACGCAAGCGATGATGCATATGAGAAGGTTGTAGATCGCCTGCTTGCCTCGCCGCATTATGGCGAGCGCATGGCCGTGCCCTGGCTGGACATGGCACGCTATGCAGACACCAATGGCTTCTCGGTTGACGATCGACGCAATACCTGGCCCTGGCGTGACTGGGTCGTCCAGGTCATGAATGAAAACCTGCCCTATGACCAGTTCCTGACCTGGCAAGTCGCAGGTGATCTGCTGCCGGACAGCAGTCAGAAGCAGATGTTGGCCACCACTTTTAACCGATTACACCGGGTCAATGCCGAGGGTGGCGCTTTGCCGGAAGAGTGGCGCAATGAAGGTGTTGCGGACCGGCTGCACACGTTCGGGACCGCGTTCATGGGGCAGACCCTGGAATGCGCCCGCTGCCACGACCACCGCTATGACCCGATCAGCCAGGCGAACTATTACGAGCTGTTCGCGTTCTTTAACAGCATCGACGAGTCGGGGACGGTTGAGTACAGGCGTGGCGATATCGTCCCGCCTCCCTCGATGTTGCTGGCAACCGATACCCATCTTGCGGAGTTGGCCAAGCGCCAGCAGCAGATCGACGCGGCCAAGGATTCGCTGGCAAAGCTGATTTCTGAGCGTGAGTCGGCGTTTCGTGAATGGCTGGCAGCCAAGCCGAAGCCGCAGTCCATTGCAGATCAGGTCGGGGACTTCGGGTTCGACGCGATTGAGAAGAACAAACTGGCCAACCGCGTCGAAGGCGGGGGGCAAGGCGGCGTGGGCGTCGTCGAATCGCCAGCGAACCCCGCGTTGGAGCCCGGTGTGATCGGTCAGGCTCTTCGTTTTGATGGCGACAATTATGCCTTCCTGCCCGGGATGACGGATCTTGACCGATGGACTCCTTTCTCGGTCTCGCTCTGGTTCAAGGTGGATGCATTGGATGATGCCAAGCCACGCGTTATTGCAAAACGCACCTCGGGTACGGATGTTGGACCATTTGGTTTCGACCTGATGCTTGATGGTCGCCGGGTGATGGCCCGAGCGTATCGGCACTGGCCGGGCAACGCGATTGGCGTGCGCACGGATGAGATTGTCGAGGCGGACAAGTGGATCCATGTTGTCTGGCGTTATGACGGATCGAGCCGGGCCGCAGGGATGACATTGTTGATTAACGGCAAGCCTGCTGATCTGGAAATCGTTCGTGACGGTCCGATGCGGAAGACCGTTGGTGGCGGAGGCTACTACGGAGCTGCCGCAAAGGAACTGATCATCGGACAGCGCTTCCGCGATCGTGGTTTGTCCGGCGGCATGGTGGACGAGGTCAAACTTGTCCGCCGCAAGGTGTCCGATCTGGAAGGCCAGGCCTTCTTCGAAGGAAAGGCGATTGGAGAAGTCGTTGCATCTGCAAAAGAACAGGCGCTGCGGGGTTATTACTTCTCTGCGATCGATGAGCCGGTGCGTCAGGCCCGTAAGGATCTTGAATCCAAGCGTAAGGCCTACATAGAGTATGAGAAGGGCATCCCCGAGATCGCAGTGATGCGAGAGATGCCAGAGCCCCGGCCATCGCATGTACTGGCTCGCGGCCTCTATAACGCCGAGCGCAATGAAGAGAACCGTGTCTACCGCAATGTGCCCGAGAGCATTATGCCTTGGGTCGAAGACTATCCCCGCAATCGTCTTGGCTTGGCTCAGTGGCTGACCCATCCGCAGCATCCGCTGACATCACGCGTCGCGGTAAACCGGCTCTGGCAGATGTGTTTTGGTCACGGCATCGTCGCCAGCATTGATAACTTCGGCATGCAGGGAACGCTACCGACCCATCCGCAATTGCTTGATTATCTCTCGGTCAGCTACATCGCGTCGGGCTGGGACACCAAGGCAATGTTCAAGCGCATTGTGCTTAGTGCGACCTATCGGCAGGACTCTGCGACATCCCCGGAGCAATGGAAGAACGATCCTGACAACGCCTTGCTCGCACGCGGGCCGGCCCGACGGCTCGACGCTGAAATGATCCGCGACACTGCCCTGAGCGCCTCGGGCCTGCTTGTAACCAAACTCGGCGGCGCGCCGGCGTACCCCTATCAGCCCGCTGGCTTGTGGAAGGAAGTCAGCAGCGACTCCTACCGGCAGGGCAGTGGCGAGTCGCTGTATCGCCGGTCGCTCTATACCGTTTGGAAACGCGCGGTGCCGATGCCGAACATGATGGCGTTCGATACGCCGACACGAGAAGCATGTGCCGCGTCCCGCTCCGCGACAAACACACCACTGCAGGCGCTGAACCTGCTCAACGATGTGCAGTATGTCGAAGCGACACGCGTCCTTGCTGAGCAGGTGATGAAGCAGGTTGAGGGCGATGTGCAGCGGATCGAATTGGGCTTTGTCAGTCTCACCGGCCGAAAGCCTACGGACAAGGAGGCAAAAGGCCTGTTGGCCTTGCTCGAAGCACAGCGCACCTTCTTTGGTGATGACGCAGAAGAGTCCAAGGCACTGCTTTCGATGGGGGCGTCGAAGCGCGATGAAAGCCTGGATGCGACCGAGCATGCGGCACTGAGCGTCGTGATGCACGCGATCTTTAACCTGGATGCAACGATCTGGCGTCGCTAGACGCAGGAGTACCTCATGGAACATCAACCCACGAATTTGGCCAACATCACGCGTCGGCACTTTTTCGGTCGATCGGCGATGGGGTTGGGTGCCATCGCGCTCGGCTCGCTCATGCCAGCGGGTGCAGCCAAAGCGGTTAAGCAAGAACTGCCCAAGGCGGTTGGTGGCGTGCTTCCCGCGCCTCACTTTGCGCCTAAGGCCAAACGCATTATCTACCTTTTTCAATCAGGCGGGCCTGCGCAACAGGACCTGTTTGACTACAAGCCAAAACTCAATGAATTGCACGGCAAAGAATTGCCCGACCACGTCCGCGCTGGCCAACGCCTGACCGGCATGTCAGCAAACCAGGCCTCGATCCCGCTGGCAGGGTCGCCGTTCAAATTCAAGCAGCACGGCGAGAGTGGCGGATGGTTCAGCGAGGTGATCCCTTACACCGCGAAGATCGCCGACGATATCTGTGTCGTCCGCAACCTGTATACCGAAGCGATCAATCATGACCCGGCGATTACATTTTTTCAGACCGGCTCGCAGATCGCAGGTCGGCCTTCTGTTGGTGCGTGGGTGAACTACGGCTTGGGCAGCACGAACGACAATCTTCCTGCGTTCATCGTACTTGTCACAAAAGGCAAGGGCGGGCAGCCGCTCTATTCACGTCTGTGGGGGTCAGGCTTTCTCGACTCGAAGCACCAAGGTGTGCAGTTTCGTGCGGGGGCGGACCCAGTGCTATACCTGAGCGATCCGGATGGTGTTTGTCGTTCCGGCCGACGCGCGATGCTGGATGCAATCAACGATCTCAACCGTGAGCAGTTCGAGCGTGAACTGGACCCGGAAATCGAATCACGTATTGCCCAATATGAGATGGCCTATCGCATGCAGACCTCGGTGCCCGAGGTGACCGATCTCAGCGACGAGCCTGATTCGACCTATGAACTTTACGGAGAGGACGCACGCAAGCCTGGCACCTACGCGGCAAACTGCCTGCTGGCACGTAAACTTGCGGAGAAGGATGTCCGCTTTATTCAAATCTACCACCAGGGCTGGGATCAACATGGCGGGCTCAAGGGGGGGCTGTCACGACAGTGCAAGGAAACCGACCAGGCTTCTGCGGCACTCGTTACCGACCTTAAACAACGAGGTATGCTCGACGACACCCTGGTCATCTGGGGCGGTGAATTCGGGCGCACCTCGTACTGCCAGGGGAAACTGGGCGGCAATTTCGGGCGGGATCACCACCCCTCTTGTTTCTCGATGTGGATGGCCGGTGGCGGCGTCAAGCCCGGCTACGTTCACGGCAATACCGATGCGTTCGGCTACAACATTGTTGACCAGGATGGCGCGCCGCTGCATGGCCTTGATGCTGAGCACACTCACCCCGACGCTGTACACGTGCATGACTTGAACGCGACAATTATGCATCTGATGGGCGTTGATCACGAACGACTGACCTACAAGCACCAGGGCCGACGCTACCGGTTAACCGATGTGCATGGCAAGGTGCAGAAGCATCTGCTGGCCTGACCGGGCTTGATCTGGATCATGCAGGGTATGATGCGGTGAGTTCAACGCCGTCTCTATGCCTAGCTTTTCTGACATCACGTGGATCACCGCGACGATCTTTATCGTCGACTGGCTCATCCGGATCGGACTGGGCTTACGTGTGATCATGCGCCGTCGGCCAGTCGGTGTCTCGCTGTCATGGCTGGGCGTTATCTTCCTCGTCCCGTTTCTTGGCGCGATCGTATACCTGATCCTCGGTGAGACGCGCATTGGCCAGCTGCGTCTTGATCGATTTGAGCAGATTCGTCCAAAGCTACACGAGCATCTTGGGAGATTGCACCAGTATGCTGAATCGAATATTGAAGACCTGCCCCCGCCGCAGCAGTCATTGATCCGGCATAGTCTGAACCGCTATGGCTTCCCATTGCTTGAAGGTAATCAGGTTGAATTGCTGTCGGACAGCGGCATCGTATTCGATCGTTTGATTCAAGATATCGAGTCGGCGAAGGAAACTGTGCATCTGCAGTTTTACATCTGGTGGCCCGGCGGCCGTGTCGATGAAGTGATTGACGCGGTGATGCGCGCACGCAAACGCGGTGTGGTGTGCCGCATACTCGCCGACGCGGTGGGGAGTAAGGCATTGCTGAGATCTGCTCGGCATGCTGCGTTGATCGCTGAGGGGGTCGAGGTGATCGAGGTCTTGCCGGTGAGTGTTTGGCGGATGGCGTTTCGTCGTCAGGATTTGCGTAACCACCGCAAGATTGCAGTCATTGATAGCCGCGTGGGCTACACGGGCAGCATGAATATGGCGGACCCGGCGCTGTTTAAAAAGGATGCTGGCGTGGGCCAGTGGAAAGACGCGATGGTGCGCGTCACTGGCCCGGCGGTCGAGGCACTTGGTCTTGTCTTTCTCAGCGACTTTGATATCGAGACAGAGGAGTCACTTGGTGATTTTGAAGAGCGGGGCGGCTTGCGCCGTGTCGAGTCGGCCGGTCTGATGTTGACGCAGTTGATGCCATCTGGCCCGGGGTTTGCGCGTGAGGCGATCCGCGAGACACTCCTGACGGCGATCTACGGCGCGAAGCAGAGCCTTGTATTGACCACGCCTTATTTTGTGCCAGACGAGCCTCTGCTTGAAGGGCTGGTCACGGCTGCCAAACGCGGAGTGGATGTGACGCTGATCGTCCCGCAACAGATTGATTCGGTGATGGCAAGGCTGGCCAGTCGATCCCAGTATGCCGACCTGCTGCAAGCGGGTATTAAGGTGATGCAGTTTACCGGCGGGCTGCTGCACACGAAGACACTGGTGGCCGATGAACAGATTGCACTGATCGGTACGGTGAACCTGGATATGCGCAGCCTCTGGTTGAATTTCGAGGTCACCCTCGCGGTATACAACGTTGATTTTTCCAGGCAGCTAAGTGCTCTGCAAACGAAATATGCGGAACAATCTGTGCTTTTGGACAAGGATCAGTGGAGCAACAGGCCGTTTTATACGCGACTTGTCGAAAATGCTGCGCGGCTGCTTGGCCCCTTGCTCTAGTTCCGTAGAAGCTGCTTGTACTGCTCGCGGATGCTCCGGGCGCGATCGACGTAGCCCTTTGCTTCAAGGATATCCGCCTTGGTCAGATGCCAGTTGGCATTGTTAGGATCGATTGTGATGGCTCTGTCGATGGCCTTACCCGCTAACTCCAGCTGCTGCTGCTTGAGGTAGACGATTGCGAGGGTGTCATACAAGTTTGGGTCTTTGTTGGAAATTTGCGTGGCGCGTTCAGATAGTTTTTGGGCCTCATCCATGTCCTTCTCGAGATTGATTAATACGAGGGCGAGGTTATTCAGGACCAGTGGGTTGTCAGGCACCGAATCAAGTACCTTGCGATAGCCAGCCTCAGCCCGATCCCATTGTTGAAGATAGTGAGCGATTTGGGCGTGGGCGAATTCAACATCGACCCCGTGAGTCCCCTGAAGACTCTTCAGGCGTGAGAGTTGTTGCTCTGCCTTGAGAACCAGTGCCTTGTCATCAAGTCTTTGACCGGCAAGGAATGCTGCCGTCGCGGTCTCGAATAGGTGTTTCGTGTCATTGTTCTGGAAGCCAAGGCTGTTGAGCCAGGCTTCGGCAGTTTGGCTTGATGCAACATCTTCAGTGACGCGCTTGAGCGCAATCAGCCTGGCGTGGCGGGTCGTTTCCAGTTGTGGGCTGAGCAGTTGCCATGCCTGTGTGGCGTTGTTATTGCGCACCAATGCACGGGTATAGAGTTCGTAGAGCATCTCCGTTCTGTCATTAAGTTCTAGATCAGATTGCATATAAGGTCGGAGTGTCTTGACGGCCGAGTCATAACGGTCTAATTCGAGCATTGCAGCGGCTCTCATTAGATCGGCGTTGCCAGTGTCATTGGGGTTGCGTTGCGACCATGCGTTGGCGGCGCTTAGGAGCATTGCCCAGTCGCGCATTCGGAAAGAAGTCAGCGTTGCGATCCGTGCGGATGCGGCACTGTCGGGGAAGCGCGCCATTGCACTCGGAGCCATCGCATAGGCCCTGTCGTCTTCGCCCGCTTTCAGAAGACGATCCATCGCCAGTTCGGCAAGATGCTTGAATTCAGCGTTTCTTTCGGACAAGTCTGCCAATTGATTTGCAATCTGAGCGGGATCGATTGCTTGCGAAGTAATTTTAAGTGCTTCGAATGCAGGTTCGCGGTGGCGATCGTCTTGCAGGATTGTGACTGCAATCGGGATCAGGTCTTTATCACGACGGATCTGCTTGATGAGTTTTTCATGCTTAACGATGCTGAGCATGCCAATTAGGCCGGGCATCTGTTTATCTGCGAGCTTGGCGAAACGAACAGCCTCGCTTGGCTCGCCCAGCGCGATTGCCAGTTGCACCGCACCTTGCCAACGCGAAATGTTATTGGGGTCGGTTTCTGCGGCTTGCAGGATCAAGGCAAGTGCCTCTTTATTGTTGCCCTTGCCTGCGGCATCCTCTGCACGGATCATCAATTGATCCGCCTTACTCACACCAGCAAGTTGCGTGGACTTGATTGCTTGTTGAGCCAACTTCGGGCGCCCGGTCTGTCGGTAGAAATCAGCAACGAAGCGGATGGCTTCCGCGTCTGGGTTCTTTAAGAGTGCCTTACAGATCTCATCTGCCTTTTGGAGCGACTGCTGCTGAGTGTATATACGTACGAGCAGGACCAAGGCTTTGTTGTCGGCCTTGCCGTTGCGGTGCATCGATTCAATTGCCTGCTGGACGGTTTCTCGTTCGCCTTGCTCAAACAAGATTGTGCAGGCGTCTAGCCGCATTTCTGGGTCGAGCGTTTCGGTTCGGGCAACAGGAATGAGCTCCAAGCGAGCTTCGTCGTGCCGCTTGAGGCGATGCAGGGCCTTGCCCAAGAGCATCAATGCGTGAGCGTCGTCTGGCTCAATGATCTTTGCGGAGCGGGCGTGCTCGACAGCTTCCTCGTCCTGCCCCAGCAGCATATGGCTGCGTGCAAGGCTGAGTTGCAATTCAAAGTGGACCGGCGCGTAGGCCTCGGCTTTAGCCAGGTCCTCGATGGTCTGCTGCAGTGCACTGGTATTGCTGGGTTCCTGAGCTTGTAGCCGGGCTTGGTGCAGCCGCCAGTGGATGGAAGCCAATCCTGCCTGGTCGCGAAGCCGATTGATGGCGTTTTCAAAAAACGTCTTGTGGCTGTTGGGGTCGCTCGCCTGCAGAGCCGAGAGTTGGAGCGTGATGTCGTTGGGATATGCATTTGCGAGCTTGATCAGCACTTCACTCGAATCTTCCACTTCACTGGCGAGGATGTATCCCGCAATCGCCGTCTCCCATGATTTTTCAATAGGTTTGGGAGCGGCTTGCTGCATTAGTGTGAGCCCCGTCGCAAAGCCGCGGGCTTCCGCCTCGTCCTGGGCCCTGATGAGAGCTAGGCCGCGTGTCATGCCGTGCAACTGCTCGAGTTTGTCTGCGATGCTGCTTGTGAGGCCCAGCTTATGTTGCTGCGAGAGCTGTGCCAGGGACTCGAGCAGTTGTGCAGATGGTGGGGGTTGCTGAGCAAGGATGCTGTTGATGCGTTGCGTCGCCTGGTCAGTTCGGTCTGCTCGCACCAAGAGATCGATGACGGCGGGTTGTACATCCGCGGCCTGAGTCGTTCCCGGATCGATACGGTCGGCTTCATACAAGGTCTGGTCGACAGCGTCTGCGTCATCGGGGTCCGCGTGTGCCGCCATCGCCAGAACGAGCCACTTGCTTGATTCAGGATCGGCCTGCCTGCGGCTGGCTTCCCGAGCATGCACAAATGCAGCCTGGTCCTGATCCATTTTCAAGAGGGCTCGCGTAAGGCCGCGATGAGGCATGGCCCAAGTGGAGCTGTTCTTTGCAGCGATGAGAAACGCTCCGTAGGCCGCCTCATACTCCAGTGCATCAAGGTAGGCTTCGCCAATCCGTTGCGTGAAGTAAGGGTGCCGTTTCAAGACGGATTGGACCAGTTTATTTTCCTCTGTGTCCATGGCTGTAACGAGCATGTCGATCACTTCGCCGGGGCGATGGACGCCACGCTGGTCAAGTTTGAGCAGGCTGGCCCAAGTCTGTGCGATCGCGTTGTTGCGCCCTTTGAGTTGTTTGACTTTCTCTTCGAACGGCTGAGTCTCGCCTGCATTGAGATGGGCGGCGGCCCACATCGCCAGCAGGTCCGTGCTGGCATCTTTGGGGTCGCTGTCTTTCAAGCGGTCCAGCATGAGGTCGTATTGCTCTATTTCGAAGGCCCGGTAGATGGCCAGGCGGCCTGCCGATGATTCGATTCCTGACTCGGCATGTTGCAGAAGGTAGTCTGCCGCAATTTTGTGCATGCTCGAACGATCCAGCCATCGGACCAGTAATGCCACCGTCTCCTGATTCGACGGCGTCATCTTGCTGGCTTGCTGCAATAGGTCTCGTGCCTGCACGCCGTCGCCTTGGGCTTCATAAGCCAGTGCGCGGATCATTGCCGCACGCGGGTCGTTTTGATACTTCCCGAAGACATCCTCTGCGAATTCAACGAACGATTCGATCGGCTCTTCTAATTCCTGCAACAGGTCGAGTATGCTCGCGTGTGTCATGACGTGCAGCGGCTCGATATTTCTTGCCAGATACAACGTCTCTAGTGCTTCCTTTGGCTTGTTCAACTCCTGCTGAGCGCGAGCAAGCTTGCGAAGCACCGAAGCGTCGTCCGGGTACTTCTCGGCGAGTTGCATGGCATGCTCGGCCGCCTCGCTATAGCGCTCAAGTTTGAGCAGCGCATCGAGTAGATCATTCCCGCTGTCACGGTCGTTTTCATCCAGCTCGACGAGTTTTTTCAAAGGGCCAACGATACGAGTGATGTGCCGATTTTTATACAGGGGGATTTTTCTACGCGAGGCGATATACATCTGCAACAGCTCGGCGTCCCCATCAATCAATGGCAACGTTGTGTCGCGGTTGTATGGGTTTTCGAAAAGATCGAGTACGAGTTGGTAATCACCTTTTTCGAAGGCTTGTTGCGCCTGCGCGATGACTTCCTCGTCGCTCGTTTCAATCTGATCGGTTCGGTTGAGCTGGAACAGGGCTACGATCCCGCCGCCGATGAACAGCAGCACTGCCGCTACGATAGAGAGGCGGAGGAGTCGTTTTCGGCGGAGCGCTGGATCGTACTTGGGCATGGCTGATCGTTCTTGGTGGTACTTTGTGTCGGTATGGCACGGGGTAGGCTTGGTGTATTCGATCCTGCTTGATCGTAGGGCCCCGATGTCGTTTTTGAGCGGGCCAAGCGCTCTATGTTGATATCGGCTTGCGGCGCGACAGCGTCCACCTTCATGCGGAGCATTGTTACCCTTAAGATCGATGCAGCCTTCACAGCCCTTACAACCAGACCCACTTTTTACCATTGTCCAAGTGGATGGCGTTCGCCTGGACCGGGCGATTGCGGATTGGCGCGGTCTTTCGAGGGCGGCGGTGCTGAGGCTGCTGGACCAGACTGCGGTTCACGTGAACGGCCGAGCGATGGCCCGACGTAACAAAGGAGACCTGTTGTGTGCGGGTGATCGGATTACGCTGAACGCTGCTTATGGAGAAGCAGAGGCTCCGCGAATCGATACTTCTCTGGTATTAACTGTGCTTGTACGGGGGGATGGCTGGCTGGCGATTAATAAGCCGCCCGGTGTCCCGGTTCGTCCTCACGCGCTCGACGAGACCGGCACTGTGCTCAATGCGGTGGTTGTTCAGCATCCTGAAATCGTAGGCGTTGGCGAGGCTGGGCTTCGAAGCGGGGTGGTACATCGTCTGGACAACGACACCTCCGGGGTGCTGATGGTCGCGACACGACATCACTCCTGGCTTGAACTTCGTGAGGCGTTTTCAGATCACCTTATTAAGAAGCGATATCTCGCGCTGGTGCATGGGGCGATCGAGGAGGGCGGTGAATCGCGTCGCGATCTCAGCATTACAACGCATCAGCCTGCACGCGTGAAGGTTCAGCAAGCGGGTGAGGGTGGGGCAGGGGCTCGCACCTGTTCGCTTGCGTGGCACGTGGTTGAACGATTTGGGGAAAGGGCGAGTCTGATCGAGGTCGATTTGCACACCGGCTTTCTTCACCAAGTCCGTGTGATGATGAGTGATATCGGGCACCCGGTTGTCGGCGATGTTGCCTATGGGAGTGACACATCGGATGTCCACGCCTCCCGACAGATGCTGCATGCCGCTTCGCTTGCGTATCAGGACATCCAGATCGCAGCACCGATGCCCGATGATATGCATCAGGTACTGGCTTCCCTGCGTGGCTCTTCTGTGCAGTAGTCAGTCCTGCTCGGGCCGGCTACTGTCAGGATTTTCGATGACAGGTGGAAGTTGCACACTGCCCCCATTACTACGCGCATTCTCGTTGCGCTGGAGCAGGGCCTCTCGTTGTAGTCGCATCTGCTCGGCGTGGCGGTCGGTGAGGTACCAGTCGCGCCAGGTCTCAAAGCCAAGTGCCTTGGCGACAGCGGGGTCGATGAGTCGGCCCTTCGAGACTTCGCCGGTCTTGGGGTCAACAACGCCAGCGCCGATGGTCACGGGTTGGCCGCTCTCAAAGGATTGCTTGTATGCAGATTCGAGCCGGGTGAGGCGTCGTTCTTTGATCGAGGGGTCATCGGTCGAGGTATCGTCGATGCTGGGCGTGGTTGATGTCGTTACATCACGCGCATCTGCAATCGCCTTTTGATTCGGCAGGATCGTACCACGCATTTCGTCGCGGATCGCCTGGCGGATCGACTCATCGGTGATCAACTTCTCGCGGACCATGGCCAGCAGTTCATTAAGCGTCGCGCTGGTATCAGGCTGTTTCGCGTCTGCGATCGAGGAAAGCAGTTCTTTCTTGAGTGCCTCTGCTTTTTCAGATTGCGTGTCCATCGCATCATGAAGTTCAGCGATCAGAAGTTCTGTCTTCTCTCGCTTCTCAAGCATGGTGATGATTTTTTTGAGTTGCTCGTCATCGCCGCCGGCCTGAGCAAGCTTCTCTGAAAGTCCTTGCAGTGATGCGCGGAGTTGGCCAATATCTTCGCGAGCATCACTGGCTTCAAGCAGCTTGGCGAGGGATTCCTGGCTCTCTGAGAGCTTGGCGAGTTCCTTGGCCGAAGGCAGGGCGTCGATGCGTTTGCTCAGCGATTCGATCGCATCGGCGGTCTGCTTGTTCTCCTTGGTCGCGATGCGCTGCATGGCCGCTTCGATTGCGTCGGTCATCTGGTCCGTGCGGACCTGCTTGTCCAACTGCTCCAGTACTTTGTCCAGTTGCCCCGGAAGGTCTTCCGGGATGGCTTGGCGCAGCTCTTTGATCGATGCGAGCATGGCGGTACTGTTTCGGTCCTGCTCGTCCAGGCGGTCGAGCATCGACTTGATGATGTTGGTGTTCGTGCCGGGCATCGTCTCGATCTGCTTGCGGAGGCTGGCGATTTGGCTGGCCAGTTGGTCCTGCGCTTCAACCTTGTCGAGCACTTCCTCAAGCAGGGTTGCTGTACGAACGGCGCTTTCGTTGTCGGAGGCCTGCAACTCGCTTGCGATCTGCTCGGCGGTGGGGCGCTGATCGATCTCGCTCATGACGCGTGCAACAAGCAATTCAGTGCGCTGTGCATCTTCGCCAATCACGCGACGCAGGTCAGCCGCGAGCTGTTCGCTGGTCGGACGCTGCTCCAACTCGCTGAGCACTTGGCGCATCAGGCCAGGCAACTCTTCGTTATTCGTCTCACGCTTGGCGAAGGCCTCTTCCATCGCTTCTCGCAGGTCCGCGGCGAGTTGTTCGCCAGTTGGCTGCTTGCCGAGCTCTGCGACGACCTGCTTCATCAATTCATTGGCCTGTCCGGCGTCCTCTTCGACGGCGGCCGTAACGTCCGTCGCGATCTGATCTCCGGTGCGGCGTAATTCAGCGAGCACAAGACGCATGAACTGCTCGTCCTGAGCCTTGGCCTCTGCAACGGCGAGTTTGACTTCTTCAGCGAGTTGTTCACGTGTCGGGACCAGAGCCAGGCTTTCCAGCACTCGGCTCATGAGTGCTTCGGTCTGCTTGGCTGAAGCGATTGTGCCAGCGGCCTCAGCCTTGCGGTGCTCGGCCAGTGCGAGTTGAACTGCTTCGCCCGCAGCTTGTGCATTGCCGTCGATCGCTTCTTCCAGTCTGGCGATCAGTTGTTCGCCGGTGGGTTGATCTTCAATCAACGCTTTCATCTGAGCAACGGCCGCGAGGACCTCGTCGCTCTTGTTGTCTGTCTGCTCGGCCAGTGTCTCGCCAATCTGCTCAAGGGCGAGTTGTTGCTGTGTTGCCGTTCGTTTGGCTGCCTCGAGTTGTTCAACCAGCGGGTCACGGACGCTGACGATCGTATCCGTCGCGCCAGCGATCTGCTCTGTCGTCTGGGCGAGCGACTCACTCATTTCTTCGGCAGAGCGCTTGATTGCTTCGGCGTCCTTGGCGGCCTGATCCTTAAGCGCCAGTAATTGGCTCTGCAGTGCGGCGAGGTCTTCGCGCGGCACGGTCTCGTCGCGTAACTCTTGCAACTGCATCGCAAGGTAGCCACCCAAACCGAGCACGGCGGCAAGGCCAAGGCCCGCTGCCACCATGGGGAGCTTGCTGCGTTTGGTTGGTATTTCCCCTGCGGCACCGCCGGCGAGCAGGGCGGAGCGCTCGGCGAGGTTGGCCTGCATCCGGCCCAGCACCATGACGGTGTTGCCAATCTGCAGGTAATCGCCGTCCTTGAGCTTGGCGTGCTGGCCCTTCTCGAGTTCGACGTGGTTACGGAACGTGCCGTGCCGTGAGCCGAGGTCCTTGAGATACCACTGCCCGCCTTCGGACCAGAGGCGTGCGTGCTCACGGCTGACCTTTCGGTCGTTGAGTTTGACCTGATCGCCTTCACGGCCAAGCACGATCGGTGCGCCGTCGGTCAGTTCGTAGATGCGGCCCTTGTCGGGGCCGCCAGCAATAATCAATATCAGCACGTTGCGGGTCCTTAGTCGCGTCGTTGGCCAATCCCTTGGCCGTTACAGCCTCGCGTCCTGAGCCCCTTGGGGGAGCTTACAAGTTTAACTCAAAACCTGAGACAATCAAGGTTTATAGCGAGCTTCTCGGTCCTTCAGCAGGGGCCTGACAGACCACATAGCCCACCCAATCCTGGTCCCCGGGCACCTCTTGGACGGGCTTGTGCCGCCCGGGTTCCCCCGGATCGGACCACCAGAACTCGGCACTGATAAACCCCGCTTGTAAAGCCAGATCGATGATTTCGGCAGGTGACCACAGTCGCCAGTCGTAGACAAACGCATCGGGCAGTCGCCGCCCATCGTCTAGCTCAAAGTGGATTCGGCACTCGATCAGGCCTGATTCAGTGTCGAGCCCGCACTGCTCCCATTGGTACGTGAAAGGCTCAAACCCACCCTCATCGGGCTCGATCCGTCGTCGGTCCATGCTCGGCTCGCCCACGCCCGGGCCGCCAAACACGTCCAGAATCATGAGTCCGCCGGGTAGAAGCCCGCCTTTCGCATGCTTCAGATATGCCAGCAGGTCCTCTGCTCGGTGATAAATCAAAACCGAGAAATTCAGGGCCAGCGTGACCTCAACAGAAGGCTCAGTGACCTCCATCACGTCTGCCGGCACAATATGCAGGTCCGGATCTTCAAAACGCTCAGCCGCCCATGTGGCCGTGGGTTCGTCCAGTTCGATCGCCATCGCCTGCCGGTCCGGGTCGGATGCGACCCACGCCGCCGCGACTGCACAGATCCCCGCAAAGTCTTCACGCAGCAACATGGGCTCGGTGCCCTCATCATGCGTGCAGTCCCAGACGTATTCCACAAACGCAACTTCCGCGAGCGGGTGCTGTACCGCCAATCGGTAGAGATCGAGTTTGTCTGGGAGCATGTCTGCCTGACCAATCATGGGGGTTAGGTTAACGCTTGTTGGCTCTCATCTGCTCGGCTATGCTTGCTCGTTGCGATTAACCCGCACTCGTAGCTCAGTTGGATAGAGCGTCGGTTTCCGGAACCGAAGGTCGCAGGTTCGAGCCCTGCCGGGTGCGTTGCACAACCCTCTTTTTACGAGAGGGTTTTTGTGTGCGCTATCGCGTTATAGAGCGATAACAAAAAATTTGAACGCAACGCTTATCAATTCGGCGTTCTTGTCCGATACTAAAGTAGCCGAGCCCCTGTTAACACCGACTTCAAGGCCGTTTGAGCCACCATGGAAACGAAGCAGTGGGCATCGGCTATTTTTTTGCGCACGCATGATCGTCTGCATCAGCAGTTGCTGTGCTCGTGCCGTAACTGACCGCACGCGGCGGCGATATCTCTGCCTCGACTGGCACGGATGTGTACCACTCGGCCTGCGTCCTTCAGGATTTTCTGGAAGCGGTACACGTCATCGTTCTCCGGCCGAATGAACGGCAGCCCCGCGACCTCGTTGTAACGGATCAGGTTGATATTGCTACGAAGGCGTTTGCTCACCGACGCAAGTTCTTTCGCGTGTTCCGGCTGATCGTTGACGCCTGACAGCAGGATGTACTCCAGCGTGATCTCACGACCTGTCTTGTCGAAGTAGTAACGGCCGGCTTCGATTAAATCAGCAATCGAGACGAACTCTGCCCAGGGGATGATCTGCTTGCGGATTTCATCATTTGGTGCGTGCAGTGAAATCGCCAGCGTAAACGGCAGATCCTCATCCGCCAGTCGCGTGATGGGCTTGGGCAGGCCCACGGTGCTGATCGTGATCTTTCGGCCTGAGATACCAAGGCCCCAATCGGCCGTCATTGTTTTCGCCGCCTTCACAACACGTGGGAAGTTACTCATCGGCTCACCCATGCCCATGAACACGACGTTGCTGATCCGGCCGACGCCTGGTAGTTGTGCCAACTGCCAGACCTGTTGAACGATTTGTCCGGAAGACAGGTTGCCATCCAATCCGCTCAGTCCCGACGCGCAGAACTTGCATCCCACCGGGCAGCCGACCTGGCTTGAGACGCATGCGGTTTTACGACGCTTGCCCGACTCTTCGCTGGTCGCCGGGATCATCACGCACTCGGTTTGGGTCTCGACCCCGCCGCCCACAGGGTTGTTAAGCACGTTGAGCCCGCGGCCGGCTGTACTTGTGGCTTCATCGATGGCTTGCCCGCCCGTGACTGCCCAGTCGACCAGTAGTTTCTGCGTTCCGTCGGTGGCCCGTTCGTGACGCAGCACGCCGCCGATGAGGAAGTCCATCTCGGCAGCCAGCACTTCACGGTCGTGCTGGGACAGGTTGGTCATCATGGCCGGGTCCGCGACCCCCTTGGCATAGACCCATTCCAGCACCTGCTTCGCACGGAAGCGCTGCATGCCGAGCCTGGCAACAACGTCGCCCAGTTCATCTGGCGTCAGGTCGAAGATGTGGGGGCGTTTTGGCACGCGGGCATCTTACCGGCCAGCTAAACTTGATGACGATGCTGTCACAAGTATTGCGCGAAACCTTCGACGATATCCTCGAAACACAGATCGAGGCTTTGCCCCCCGATGCCGCCGAGGTGGTCGCGCTCTCTGGGGTTATTGCAGAGGATGAGCCGGGTGAGGAGGTGCTTGCCTCGCTTGGCATGTCCTATGAACAGGGCAGGAACCTGTGTGGGATGCACTTCGGCGTGCCTGAGACCGAACGCAGCGTCGAAGACACCGGCGAACTGCCCAGCCAGATCATGCTCTTCCGCGGGCCCATCATCCGTCTGGCCGAGTACCGTATCGTCGATGGCCGGGAAGTTAACCGTCAGGAACTCGTTGAGCAGATCCACATCACGCTGCTGCATGAGATTGGCCATCAATTTGGTCTCGACGAAGACGACCTGACCGAGTTGGGTTACGATTAACGTCTGAACCCCTGCCGGCCTTTTCTCCAGTACGACCTTTATGCTCAAGCTCGCGACGCTCCTGCAGAACCCCGGCGAACCGGAAGTCTCCACGCAGTACAAGAACCCTGCGCTGCTCAAGGAACTGGGCTATAACGGCCTGGTCCTCTACAACACCACCGGGCTTTCTGGGGTCAGCTCTGCCGAGGAGATTTCCGACCGTGAACTGAGTCGATGGGTTGCTCAGCAATTCGACGATACCGCACGACGGGTCGATGAGGCAGTTGCTGCGGGGCTCGATGTTTATCTGTCTTACGACATGCTTGTTCTGCCCGCGGACTATGTACAGAGCCATAGCGAAGAACTGTGCTGCAACGGGCTCGAAGACACGCTTTGTCCGGCCTCGCGTCCTGCCATGCAGCGGAGCATGTATGCGCTCAACGCTTTAATTCAGCGCCTTCCGAAGATCGCTGGCATCGTCCTGAGGCTTGGCGACACGGACGCGCGACGTCTGCCCTATCTCACGGGCAACGATCTCTACACGCCGCACTGTCCGAGGTGCAGCCAACTCGGCCGGGCCGATCGTGTCGTCAGTGCCATCGAGAACGCCTACGACGTCGTCGCGAATAAGCACAACCGCCGATTGATCGTTCGTGCGTGGAACGTTCGGCCTTCCGGTTTTCACGATTCGCCTGAACTCGCTCAGCGCATCGTCGCTCGCCTGCCGGGTGACGCAAGTGACGACCGGCTGGTCCTCTCGTTCAAGTTCACACAGACCGACTTCTGGCGGTACCAGCCCTGGAACCAGTCCTCCATCGTCGCCGGTGGCAAGGGTGGGCGGCCGATCCTGTACGAACTACAGTGCCAGCGTGAGTTCGAGGGCAAGGGCGGCATCCCCAACTACCAGCCGACGCTATGGCGGCAAGGTATGCCCGAGGCATTTGAAGCCGACAAAGGCGGACTCGCAGAGGTGTCGGACAAAGTTAACTTGACCGGCCTATGGGCATGGGTGCGCGGTGGCGGATGGGGTGGCCCCTTCGTTCAGGAGGAAGCCTGGATCGACGCGAACGTTGCAGCGGTCCCCAAGCTTGCGGACGACCCGGACGCCAATGTGATGCAGCTTGCCAAAACGTGGTGCAGTGATCGGCTGAAGCTTGAGGAGCCCGACCTGATTAGCGCCGTCACCGGTATCCTTGAACGCTCGGCTGAGTTGGCACGCGAGGCGTTTTACTTCGGCCCGTTTACCGCGACCAAGGGCTCGTGCTGGCATCCTGCGGCGGACTGGATCAGCGATGACCAGCTCAATGCCGAGGCCTGCTGGCGGATCATTCAACGCATTCCCGAGAACGAACTGGATCTCGCGGTGCAGGAAAAAGAACACGCTGCCGAGCAGATCAGTTCCGACCGGCACCTGTTGCAGTCGATGGTTGGCGACCGGAATCACGACCGCTTGCAATCACTGGTGAACACGCTGATCTACGCCGAGTCGCTGTATGCGGCGATGCGCGATCTAACAGCGGGGCTGGTTGCCTACCGCCGCTACCGCGAGACAGGCAACCGCGACTTTGCCGATGCGGCACGAGGCCGAATGTTCTCCGCCCAGTCCGAATGGAACCACCACGCCCAACGCCATGCGATGCTGCCGGGTACGGCGACGCCGTTCAGGGAGTTTGGTTTTTGGGAATTGACCCAGCGGGTGCTGGATGAGGTGGGGTAAGTTTATTGTGGATTGCGTTTGAACCGCCAAGGCGCAAAGGTGCCAAGGAAGGCAAATCTAATCAATCATATTAATCGGTATTTCGCTCAATCTGTCTATCTTGTCTGCGTTTGGGCACGACATACTGATCCCATAAAAAGTAAACAACACCCAAAAGCATGATCACAGTACCAATAGCAAAAGCATCTAAACCTTCGATATTATGCCCTCTGTAGTTCAGTCGTATTTTAATTGCGATCGTGAGACCGCCAGCAAAAATGATGAGGGGAAATAATCGATAGAACCTATGCAAGAACTTCATAGCTTTACTTGCCTTCCTTGGCGCCTTTGCGCCTTGGCGGTTCAATCAAAACGAAGCTCTATTTCGCCCCGAACCAGTCTTCCCCGATCCCAGCCTCAACATCTAGCGGCACCTTCAATTCCATCGCCGACCGCATCTCGCTCGTTAAGACCTCCGACATCGCGTCGGCCTGATCGGCGGGGGCCTCGATCACCAGTTCGTCGTGGATCTGCAAAAGTAGCTTGCAGGGCAGCGATTCATTCTCGATCCGGGATTGCAGATTTACCATGGCAACCTTTATCAGGTCGGCGGCGCTGCCCTGAACCACAGAGTTGATCGCCAGCCGCTCAGCCAACGCTCGGCGTTGCGGGTTGCGCTCATGGATGCCGTCGATCACACGACGTCGGCCGAGGATGGTCTCGACGTAGCCGTCGCTCTTCGCCTTTTCGATACATGTGTTCAGGAACGTATCGATCCCGGGGAAGCGGGCTTTGTAGTCGTCGATCAATTCGGCTGCGGCCTTGTTGTCCAGCCCGTCGATCCGCCTCGCTAAACCAAACGCTGTGATCCCGTAGATGATGCCGAAGTTGATCACCTTGGCCCGGCCGCGCTGCTCGCTGTCGACCTCCTCCGGGGCAACGCCAAACACCTGCGCCGCTACGGCACGATGGATATCCTGTCCCTCGTTAAACGCTTTGATGAGGGCGGCATCTTCGCTGAGGTGGGCCAGAACGCGTAGTTCGATCTGTGAATAGTCTGCGGCGATGAGTTTGTGGCCGTTCTCCGCGATAAAGGCCTTGCGAATATTGCGGCCGACCTCGGTGCGGATCGGGATGTTCTGCAGGTTAGGATCAGAAGAGGAGAGTCGGCCTGTCGCTGCACCCGTCTGGTTGAAGCGGGCATGGACTCGTCCGTCCTCAGCGATGGCTTCCTTGAGTGCGACGAGGTATGTGCCGACCAGCTTGGTCAGCATGCGGTACTCGATCATCAGGCCGGGGATGGCTTGCGCGGATGCTTCGACGCCATCGAGTTCGTCCGCATCCATGGCAGCGAGTTTTTCCAACACCTCGCTATTGGTGCTGTGCCCGGTCTTTGTTTTTTTGATGGACTTGAAGCCGAGCTGATTGAAGAGGACCTCGCCAAGCTGCTTGGGGCTGTCGGGATTGAAATCAACCTTGGCGCGATCCAAGATGTCGGCACGCAGTTCATCGATTCGTGTCTGTAGCGCGTCACGCTGCTGATCAAGCGTGTCGGCATTAACGCGGATGCCTTGTTCTTCCATCGTCGCAAGGACATGCACCAGCGGCATCTCGACGCGCTGGTACAGATCGGTCATGCCCTGTTCGTCGAGGCGCTGTTTCAACTTATTGCATAGCTGAAGCGTGATGTCCGCGTCCTCGGCGGCATATTGCGTGACCTGATCGAGCGGCACCTGGTCCATCGTCTTCTGCGGCGGATCAGACTTGCGCCTTGGCCTTGGCCCGATGAGTTCGCTGATGGGGATGCAGTGGTGGTCAAGCTCGCTGAGCGCGAGGTCATCCATGCCGATGCCGGGTGCATTGGCGAGGAAGGCCCCGATCATGGAATCAAACACGACCCCACGCATATTTAATCCTGCGTTGCGAAGGACGAGGTCGTCGTACTTGATGTTGTGTCCGCACTTGGGAATTGATTCATCTTCCAGCACGGGGCGAAGCCTGTCGAGGACTTGCTTCGTGTCCAGGTGTTTGTCCTGATCAGGTGACCGCGTGGGAAGATACACCCCAGATCCCTCTTCCCATGACAGGCAGATGCCGCAAATCTCAGCCGAGTGTCCCAGTCCGATGGTCTCGGTATCGACCGCGATCAGGGGTTGCTTTTTCAGGGTCTCGACCAGATCGTTCAATCCCTCGGCCGAGGTTACCGCGGTATAGCGGTCATTGATTTCACGCTCTGGAACAGCATCATCTGCCGCATCTTCGCCATGATTTGCAAACAGGCCAAA
Organism: Phycisphaeraceae bacterium; assembly: GCA_049611445.1. Taxonomy (GTDB): domain Bacteria; phylum Planctomycetota; class Phycisphaerae; order Phycisphaerales; family Phycisphaeraceae; genus JAHQVV01. The sequence continues at coordinate 6,796 of JBMZAP010000026.1, read as the reverse complement.
CCCGGCTTCTTCCTGCTTTGCCTTTTCTGGCTTGGCCTGCTGTTTAGGCTCGGCCTCCTGTCCCAGCAGCTTCGCGAGGTCGTCTCGCATCCGGTTGAAACCAAGCTCTCGGAAGAGTTCCATTAGCTTTGAGCTATCGATTTTTTCAGTGCCATCGGTCGCGGCATGTTGCAGATCAAAGCCCATGTCCACATCGGTCGCCATCGTCACGAGCCGTCGGGACAGATCGATCAGCCCTTCGTCGATCGCATGCTGGATGTTCTCTTTCTGCTTGCCCTTGAGCTGGTCAACGTTCTGGACCAGCTCGTCGACGGTGCCGAACTGATTGATGAGTTTGGAGGCGGTCTTGGGGCCGATGCCTTTGACGCCCGGGACATTGTCGGTGCTGTCGCCGATGAGGGTCTGGTAGTCGATGGCCTGCTGTGGCGTGATGCCTTTCTTTTCAAAGAGCGCGGCCGCATCGATCAGGGTGTCGGTATGTGCGTCAAACATGACAGCCCGGTCGGCGATGACCTGTTCAAGGTCCTTGTCTTTGCTGACCATGCGCAGTGTCAGGCCGGGCGCGATGGCGTCGAAGTCGCCGCGTTGCGTCTGCGCGGCAAGGGTCGCCATGATGTCGTCGGCTTCGTAGTTGTCTGCTCTCAGAATTACGACGCCAAAGGCCTCGGCGATCTCGATCATGCGCGGGACCTGGGCCTTGAAGTCTTCCGGCGCCGGGTCGCGGTGGGCCTTGTACTCAGGGTAGAAGTCATCGCGAAAGGTTTTGCCCTCCGCTTCCATCGCCATGGCGAGATACGCTGGCTTGTATTCCCGGTAGATCTTCAGGAGCATGTCCGTGAAGGCGAAGGTCGCATTGGTTGGTTCGCCGGTGACGGGGGAGGTCATGCCGCCGCGGATGGCGAAGTATGACCGGAACATCTGCGCGAAGCCATCGATCAGATAGAACGTGTTAGGCGGGGCGTCGACAGGCATTACCAATCCAGCGGCTTAAGCCAGGTGTTGCGGAGCGTGTCGATGTCGATGTCCAGTAGTTCACCTTCGTCGGGTTTGCGGACGCGGAGTTGCTGATGGTCCGCAAACGTGCCGATCTGGCCGAAGGGCACGCCGGCGGCGAGGAGTTGTTCAACGACCTTCGCGCTGTCATCCGGGTGGACCTCCAGCAGGTACCGGCTCGGTGTTTCGGAGAAACACACGTGCTCGGGCAGACAGATTTCGTTGGGCACACCCGCGAGATCGAGGTCCAGGCCGACACGCCCGGCGAACGCCATCTCCGCCGCAGCGACGAGCATGCCACCATCGGAGCAGTCGTGCGCGGACTGAATCAGACGCTGGTCGATCAGGTTGGCGACAGCCTTGGCGTTTTTCGGTCCTGCAACAAGGTCTGCCTTGGGGATGCGGTCCGTGTCGCCGAGCAGCTCGGCCCAGTGCGAGCCGCCCATGTCCGGCGTGGTCATGCCGACGATGAAGAGGGCGTTGCCCGGGGCCTTGGCGTCCATCGTCCGGGCCTTGGTCGCGTCGTTGACGATACCCAGCGCGCTGATGAGCATGGTCTGGGGGATGGTGATCAGGCTGCCGTCTTCTGCGGTGAATTGGTTACTCAGCGAGTCCTTGCCGGAGACGAAGGGTGTCTGGAAAGCGATCGCGCCGTCGTAGCAGGCCTCTGCCGCGCGAACGAGTGTGCCGAGTTGCCAGGGGTCGTCGCACTTGGCCCAGCAGAAGTTGTCGAGGATCGCGATGTGATGGGGGTCCGCACCGACACACACGGCATTGCGGACGGCTTCGTCAATCGCGTGCAGGACCATCTGATAAGAATCACCATCGGTTGCGAGGCCGGTGTGGTTGGCTTTCTCACTGATGTGTGGCGCGAGGCCATTGGACAAAGCAATGGCCTTGTTGGAGTCGAGCTTGGGACGGAGGACCGCGGCATCAGAGGGGCCATCCAGTTGATCGCCGACGAAAGGCTTGACGACCGATGCGCCCTGCACCTCGTGATCGTACTGGCGGACGACCCAGTGCTTGGAGGCGATGTTGGGGTGCGAAAGCAGGGCGAGGAGTTTGTCCGCGAGGGCTGCATCCTTCTCGATCTTGCCCTTGGGGGTCTCGACCTGATAGCGCGGGTTGGTTGGCGACCACGTGGCCTCGCGTGTCGGCATGGGGATGCCGTCGTGCATAAAGGGCATCGCGAGCTTGCCGACTTCTTCGCCACGGTAGGTGAGCTTGAGGGTGGGCGTGCTTTCTTCCTCGTAGCCGAAGTAGCCAAGGTCGCAGAAGGGGACGTCTTCAGCTTCCGCTAATTGCCTGAGCGTCTCGACGTGCTCTGCGGGGACAGCCAACGGCATGCGCTCCTGTGCTTCGCTGATCCAGATCTCGGTGTAGCTCAGGCCGCGATACTTGAGCGGCGCTGTCTCGAGGGTGACGTATGCCCCGACCTTTTCGCCCATCTCCCCGACAGCGGAGGAGAAGCCGCCCGCGCCACAGTCGCTGATCGCGTTGAAGAGGCACTTGGTCTCACCGGTCTGTGGGTCCGTGTAGTCGCGGGCCTGGAGGATGACGTCGAGGGTTTTCTTCTCGGTGATCGCATTGCCGATCTGCACGGCATGGTTGAACTCGTCGGCGTGGGTGTCGGTCAGTTCATCTGAACTGAAGGTAGCGCCGTGGATGCCATCACGGCCGGTCGCACCGCCGAGGATGATGATCCGGTCGCCGGGCTTAGGATCGCCGAAGCACTTATCCAGCGGGATGAGCCCGACGCAGCCCGCGAAGACCAGCGGGTTCGCGAGGTAGTCGTCGTGGAAGTAGACGGCCCCGTCGATGGTGGGGATGCCCATGCGGTTACCGTAGTCGCGGACGCCGTCCACGACGCGTCGGAGGACACGCTTGGGCGCGAGGACGCCGGCGGGCAGGTCGGTCTTGCCGGGATGAGCGACACAGAACGTATCGGTGTTGGCAATCGGCTTGGCACTCAGGCCCGTACCCATGATGTCACGGATACAGCCGCCGATACCGGTCGCGGCACCGCCATAGGGCTCGATGGCGGAGGGGTGGTTGTGGGTCTCGACCTTGATGGCGACGCCGTGGGTGTCGTCGAACTTCACGATGCCGGCGTTGTCATCGAAGACCGAGACGAGCCAGTCGCCGATGCGCGGGTCTTCCTTGAGCTTAAAGGTGGCGGCGGCAACGGTGGACTTGAGGAGGTTGCCAATGGTCACGCTGCCGTCGTCGTTGGCCGCGTGGTTGGGCTTGTCTGCAAAGAAGGTTGGGAGGTCACCTTCGATCTTGTAGTTGATCGTCGCCTTGAGCGTCTTGTGCACGCAGTGCTCAGACCAGGTCTGGGCGAGCGTTTCGAGTTCGACATCCGTTGGCTCGCGTCCTGCATCCTGGTAGTAATTCTGGATGCACTTCATCTCGTCAAGCGAGAGGAAGAGGTGGCCTTCGCGGGAGAGCACCATGAGCGCTTCGTCGTCAAGGTCACGGATGTTGACGTGAGAAAGCTGGAAGTCGTAGGCGTGACCGTGTGGGAACGACTCGGGGTGGTGGGGGGCAAGGAAGACATCCTGGATCACCGGGTTACCCAGCGCTGTCTCAGCGAAGCGTGTCAGTGCGGCCTCATCGGTTTCACCAACGATGTTGTAACGCTCGCCTGTCGCGACATAGACGCTGGCGGGATCGACATCAGGGAACATCTCACAGATCGCATCGCGGGTGGACTCGGCAACGGGGTCCATGACGCCGGGCTTGTAGTGGACCTCGACGATGCGTGCGTCGGCGGGTGCCTCCGCTGTGCCCAGTGAGGCGGTTTGAATGATCGGGTCGGCGAGCAGTTCGCCTGCGATGGCGTTGGCCTGCTCGTCAGCGAGGGGGGCTTCGATCAGGAAGACCTTCGCGGCGGTGATCGCGGTTGCGCCCGGGAGCTTTTCCTTTGCCTCCGCAACGGCGCGCTCGGCGATGGGGTCGGCCTCACCGGCCCTTGCGGCGACTTCAAACCGCCAGACGGGGGCGGCGAGGTTGGATGTGATCAGTTCGGTCGGCGCGGCGCTCATCAGTGCCCTCCATGGCGGCGGGAAAACGCCCATGATAGCGGTTTGAACGCAGCTGATTACTTGTCAACAACGCCGTCGCTCAATCGGCCCACCGCACCATCGGGCACGGCAAACCAGTTCGGGTCTGTCCCGTTGCTTTCCTGCGGCAGCAGCGTCAGCAGCGTGGGATGCAGGCCCGGATTGATACCGATGGGCAGAGCGGGGTCGGTCAAGCGATAGACGCTACGGTAGACGGGCAGGTACACATCCCCGTTCGCCTGGCTGGTCGGCCGTGGGTAGATGAGAACAAGTGTTGCGTCGAGTTTCCCATCGGTGACGCGGTCGTAGCCGATCGCAACAGGAGGTAGTCTGTAGTCGGCGACGGGGTTGCCTTGCGTGTCTACCATCTTCTGAACGATCGCGGTATCAGCCCGTTTAAAGGCGATACCCATCCAGTGGCCGTATGCCTCGGCATGCCCTCGCCCCAAGTGCCACGCCGCAAGCAGATAGGGCGGGTAGAAACCATTGTCCTCGTCTTCGGCGAAAGCGAGAAGGCGTTCTTTAGTTTCATCACTGCTGAAGAACTCTGTCGACTTCGCCATCGCCGCGCATTGTTGCAGTACCGCCTCGACATCCGGATCGATCGTCAGATCGGTTTTTTTGTATTGCTTGCCAGTCTCGGCCGCGACGAACTTGCTGTATTTCAATGGCCGCGATTTCACATCTTGCATGAACCATCGCTCGCGCTGGTCGTAATCCAGTTGCGCCCGCTGCGGTGTGCCTTGCGTTGCCTTGTACGAAAAATAGGTAATGGTCGGCACGAGTAAGAACAGCGACAGCGTCAAGACGACCAGCCAGCGCCCGGAAAGCGTTGCGTGCTGGTGCTCGGCTTGTTGTTCGTGGTTACTCACAGCAGCAGTTTAGGCGCGTGGGGTCATCCACGGGTCTGGCCACTGCCGTAGGCGACCCACTTGGTCGTCGTCAGGTCGTCGGCACCCATGGGCCCTCGGGCGTGGAGTTTGTCGGTGCTGATGCCGATCTCAGCACCCAGGCCGTATTGTCCGCCGTCAGAGAAGCGTGTCGAGCAGTTCACAAAGGCGTTAGCCGTGTCGATGGTCTTGACGAACTGGTCAGCGGTAGCGATATCGTTGGTGATGATGGCGTCGGTGTGCTTGCTGCCGTAGAAGTTGATGTGCTGGGCGGCCTGCTCAAGCGAGTCAACGACGCGCACGGCGACGATCTTGTCCAGGAACTCGGCTGCCCAGTCGTCATCGGTCGCGGTCTTGGCATCTGAAAAGACCGCCTGTGTCTGTGCGTCGCCACGGATTTCTACACCCTGCTCAGCCAATGCTTCACAGACCTTTGCCAGGACGCCGGAGGCCGCTGCGTCGGCATGGAAGAGCAGTGTCTCGGCCGCATTACAGACGCCGGTCCGCTGGGTCTTCGCGTTGACACAGATGTCGATCGCCATCTGCTCATCGCAATTGCCATCGATATAGACATGGCAGTTGCCGGTGTAGTGCTTGATGACGGGGATGTGGGCTTGCTCAACGACCGCACGGATGAGCGACTCGCCGCCGCGCGGGATGCACAGGTCGATCTTGCCTTCCATCTTCAAGAGAGCGCCAACGGCTGCGCGGTCGGTCGTTTCGACCAGTTGGACGGCTGATGGATCGATGCCCGCTGAAGCGATACCTTGCTGGACACACTTGGCGATCGCCTGGTTCGAGTGCAGCGCCTCCTTTCCTCCACGGAGGATGGTGGCGTTGCCGGACTTGAGGCAAAGTGCAGCAGCGTCGCTGGTGACGTTCGGTCGGGACTCAAAGATGATCAGGACAACGCCGATGGGCACGCGCAGCTTGTTAAGCTTGATGCCATTGTCGAGGACACGCCCTTCGATGACTTTGCCAACGGGGTCGGGTTGCTCGGCGATCTGGTCGACTGAATCAGCCATGGACGCGATGCGTGCGTCGGTGAGTTCAAGTCGGTCGAGCATGGCGGGTGACAAGCCGTTGGCTTTGCCCGCTTCGAGGTCTTTCGCGTTGGCGGCTTGCAGTTGGTCTTTGCTGTCGCGGATCGCCTGTGCCATGGCACGCAGGGCCTTGTTCCGCTGGCTGCCTGACGACATCGCCAGTGATCGTGATGCGGCTAACGCACGATCAGCTAGCTCATCGCAGTACGCGGTCAGGTCGGTGGCAGGTTCAGTGGCGGTGGTTGTCATAGCTGGCTCCGAGCCAAGTATTTTACACCAGGGCATCTGAATTTGTTGGCGTTTTGGAGTTTTGATCAGGGTGCTGCAGGCGTTTCACGCGGGACAACCTTGATCGAGACACGCACGATGTCCGAGGTCAGCACGACCCCGCGGGGTGCGATGATGTCGACGGTTTTGCTGAGTACGCCGCCGTCGGCGACTGCGGCGTCGGCTTCTTCGTTACTCAGCCGAACCGAGGCCCAGACATCCTTGCTTGTAAGGTCATCCTTTAACAGGGCGATCTGATCGCGTGGGCCCTCAAGCGTGAACGCGGTGATGAAGCGGTCCGATTCTTCGATCTCGACGATGTAACGCTCGTTGATCGAAGGGGGGTAGCTGAGCAGGATCGGCCGGCGGTCGATCTTGACCGTATCGCGGTCATCGGCGACGGTGACAAGCAGGTCAACAGTTGAAATATTGCGGGGTAACGCCGCGACGATGCCGGGCACTTCCAATCCAACGCTGATCTGTTGTGGGGAGCCTTTCTCCAGAGACGCGACGTCGTCTTCGTCGATCCATGCCGAGG
>JBMZAP010000025.1:0-30078 GCA_049611445.1 Phycisphaeraceae bacterium | reverse complement strand
ACGACTACGTCCCGACGAGTAAGTCCGTCGTCTTCGGCCACCACTTCACGTCCATCGCAGGCACCGGACCGATCGTCGGCCCCGCCATCGCCGTCATGTGGGGCTGGCTGCCCGCGCTGCTGTGGGTCGTTTTCGGCTCGATCTTTATCGGGGCGGTCCACGACTTCGGTGCCCTCGTCGTCTCACTGCGTAACAACGGCCAGACCGTCGGCGAGATCTCCGGCCGGCTGCTGAACAAACGCGTCCGGCTGCTCTTCCTCTTCGTGCTCTTCCTTGCCCTGACGATCGTGATCGCGATTTTCGGACTGGTCATCGCCGCCGTGTTCAAGCAGTACCCCGCGGCGATCTTCCCCTGCTTGGTGCAGATCCCCATCGCGGTGGCCATCGGCCTCTACCTGCACCGCAAGGGTGTGGGCCTGCTGCTGCCGTCTATTCTTGCGCTCGGTGTGATGTACGCGACCGTGATCTTTGGTGATGCTGGTCTGCTCGGGGCGTTCAACGCCTACATGGCCTCGCTTCATATCATCAGTTGGGTAGCGATCCTGCTGGTCTACTCTTATGTCGCATCCGTGCTGCCGGTCTGGCTGCTCCTTCAGCCGCGCGACTACATTAATTCGCTACAGCTTGTTTCTGCATTGGGGCTGATCGTCGTCGGCCTGTGCGTCGCCGCGTTTATTGGTGGGGCACCGCCGGTCGAGGGGGCCGAGCGCCAGCCGCTTGAGTTTGCCGCCCCGATGGTGCAGTGGGACCCTGCTGACGCACCGCTGATCTTCCCCTTCCTCTTCATCACCATCGCCTGCGGCGCGATCTCCGGCTTCCACTGCCTGGTCAGCTCCGGCACATCCAGCAAACAGATCAAGAACGAGAAGGATGCCCAGTTCGTCGGGTTTGGTTCGATGCTGACCGAGGGGTTCTTGGCCACCATCGTCATCCTCGCGTGTTGTGCGGGATTAGGGTTGGGTGCCAGCGAGTTTATTGCATATACGAGCGCTGGCAGCCCAGCCGAAGTAAGTGATATGCAATCGATTGCTGATGCCAATGAAGGTGTCTACGCAATCCAACAAGCCGATGGATTCACATACATCAGCACGGGTCAGATTGGGTGGGAGGGGAGATACACAAGCTGGTCCGCCGCGGGCGCGCTCGCCACCAAGGTCGCCGCTTTTGTCGATGGTGCTGCGAACTTTCTCAAGGCGATAGGCATCCCGGCGGGGATCGCCGTCGCGCTGATGGGTGTGCTCGTCGCGTCCTTCGCAGGGACGACACTGGACACGGCCTGCCGGCTGCAGCGGTACGTCGTGCAGGAACTGGCTAAGACCGCGTTGCCCGACCACCTCGTCTCTCATGAGACCAAGCTGAGCGGCAACCCGATCACATGGCTGACCAACAAACACGGCGCAACGATCTTCGCGATCGTGATCGCGGGGGCAATCGCCGCGATGCCGGCCCCGGGTGCGGAGTGGTCGCTTGCCAGTGCGGGCAAGGGCGGACTCATCCTCTGGCCGATGTTCGGCGCGACTAACCAACTCCTCGGCGGCCTCGCGTTCCTGGTCATCACCTTCTACCTCTGGCGCCGCGGCAAGGCGATCTGGTTCGTCGCGCTTCCGCTGGGCTTCATGATCGTCATGCCGGCCTGGGCGATGGTGCTGCAACTCCAGTCCTGGTTCGCGTCCGACACGATCAACATCCCGCTGGTCGTCATGGCCGTTGCGACGTTGATCCTTGAGGCGTGGATGCTCGTCGAGGCCGCACTGCTGTTCCCCAAGGCAAAGAACGTCCTCGAAGCGGGTGGGGAGCCGATCCCGGAAACTGCTTAAAGAGAACCCAGTGGGGCAGACATTCCTGTCTGCCGATTGGTCGCAGACCAAATGAAGCTGTTATGCCCCTTCGGGTCAATGGCAGACAGGAATGTCTGCCCCACTTTTTGAGATACAATATGTGGATGCTACGAATCGTTTGCACATGCCTGGCCTTGGCCCTCTTCACGGGCTGTAACATCGGGATTCAACGGCCAGAGGTTGTGGTCTCCGATCTTCGGCTTGATGAGGCCTCGGAGGGCGGGGGCCGTATCCTTTTCGACCTGCTGGTCGTGAACCCGAATGATGAAGAACTGCCGATGCCGACGGTCAGCTACCGTGTCGATGTCGTCGGGGCGGGCAGCTTTGAGCTTTCGGACAGGCCCTACGCGGCGCTGCCGAAGAATGGGCAAACGAAGGTCACCCTTGCGGCGGCGGTCTCTGGCGTGAACCTCAAGGGCAAGCGCGTCGCCGTGGATGGCGAGGTCGTCTTTGAGCCCCAGGGCGAGATCCGCAAGCTGCTGTACGAGAACTACGTACCCTTGCCGCGGTCGCGTTTTTCGAGCGAAGGGACGCTTGAGTAGTCTTTCGCGAAATTGATCGACATGCCATTTACTGAACGCCGATACCTGATCCCGTTCCGCGCGACGCTGTTGCCGCAGATCTTTACCGATGTGCTGGTGATCGGTGCGGGGGTCGCCGGGTGCAGCGCGGCACTGGCGGCCGTGCGCGAGAACGACTCGGCCGAGGTCATCGTTACCTCCAAGGGCCACCTGAAGGACTCGAATACCTACTGGGCCCAGGGCGGGATCGCTGCGGTGCTCGACTCGGTCCACGACGACACGGAGCAGCACATCCAGGACACGCTGACCGCCGGTGCTGGTCTGTGTGATGAGCCGATGGTGCGTCGTGTGGTCGAAGAGGGTGCCGCGCGTGTCAGGCAACTCATCGATGACGGCCTGCGTGTGGACCGTGAGAGCAACGGCGAGATCAAGCTTGGTAAAGAGGGTGGCCACAGCCAACACCGCATTATTCATACGGACGGCGATGCAACGGGCAAAGCGCTGGCAACCCTGCTGTTTGATGCCGTGCATGACCACGAGCGTGTTCGCTTGTTTGAAGACTGCTTCGTGCTGGACCTCATCACGACGGGCGACAAGCCGGGTACGGGAGAAGTGGTCGGCGCGATCACCCACCACCCCAAGTACGGCCTGCAGGTGATCTGGGCCCGAGCCACCATTCTTGCGGCGGGTGGCTGTGGCAAGGTGTATCGCGAGACGACCAACCCCAACAGCGCGACGGGTGACGGCCTTGCCATGGCGTATCGTGCGGGCGTCGTGATGCAGGACATGGCGTTCATGCAGTTCCACCCGACCACGCTGTACATCGCTGGCGCATCGCGTGCGCTGATTACCGAGGCGGTGCGTGGCGAGGGGGCGATCCTGATCGACAAGGCCGGGCACCGCTTCATGCCGGACTACGATGAGCGGGCCGAACTCGCGCCGCGTGACATCGTCTCTCGCAGCATTCTGCAGCAGATGGTCAAGACGGCACACAGCCATGTGTATCTGGATATCCGGCCCATCGGCATCGAACGTTTTAACGAGCGATTCCCCGGCATCGCGGACCTGCTCAAGCAGTTTGATATCAACCCGGCCACGACGCCGATCCCTGTCCACCCATCCGCTCACTACATGATCGGCGGCATCGCGGTCGATCCCGAAACCCGCAGTTCCATGCCCGGGCTGTATGCCTGTGGCGAAGCGAGCTGCTCGGGCCTGAATGGCGCGAACCGCTTGGCGAGTAACTCGCTGCTGGAGGGCCTGGTCTTCGGGGAGATTGCGGGGCGTGTTTGTCTGGAACGCTTGCAGGGCACGGTCGTGGACGACGCGAACACACTCACGGCAAGGCCGTACAAGATCGTCTCGGATATCCGACCGAGCGACCGTAGCGAACTCGACCTTGCGGACGTGCGCTCAAGCCTGCGCAGTGTGATGTGGCGGCATGTTGGCATCGAACGCGAGGGCGACCACCTCAAGGACGTCAGTGATATGTTCGATTTCTGGGGGCGGTACACCCTCGACAAGATCTTCGACGAGCGTCTTGGCTGGGAGGTGCAGAACCTGTTGACGATCGGGATGCTGATGACCAAGTCGGCGGTCTGGCGGCAGGAAAGCCGAGGCACGCATTACCGCGAGGACTATCCCGAGCAGGTCGAGTCGTGGCGTGTGCACGACCAGTGGCGCATCGGCGAGGTTGAGCCGAAGACGGTGCCGGTTGTCGAGCCAGTGAACCACTGAGCGGTGCGTGCAGCACGCGCTTACGCTTCATTTTCTGATTGAATATCCGCCAGCGTCTGGTCCGTGCTCTGTGCATCCACGGATCGGCAGGTTTGGGTCAACTGGTCCGCCCAGCCGATCAGGCGATCACGCCAGGCATCTTTCAGCAGGCCTGAGGGTGCGAGCTGGGAGAACTCATCGCAGAGCAGGATCAGCCGGAGCAGGTGACGGAAGACAACGCCTTCCTGATAGGCCAGTTCCCGTGCGCTGATGAACTTGTGGAAGTCGCCATGGAAATCGTAGAGCAGTGGCCCGGCCGCCCAGACGGCGCGGACGGGGTTGTGGCCGGTGCAGTCAACGCTGCCCTCGAAGAGCATCGCGAGTTTGTCTGCCAGCGGCGGGGGGTACAGGCGCTCATGGGCGGGTAGGTCGTCCTGATTCTGCGGGTAAAGCTCTTCCTGTGTCGCGAGGCCACGCTGGATCAGTTCGGGGTCCACAACGTCTAAGGCGAGCGAGCCGGGCGGCAGTCGATCGGGCTGTGGGACCCTGACACGCCGCGCGACGGACCCGGGCATTTCGAGCAGGCTTTCAAGCACCTGCAACTGCTCAATCTCGTCGGCGAGGCCAAGATGGTCGAGCAGGAACGAGCCGTAGAGCGGGTTGACCGCACGGAAGATGAGCAGTTGATCGAGCTTGTCGGTGGCTTGTCCGGTGTGGGGTTCGTAGTCGGCGAGTCGTGTTGATCCCGCGGCGGCATCATCCGATGGTGGCCTGGCTTTGGTTTCCTGCTTCTTCGTTTCTTTTGGCTTTGCCGACCCGCCACCAATTCCCGTGCCTAGTGACAAGCTTGCGAGCATGTCTGCGGGGTCGTCTGCGATCTCCTGTGCGTCTTGTGCTTCCGCTTGGGCTGCTTGCTTGTTTTGGCGCGACGGAGGAGCAGGCTCCAGCTCGATAAACGCCTCGTCATGCAGTGTTGCCAGCATGCGTTTCAAAAGTTTCTGCTGCGCCTCAATCTTATTCGGTGGCAGCAGACGTTTACTCACGGCATCCTTGAGCAGCGTCAGGTCATCGTCCGCATCCAGCATGTAGGCCAGCAGACGCCAGGGCAGCCGGCCCTTGCTCTCCAGATTGCCGGGCGGGGCGTCGCGGAGTTTCTCAAGCTGTGCTTCGGTCCAGTAGGTCACGCCATCGCGTCGACGCGGGCCTTTTTTCTCGAGCTGCTTGCGCTTCTTCATGAGCTGCGGGTCTTTGGTATCCGCAGGGATCTGCTCGATCTTCAACTTGTGCTTGGCGATACGGACATCGTCGTCGTGTGCGATAGCAAACACGTGCCCCTGCGTGTCAAACTGCGGGCGTCCAGCACGGCCGAACATCTGGTGCGCACTGCTCGGGTCGATCAGTCGCTTTTTGTTGGGTGGGCCCTTGACCAGCGAGGTCAGCACCGTCGAACGGGCCGGCAGGTTCATGCCCGCGGCGAGCGTCTCGGTGCAGACACAAACCGACAGCAGCTTGTCCTGAAAGAGCTCTTCAACCAGCCGACGCCACTTGGGCAGCAGCCCCGCGTGGTGTACGCCGACGCCGCGCATGAGGAGTCGTTTGAGCTTGTTGCCGGCCCCCTTGCTGAGATCGACTTCTTCCAGTCTTTCAGCGATTTCAGACTGTGCGCCATCGCGGAGCATGTCCCGGCCACGTAATTGCTCGGCCACCTCCCAGCATTTGGCGCGGTCAAAGCAGAAGACCAGAGCGGGTGTCTTGATGGTGTCTTCAGTTCCCTGGCACATGTCCGCGAGATGGTCGGGAAGCAGTTCATCGCCGACCCAGTGAAACTCGAGCGGGACTTTCCGGTCATTACTCTGAACGAGCGTGATGTCCCGGCCATGGGCGTTTCGCAGCCAGGAGACGAACTCGTATGCATTGCCAACGGTCGCGGACAGCAGCATCAGGCGGACGTGCTTGGGCAATAAGCCCAGTGAGAGTTCCCAGACCACGCCGCGCTCCGGGTCATTGAAGGAGTGGAATTCGTCCATGACGACCGAGCCGACGGATTCAAAGCCGAAGTCGTCAGGGTGCAGCAGGCGATTGAAGAGGATCTCCGCGACCACGACACGGACCGTTGCATCGGGGTTGATGGAGCGGTTACCTGTGACTAATCCGACATCCGATCGTGAGTAGCCCCAGCGTTCGGCCGAGTCGGCCAGTTCTTCGAATTTCTGCTCGGTCAGCGCAATCAGCGGCGTGGTGTAGTACATCGGCCGGCCGGTCTTCAAGGCCTCGTACACCGCCGCCTCGGCAACGAGGGTCTTGCCCGTTCCGGTCGGTGCACAAAGCAGCACGCCCTGTTCACACTCGCCCCAGGCCATCAGGGCTCGCTCCTGAACCGGGTAGGGCTCGTAGGGCAGCTGCTCCAAATACTCCAGCAACAACATCTCGCGATCAGCCATAGGCGAGCAGGGTAGCAGCAGGAGAAAAAATATTTTTAAGCTTGAACCGAACGTATGCCGAACTTAAGATAGTCGCAATCTGTTAGGGTAATGCCATGCTGCGCGAATTAAACATCCAGAACCTTGCCGTCATCCAAGCCACCTCGATTGAGTTCGGCCCGGGCCTGAACGTGTTTACTGGCCAGACCGGTGCGGGCAAGAGCCTGATTCTCGGGGCAATCCAGTCCCTCTTGGGGCTTAAGAAATCCGCAGCCAAGATGATCCGTCCGGGCACGGACCAGTCGCGAATCAGCGGGGTATTTGACCTGATTGATGCTGAGTCGGCCGAGCAGGTCGGGCTGGCGCTGGATCTGGACTTGCTGCCCGGCGATGAGCTCGTACTGACGCGAAAGATCTTCGCAACCGGACGATCGAGCCTGAGCGCGAACGGGCAGCCCGTGACCGCTGCCATGGCCAGGCGTGCCGCAGAGACGCTTATCGATATCCATGGTCAGCACGATCATCAATCACTGATGCGCGCGACACGGCAGTTGATGCTGCTTGATGATTACGCGGGTTGCAGTGCGTTGAGGCGTAAGTTCGCCGAGCAATACAAGGCCTGGGCGGATCTCTGCCGAACACGTGAAGAACTGACCGCCTCGTCCGATCTGCGTGAGCAGCAACTGGACCTCTATCGCTTTCAGCTTGGCGAGATTGATGGTGTCGAGCCGCTTGCTGGCGAGATGCCCGAGCTTACTGCACGCGAGCGGGTGCTCAACAGTCTCAGCCAGATCAAAGGCGATGCGGGGAAGGTCTACAGTGCGCTGTATGACAGCGAGGGATCGATTGCCGAGCGTCTGCAAGCCATGACACACGTACTGCTGGGGCTGGCTGAAATCGATGAGCAGCTCGAGCCAATTGCCGAGCAGGTCCGTACCGCCACGCTGACCTTGCAGGAATCGGCGTTTGAGTTGTCGCGTTATACCGATCGCCTGGAGATGGATCCGGAGGAATTGGCCGAGGTCCAAGGGCGGCTCAACGCGCTCAACCGCCTGATTCAGAAGTACGGCGACGGCCGATCCACCGCTGGTCTCGATGATCCGTTGTCGCCTGTTCTCGAACACCGTGAGCACCTGGCTCAGCAGGTTGCCGAACTATCCAGCCAATCAACACAGCAGGACAGCCTCGACGATCAGATCGCGGATTGTGAAGCCGAACTGATTAAGCTCGGTCAGCAGCTCACCGCCAAGCGAAGCAAAGCCGCAGCAGGGCTTGGCCCGAAGATCATGCGGCAACTCAAGGAATTGGGGATGGCCGAGGCGACGCTCAGCGTGCAGGTGCAAGCTGCGGAGCTCGTCGATGCCAGTTCGTCCGGGTTGGACCGTGTCGATTTCCTCGCTCGCACCAACCCGGGGCAGGACGAACGCCCCCTGCGTGAGATCGCCTCGGGTGGCGAACTGTCCCGCGTCATGCTCGCGATTAAGTCTGTGCTGTCCAAGAAGCAAGGCAGCGCTGCGACCGGCGTCGATGTCATTGTCTTCGATGAGATTGACGCGAACATCGGTGGCCGACTCGGCGACATCATCGGACGCAAGCTTCGCGAACTCGCCGCATCAACGAACAACGACAGGCAGGTCCTCTGCATCACGCACCTGCCGCAGATCGCAGCTTTCGCCGACCAGCACTTCCATATCGTCAAGGAGGTCACTGGCACCGGCAAGGCGAAGCGTACCGACACGACCGTCCAGACCCTGACTGGTAAAGAGCGCGTCAACGAACTGGCCGAGATGCTTGCAGGCACAGGCGCTACAACGACGAGTCGAAGGCAGGCGAAAGAATTGATCGCGGCAGCGGCTTAGCTTTGCCCAACACTCACCGGCACCGGCTGAGGCCGCGGTGCCGCGTTTGGTTCGACAACGAGGTTCAGGGGCAGGCGTTTGCCGTCCGGGCCCTTGGGGATGTTGTCTTCATCGATGATGCGCTGGATGGCCATGACGCCTTCGATCAGGGTCTCAGGGCGTGGCGGGCAGCCGGGAACGTAGACATCGACGGGGATGAACTGGTCGATGCCTTGGACGACGGCATAGGTGTCGAAGACGCCGCCGGTCGAAGCGCAGGCGCCCATGGAGATCACCCATTTGGGCTCGGTCATCTGCTGGTAGATGCGCTGCAGGACGGGCAGCATCTTCACGCTCACTCGCCCTGCGACGAGCATCAGGTCTGCCTGCCGCGGGCTGAAACGCATCACCTCGGCTCCGAATCGGGCCAGGTCATAGCGTGACGACGCGGTCGCCATCAACTCGATCCCGCAGCACGCGGTCGCGAACGGCATTGGCCAGACGCTGGACCGGCGGGCCCAGTTGATCACCTTCTGCAACTGGGTTGTCATGACGCCCTCGGCGGGCAGCGCGGCTTCGATTCCCATAGCGATACTCCTAATCGGACTATCGGAATGGTAGGGCATCGGCTGCACAAAGCAAGCGCATGTACACTCGGGCCATGGATCAGGTCCCGCCACCTCCCGTCCCGACGCAGCTCATCGTCTTCGCAGACGACTGGGGCCGGCACCCTTCGTCGAGCCAGCACCTCATCCGAGAGTTACTGCCGCACTACCCCACGCTTTGGGTGAACACGGTGGGGACAAGGCGGCCGAAATTCAATTTTTCTGATTTGAGCAGGGGGGCGAAAGTGCTCCAATCGTGGTTTCGTCGCCCGGGTCGAGATGACGAGCGGGATAACGAGCCCAACTTGAAGGTTATCGCACCACCGATGTATCCCGGCTATCGCTCGCCATGGCAGCGACAGATCAACGATCGTTCGATCTCGCACGCCGTAAAAAAGTCATTGCTGCCGGGGCATCGGCACGTCGTGATCACGACACTTCCAACGACTTCTGAATTGCCCGGCCTGATTGAAGCCGATCGCTGGGTGTATTACTGCGTGGATGATTATTCGCAGTGGCCTGGAACGGATCACGCTGTGATGGATGCGATGGAGCGTGAGCTCGCATGCCGCGTGGATTCTGTGGCTTGTGTATCGCAGACATTGCAACGCAGGTTTGAATCACTCGGACGACCCGAGACCACAGAACTCACGCATGGTGTGGATACGCAACGGTGGCAATCCCCATTGGTCAGAACAAAGCTTGCTGGAGATTGGCCTGAGATCGAACTGCCAGTGGCGCTATTCTGGGGGCTGTTGGATGAGCGTCTTGAACAGGAATGGAGTGTTGCACTAAGTCAATGTGAATCGATACATGCGGTTTATGCGGGCCCATTGAAGATCGATCGGGGGCATCTGTTCAATGCGGATTCGATTTATCTTGGAGCGATCGCGTTCGAAGACCTGCCGGCACATGCTGCTGCTGCCAGTGTCCTCATCATGCCCTACATCGATGCGCCGGTGACACGTGCGATGCAGCCCCTGAAGTTGCTGGAGTACCTCGCCACGATGAAGCCGGTGGTTGTGCGTGATTTGCCCTCGACACGTGAGTGGTCGGACTGCTGCGATCTCGCGAGCGACGTCGAGGCGTTTGTTCAGTTGGTTCAGTTGCGAGCAAAGACAGGCACGCCGCCTGAGCAGGTCGAGGCTCGTAAGCGGCGTCTGGCCAGCGAGTCATGGACGGCCAAGGCGGCGCAGCTTGCCGAGATCATCAACGCGGGCTGACGCAATCGGTTCCGGATAAATACGACATGATCCGCGTTCGACTCGCTTTTCGAAATGCCATCTGCCGATAGAGATGTTGTGCTGAAAGCCCTTGGTCATTTCATCGGAAGCGTGTTGTCGCTGTTTATGCACGCGCAATACGCGGTGTTGCGATGTGTAGTCGGACCAGATCGTGCCCTGAGTTTGGTCAGTGAAACGGCGGGTCGCAGGCCCGGTCTACTCGGGCTTTATACGCGGCAGGCCTTCTACGGGCGTCTGCTCCGGCACTGTGGCCGCGATGTTCATTTCGGCTACCAGACACTTTTCAGTAAGTGTGACGCACAGCTTGGCGACCGCGTTTATCTCGGCCGGTTCTGCACGGTCGGCCGCGTAACAATCGGTGAGGACACGCACATCGCCGACGGCGTTCAACTGCTCTCTGGCCGACACCACCACGGCAGCAGCGCAGGAGGCATCGATCTGACGTCGGTCTCTCATTCAGCGGTCACGATTGGCAGGAACGTCTGGATCGGCGCCAACGCGGTCATCATGGCCGACGTCGCTGACAACGCGATCGTCGGTGCGGGGGCGGTGGTGACAAAGCCCGTTGAATCAGGCGAGACCGTCGCGGGTGTGCCCGCTCGCCCCATCCGTAAACCCGCACAAACAAGGCAGGCCGCGTGATCGAGCATGTTCGCGACTTGACGGACAAGCACCGCGCGGCGATCCGTGAATTGATGAGCGATCCGGCCGTTGCCTCGCGCGTCTGTGGTGAGCATGACCCGGCATGGCTGGACATCCTGCGTCAGGCAATGCATCACAGGACCTCTGTACTGCTGGATTGGCGTGGCAAGCGTCTAGCTGGCGCCCTTCCTCTGGCCTTGACGCGCAGTCCGTTGTTTGGCAAACACCTTGTCAGTCTGCCCTATGTCAATCGTGCGGGCTTGTTGACCGCCGACCTGGAGTCAGGCAACGCCTTGATCGATCATGCCGCACGTCTTGCGGATGAGTTCGATGCACGCTATCTGGAACTGCGACACCATGGCGGGGTCTTTGAAAGTCAACGTTTTACGCATTGCCGAAGCGAAAAGCATCGCATGGTCCTGGACCTGCCTGCGGATCCTGAAGTGCTTTGGTCTTCATTTAAAGCGAAGGTCCGCAATCAGGTCCGCAAAGGTGAGCAGGGCGGACTGAAAATCCGATATGGTCGCTCTGAACTGATGCCCGGTTTTTACAGCGTTTTCGCGACCAACATGCGCGACCTTGGCACGCCGGTCTACCCGCGTAAGCTTTTTCTTGCGATGCTGGAGCATCTCGGCGAGCGGTGTGAGATCGCGCTGGTTGTGTTGGAAGGCATCCCGATCGCCGGGGCCATCCTCGTGCATGACCGCATTGGTGATCATGCGATCTCGCAGGTGCCGTCTGCCAGTTGCTTAAGACAATTCAACAGCCTCTGTGCCAACATGTGGATGTATCACCAGCTATTGGAGCGCTCCGTCAGGCGTGGCTCAACGCAGTTCGACTTCGGGCGTTCCAGTGAGGGGTCGGGCACGTACCGCTTCAAGGCGCAGTGGGGGGCGCAGCCGCAGTCAACGCCATGGCAAATCGTGCTCCGACGTGGCTCGCTTAACGACGCCCGCCCCGACGATCCAAAGAATCGCAAGCGTATTGAGCAGTGGCAGAAGCTGCCTGTCTGGGTGACAAAAGCGATCGGCCCGACGATCGTGCGTGGAATTCCCTGATACGTTTACGCGTCCGGCATTAAGGGGGCGGAGGGCGGCTGGTAGATTAGCGGGAGGATGAGTGTAAAGGTCGCGCCTTCGCCGACGGCACTCTGCAATTCGATCTTGCCGCCAAGCAGGCCGGCGAGTTCCTTGCTGATCGTCAAGCCCAAGCCGGTGCCTCCATGCTCGCGGGTCGCCGAGGCATCCACCTGGGAGAATTTCTCAAAAACGCGATCCTGATCTTCCGGGGCGATGCCGGGCCCCTCATCTTTCACAGAAAGTCGGAGGTTGGCCACGCCACGGCCGGGCTGGGGGTCGTCCAGATCAGCCTGCAGGGTCACGGTGCCATCTTCAGGGCTGAACTTGATCGCGTTTGAAAGAAAGTTGAAGAGGATCTGCTGGAGCTTGCCGGCATCCGTCTCGGCAGGTGGCATGTTGGGCTGGACCTTAATTTTCAGATCGATGCCGCGCTTCTCTGCCTGCGGGCGAATCAGGTTTGCAAGACCCTCGGCCGTGTCCTTGATGGAAACGGTGGCCAGGCGCAATTCGGCGCGGCCCGCCTCGATCTTTGCCAGATCAAGGAGGTCGTTAATCAGTTCGAGCAGGCGTCGGCTGGAGAGGATGATGTTGGAGGCATAGCGTGTCTGCTTCTCAGTCTGGGGGCTATCCGTGCCCGCTAATGTTTCCTGCAGTACCTCCGCGAAACCAATGATTGAATTCAGCGGCGTGCGCAGTTCGTGCGAGACATTTGCGAGGAATTCACCCTTGATCTGATTGGCTTCGTACAACGCGACATTTGATTCAGCCAACTCACCGAGCTTGAGGTCCAGCGACTTGTTCGCGCTGGTCAGCCGGTCCTGTGTCGACCGGACAGTGTCAAGCATGGCATTGAACATGTCCGAGAGTTGCTCAAATTCATCGCCGGTATTGATGTCGCTGCGGATATTAAGGTCACCGCCCGAAACTTTTTCTGCATAGCCGCGCAGGACGCGTACAGGCGACAGGATCAATCGCGTCGTGATAAACCAGAATGCCGCAACAGCGAACAAGCCCGCGGTAAGACCTGCGGCGATCAGGTAAATCAGGTTAAGGGTCCGCTGCTTGCTTGCTTCCTGGTCAACTAGTTGGATGAGAATAAGTTTCTCCAGCGGGTCCTCATTGGCCTCGCTGGGCGGTTGCGTGACCGGATCGCGATCTCCCATCTCGCTGAGCCGTACTGCGCGTGCATATAAGAAAATATGGTCATCGCTCTCGCTTGAGCCGGGCGCGAAATATTCACTGGTGTCTTCGGCGCTGTTGAAATACTCGAAGGCCTTGAAGAGGAAAGGCTCGTCCTGTGAGCGCAGGTTTGCCTCGCGTGCACTGAGCACTTCAATCCGCATCCCCGGGTCCACATCGGGGTTGCCACGCGTCTCGACATCTTCGTCTGCTTCGACCAGTTCGATCCGCCCGCTGATCCACAGGCCGGCGAGGTCACGCGCGCGCTGCTTGGGTCCCTGTTCGGCCAAGTGGTCCATGCGCATGGCAACGACGAACAGCGCCGCGGTCACGATCAGTACGACCCCTAAACCGAACAGCAGTTGGCACTTGTTGGCCAGGCTGATGCGGATCCGTTTGGACATGGGCGTAGTGTAGAGGGCTCAAGGGGGCCGCGCAGACTCAGCCGGGAGGCAGGTCGCCGGGATCGATCGCGTCATCCTGCTGCTGAGGCATGTCGGCGATACGGACCAGGCCGCTCCGGATGGATCTTCGCGAGGGGTCGCTGTTGCCACGTGGCATTGCGATGACACCCGTGCGTGCCAATTCGATCAGGCCAAAAGGTTTGACCTGCTCAACAAATGCCTCGAGCTTCTCTTCAGCGCCGCCGAGTTCGAGCATCATGCGATCGGGAGAGAGATCGACGATGTTGGCACGGAAGATCTGGGCGACCTGCATGACTGCAGCACGGTGGGCGGTGGGGTTTTCACCCTCGCGCGTATTCACCTGGACGATGACGAGGTCACGCTCGACGAAGGGCACGTCCTGATAGTCAACGACCTTGACGACTGGCACCAGTTTCTGCAGTTGCTTGCGAACCTGCTCGAGGACAGCGTCATCGCCAATGACAACGATAGTCATCCGCGAGAGCTCAGGGTTCTCGGTTCGGCCGACGACGAGCGAATCGATGTTAAAACCGCGGGCGGCGAACATCCCTGCGACCTGTGCGAGGACGCCGGGCTCATTGGTAACCAAGGCGGCAATGACGTGCCGCATGACGCTTGTGGCTTGGGCTTGCATGGCGGGCATGATAGCTGTTCTGCGTTTTGCTGCAGGTTCCTTGGGTATTTGGCGATTTCGGTTGACCCGATCTCAGCAAGCGGAACCGTGGGGAAAATGTGGATAGTTTCACGTGTCCGTTTGTAACGCTGATGCCTGATTCGGTAATTACGCCCGGATTTAGAATCAATATCAAGCACACCGGATTTTAAAGTATTTGTTTACAGCTACTTGCGATCCCAGGGGGTTCTCTTGGAGCGTGTAGAGCTATTGATCCTTCATCGGCGTGAAAGCCTCGAATATGCGGTTCTTTCCATACTTCTGCTGTGGATGAAATCTATAAAGGCGACTGGAGCGGATGTCCATAAATACTGGTCAAATCGCTTGTTGTAGAAATTTCAACTGCCTCTAATGCACAAAACGCATTCGCCCAAAGTCA
Source organism: Phycisphaeraceae bacterium (assembly GCA_049611445.1). GTDB lineage: Bacteria > Planctomycetota > Phycisphaerae > Phycisphaerales > Phycisphaeraceae > JAHQVV01. Next base: position 15,519 of record JBMZAP010000025.1, on the reverse strand, counting down.
GGCAACACGCCTTTGCCCTGTGCAGAAAAGCCATGGGGCGCGGGGTAGTAGACCATGAATGCTCGGCCAACCAGAAGGCTCCGGGGGACGACACCCAATCGACGTTCGCCATTGAAGTAGCGTTCCTTTACCCACGCGTTCACACCGGACCAGTCACGCCCATCTTTACTTGCGGGTTGGTTGTCACCGAGGCAGAAGAGTTCGGCATCATGCGTGCTCGTATGATCGCACAGGTCCAGGGGGAAGTCGCCGACATCGATCGTGCCATTGACCCGTTTGGCCTCGGCACGTGAGAAGCCGTTCGTCGTGTAGCCGCTGGGGTCGTAGTAAAGGTCGCGGTCCAATTCGATGCGACGCAAGACCACAGGTCCATCTGATTCAACCGCGATACTGATTCGTGGTTCAAAATCCTGGGCGTGACGTGCGGCGATCTTGTCCCATGCCAGATCGATTCGATAGACAAGCTTTCGTTCGCCGTTGATCCAAACACTTGCCTCGTCATCGACGAACCATAGTTCGACCTCTGTCGCGATGCCTTGCTTAAGCGGGTTGAGTTTGATCGCGTCTCCCAAGTTGCGCGATACGCCCTCCGCATCGATGGCAGAGAGTTTCAGGTTGCCGTCAGTGTCGAGTGATGCGGCCAGCGTCTCGGGTCCGCTGCCGGGTCTGTCGAGTCTTGCGGTTGTCGAGAGGGTCAGCTTTGCGGTGGCAGTCTCGGGCGTGAATGCCGCAGAGAGCCGGATATCTTCGATGGGATTTGTTGATCCGCTAACCTGGTTGTAGGGGTATTTATTCTGCTGGCTGTTGTACTGCGGCGTGCCGTAGTCTCCTGCCATCTTGAAACGAATATCTCCTTTGCCGCCAGCGAAGGTATAGACCCGGCTGGGGCGGCGGTCTGTGCCAAGGTCCCAGTCGCCGCTTTCAGCAATCCATGGCACGCGCCAAGCGTGGAGATTGTCCCTTTGCGGCCCGGTCGCCCGAGCGTCCTGGATCGGCACGTATTGACTGTGATAGATGGGTTGCCAGACAGCCCGTTGGATTTTTTCCCAGTGGGGATTCTCCAGCGGGTCCGTCTTGCGGGCGATCCGGAATTTGTTGGTGCCTGCAGGTGCGATATAGACGTTGCCGTCGATCAGCACAACCCGTTCACCGGGCAGGCCGACGAGTCGTTTGATGAAGTTGGACCGCGGCGCGGGGATCCCGTTGACGGTCTCATCCTGAGGTGCTTTGAAGACGACCACGTCCCATCGCGCGGGATCAGAAAGGTGGTAGGAAAATTTGTTGACGAGGATGCGGTCTCCTGACCGGGCCTTAGTGCCCAGCGCGGTCGTGACCTCGTAGTGACACATGGGGCAGTCGGCCGAGGTGATCGGCATATGCCCTTCCTCATCGATCGAACTCTGGTCCAGACCGATGTCAAAATCGTAGCCGCATGATGGGCAGGTAATCTGGGCGTGTGCCCCAAGCATTGTCGGGGCCATCGAGCCGGTGGGAATGATGAAGGGTTCGACGATAAATGCTCGGAATACAAACGCGAGGATAAACGCGATCACGATGGACTCGATTGTCTCCTTGACAGTCTCGTCGGCGCTCGGTTCGGCGGGGCGTTTCCAGCGACGGCGATCCAGCCGCGGCTTGCTCCGCCGCTCCACAGGCACGGACGCTGGAAGCGGCGGTGCTGCCTGCGTTGCCTCAGTGGACGGAGCCGATTCGTCCGTCGAGGGCTGAGGTGCTTCAGGCTTTTGCGGGTTATGAGGTGTTTCTTCGCTCACGTATCGTTGTGGATTCTACCCGCTCGTGACCTGCCGTTTGCCACGGCTCCGCTGCCGCGTGATAATGCCGTGCGACGTTACTGCATGCACTGATCCCCCATCGGTCCGACCATGATTTCTGCTCAACTGTTTGTCAGCCTCTGCGTGATCATGGTGGTGGTCCACACGATCCTCGGAGCGACGGCCTACCTGATTTTCCTGGAGCGCAAGGTTGCTTCATGGGCACAGGACCGTATCGGCCCCAACCGTGTCGGCTTCGGTATGTTGCAGGCGGTTGACGGTATCCTTGACCGTATTGGTCTAGGCTGGTTGTACCGCAAATCATTTGGTGGCTTTGGGCAAGCGTTGGCAGATGGCATCAAGTTGCTGCTCAAAGAAGACTACACCCCGCCCAACGTCGATAAAGTCCTGTTTTTTCTCGGTCCGATCCTCGTCGTGATCCCCGCTCTGATCGGCTGGGCCGTCGTCCCGTGGGGTGGCAACTGGGATTTCCCGGGCTTGACCTTGCTTGGCCACGAACTGGTCGCGCCGGGCATGACGGTCGTCGCTGTCGCGCCGATCAACATTGGTGTTGTCTATCTCCTGGCGATTGGTTCGGTCGCAGTCTATGGGCTGGTCCTTGGTGCTTATGCATCCAACAACAAGTATTCCTTCCTGGGCGGCCTGCGAGCGACTGCACAGATGCTCAGCTATGAGATCCCGATGGGCATCTGTGTACTCATCATGATCCTGTACTACCAATCCACTGATGCGGGCTTCATGGTCAATACGCAGGCGTCATCGGCCGGTATCGGCGTGTGGGGCATCTTCGCTCATCCGCTGCTGGCAATCATCTTCTTTGTCTGCATCCTTGCCGAGGCGAACCGGGCACCATTTGACCTCGCTGAAGCAGAGCAGGAACTCGTTGGCGGCTTCCACACCGAATATTCCTCGATGAAGTGGGCGCTCTTCTTCCTCGGCGAGTACATGCACATGATCACAGGCTGTGCATTCTTCGTGATCCTGTTCCTTGGTGGCTGGGATATCCAACCCTTGCACTTTTTATTCGAGACGCCGATTGCCGCAGGCGGCGAAGAAGGCTTCTTCGCAACGGCACTGGGCGGGCTGCTGCTGGTCCTCTTGAAATTCAGTGTCTTCGCAGGCAAGGTGTTCGCGCTTCTGTTCCTCCAGATGTGGGTGCGATGGACGCTGCCGCGACTTCGGTTTGACCAACTCATGAAATTGGCCTGGAACGGCCTGATCCCGCTGATGATTGTTTTCCTTGTCGTCGTCGGCGTCATGACATGGCTGAGCAAGGATTACCCTTGGCTGGGTGAGTGGTGGATGTTCCTGATTGCCAATATCGCAATGGCGGTGATTGCGGCGCTCATTGCTCCGCGACTGCCTTCGGGCCCACCGGTGAACCGCAAAGTTCCACTTGCTGGATCTCGATTCAGTCCTTTGCAGGAATCCGCCTGAAGATTGTGTATTTTGGCCACGCTTGTTATATTGTGTACAACTATCGCACGGTGAAGGAGTCATATTGGGGGTGTTGGGCCGTTGTTGGTCCACCTATCAGTTTTGACTTTCATCGGAGCATCCGACATGTCAGAGACCATTAAGTTCAGGTGCAAGGCCTGTGAGAAGAAAATTGCTGTGCGTGCTGAGTACGCGGGCAAGAAGGCCAAGTGCCCGGGCTGCAAGCAGGCGCTGCGTGTGCCATCGCCTCGGCCGAAACGATCATCAACCGGTGTCCCCGTGGCCGCAGGCGAAGTGGCTGGTGGCGACAGTGGTATGTCCAGTGGCGGCGGAAAGAGTTATTCCCTGGCTGATCTCGCTGCGATGGAAGAGAACGCCGAGGTTCAACTTACCGAACTATCCCATAAGAGCCGCCCCAACAGCATCCGTATTCCCAATGGCAAAGACTGCCCTGATTGCGGCTCATCCTGTAAGCCTGACGCGATCCTGTGTGTGCATTGCGGCCACAGCTTCGATGGCGGCAAGAAGCTGAAGACGAAAAAAGATTCAAAGATGGGCAGCGCGATGCGTTCCGTTGCTTCTTCGTTGGGCGAAGAAGATCAGGATGGCGATAGCGATCTGTGGAAGTATGCGGTGCCGACCGGCATGTTCTTCGTAATCTCGGTTTTGTGCTTCACAGGACTGGCCGGGAAGATCACCGAAGGCATTCCGCTGAAGCTCGCCGAATCCGTTCATGGTTTATATGAAGGAATGGGGCAGGTCGGATCCGGAGGCTTGTTCCTCGGATTTGCAGCACTGTCCGGCGGGATCTGGTGGTTTATGAAGCGGTAGCCTGATGTGACTCAGTTGCCGTCGTCTTCATCATCCTTGCGATACAGATCGAGATAGAACTCCAGTGTCTCCTTGCCCGGTGTTGGCCGAGTGCGGGTGTGCTGGAAGCCAATCTTGTCGAACAGGTCGACGGCCTCGTCTTTTTCAAAGCGCGTGTCGAGCCTGATTTTCAGGTAGCCATGGTGCTTGCAGTGGGCGATCGCGGTCTCAAGCAGTTTCGCTGCGATATCCGTGCCTTGCAGTTCCTTGGCAACGCGCAGGCGGCGGATCTCGGCAGTGTGTTCCTCATCGCTGGCTACGCCAATCATTCCGACGCAATGGTCGTTTTGGACGGCCACCCAGAAGTGGTGTCGCTCGTTATCGAAATAGGCTTCGCGGATGTAGTCCAAATCCGCACCCGAGTCATTGGGTGCGATCTGGCCCGCGAGTAGCCCGTCGTTGTAGAGCTGCGCGACCTCGTCGTGGTAGTGTTCTTCGTAAGAACGAACTGCCGTCTGGGGAATGGATTTGTCTTTTGTCGGATTGGACATGAAGTTCTGATTCCTGCCGAGCCAGGTATTGAACTCGACATACTATTTTACCAACCTCAGCGAACGACGCTGGCCACTTCGAGGACTTGGAGTTGTCCAGTGCCAGGCGTAAGCAGTGCGACTGTGTGGCGTTTGGCGCGGTGCAGGGCCCCGGGATTGATCACGCGTGTCTGGCCAATGGTTTCGTCGCGTTTTTCGTGTGTATGGCCGTGCAGGAGGTAGTCTGATCCGGTTTCTACGGCGTGTTGTAGAACGTGGCCGAAATGGCCGTGTGTGAAGATCAGCCGCTTGTTATCGACGACGATATCACCCGCGGGGTCATGGACAATGACGCCAAGGTCCTGGGCGTAACGGGATAGCGATTGGGCTTCCCAGTCGCAATTGCCAAAGACAAGATGGGATTCGATCTGTTGGCCTGTGCTTGGATGGGTGGCCGCCAGCGTATCGATAACCTCGGCCGAGCCGACATCGCCCAGATGGATCAGCATGTCAGCACCGTGCTCCAGCAGCAAATCGACCGCATCACGTGCGGTTTCGGCGCGTCCATGAGTGTCGGAAAGGAGTCCCAGAGTTGTCAATTGAGCCTCACGGTCGGAGGTGCTTGGCAGGCAGGATGTTCATTCTAATCAATTTGAACGTTTTGTGCGACCCTCGCAGCCTGCTATGGCATCGCATCCTCTACAATTTGCCCTCACACGCGTGTTATTGCCTCACGTGATGGTCCGCACACCCAGCCTGTATCGAGCCCTGCCTTGACTGACGTTTTAGCCGAGATTGTGACCCATAAGCGCACAGAGGTGAAAGCCGCAAAAGCAAGGCTGCCCGAGGTCGAATTGATCAAGCGGGCCATGGACACCCCTCAGCCGCGCAATTTCTACACCGCGCTGACCCGGCCCAAAGAAACCTTGCGCGTGATCGCGGAGGTCAAGAAAGCCAGCCCGTCGGCCGGCCTGATCCGAGAGGACTTCGACCCCGTCGCGATCGCTCAGGCCTATGAAGCCAACGGCGCCGCTGCGATCTCCTGCCTCACCGATGAGAAATACTTTCAAGGCTCTCTCGACTATCTCTCACAGATCAAGCAAAACGTCAGCTTGCCCGTGCTTCGCAAGGACTTCATTGTCGACCCTTATCAGGTCTATGAGGCAAGGGCTGCTGGTGCCGATGCGATCCTGCTCATTGCCGAATGCCTGACCGAGCCGATGCTCATGGACCTCTTGATCCTTGCGACCGAGTTGAAGCTGTCGATCCTGTTGGAAGTCCACGACCTTGAGTCGCTCGTTCAGATCAAGCAGCACCTGACGTTCCCCAAGGCCGGCTACACGCTGCTCGGCATCAATAACCGTAACCTGAAAACGATGACAACCTCGCTGGACCACACCACCGAGTTGCTCAATGAAGTTCCCGACAAGTCCATTCTCGTCAGCGAGTCAGGCATCCGCACAAACGATGATATCCAGCACCTCGCAGAGCACGGGATCCACCGCGTCCTGGTCGGGGAACACCTGATGAAGCAGCCGGATCCGGGTCAAGCGCTTCGTGAACTTGCAGGCCAATAGATAGAAAACACCATGCCTATCAACTGGTTCCCCGGCCATATGAATACGACGCGGCAGAAGCTCGCCACGCTGATGCCCAAGTGTGATGTGGTTGTCGAGCTGCTCGATGCGCGTCTGCCTGAGTCATCCAGCAATCCTCTTCTGGATGAACTTCGCCGCGATATCCCCGGCAAGGGCGAAGAAGGTAGGCCCGGCGACCTGCCCTGTGTGACGATATTGAACAAGGCCGATCTCGCCGACCCTGCGGTGACCCGGGCCTGGCGCGAGACGTTCGAAAAACAGCGCGGCGTCCAAACCATGGCGCTGACCATTACGAACCAGGGAGAGCCGGATCGCATCCTGCGTCTGGTCCGTAAATTTGCGCCCAAGCGGATCGAGAAAGGCCTGAAAGTTCGTGTGGTTATTGTCGGGATCCCGAACGTCGGCAAGTCCACGCTCCTCAATGCCTTGCGTGGCAAGCGTGTCGCGAGCGTAGGTGATGAGCCTGCGGTGACCAAGGGCAATCAGGAAATTGATCTCAAGAATGGGGTCGTGCTCATTGATACGCCCGGGATTCTCTGGCCCAAGTTTGAGGATCAGGAGGTGGGCTACCGCCTTGCTGTGAGCGGGGCGATCAAGGACACCGCCGTCGATTACGACGATATTGGCGTCTACGCCGTACGGTACCTCGCTTCGAACTATCCCAGCGAGTTACGTGCCCGCTACAAGCTCGATACGTTGGCTGAAGACCCCATTGAAATACTGGAGATGATTGGCAAGAAACGTGGCTGCCTCATCGGCGGCGGCGAAGTTGATCTCAACCGAGCCGGGGAACTGCTGCTTCGCGAGATGCGTTCGGGCAAACTCGGGCGCATCAGCCTTGAACGCCCGGGGCGTGCCAACGACATGGAAGAAGTCCAGCCGCCGGACGTTACACCGGTCCCCCCGGCCCCGAAATCCTGGTGATGATTTCGGTCGTGTCGGCCTGAAGTTCCAGCGTTAGCCCATCAAACGCAGGCTCGATCCTGTCGGGCAATCGTTCGAGCAATTCCTGGTGGGAATGATCGTGTGCGATATGTGTGAAGTAAGTCTGCTTCGCGTTGATCTGCTCGGCAAACTCGCATGCACGATCGAGGGTCATGTGCGTCGGGTGGTGGCGTTCACGCAGGCCATCAAGAACAAGCACGTCCAGCCCTTCTAGTTGCGGGAGTGTTTCATGAGGGATTGTCGAGCAGTCCGTGCAGTACGCGATCGATCTTCCGTTCCAGTCAACGCGGTAGCCAAGGATGGGGAGTCGGCCGTGCATCAGGCGGATCGGTGTCCACTTTGCCTGACCAATTTCAACGACTTGTCCCGGGCCGATGGGCAGTGGCAGTAGCTTGGCGACGAATGCGTTTTCATAGTGGTGCTCGTCTTTGAATATATAGTGGAACATCTGTTTGACGGACTGGATCACTTCAGGCTCAGCAAAGAACTCAAGCGGGCCCTGCATCACGGAATTGAACCTTCGCAGGTCGTCCAGGCCCAGAATGTGGTCTGCGTGAGCGTGGGTCAGGAACAGCATGTCCAGCCAGTTCACGCCATGGCGTATCGACTGATGTCGAACCTCAGGTGACGCATCGATGAGGACCGTAAAGCAGGGCGGCAGGCCTGATTCCTCTGACCAGTTCTCTCTTGGGTACCGCACAACCACGCTTGAGCGGTCGCGACGGTCACGCGGATCTTCAGAGGTGCAGACGGGGCAGTCGCAACCAATCATCGGCACGCCCGCGCTTGTGCCGGTCCCTAAAAATGTCAGTTCTAGCGCCATGGTGCGATGATAGGCGGGTATCCTACTCCGGTCTATGCGATATGAACCCGCTCGCTGCTTGGCGCGTATGGTTGGTAAGCTCGTGTCAGTCAGATCGTCCTAAGGAGACGTTATGAAAGCTCATCGCAACATCCTCGCCGCGTTGATTCTCTTGACGCTGGTCCTTCCTGTGACTGCTGGGGAATTCCCGGATAACTGGTATTGGGAGCGGCCGGTTGAACACACCAAGTTCGAGGGGTTGGAAGCCCCAGCGCTCAGCGTTGGCGACTGGGTTGGTGGCGAGTTCGATGTGACCAAGATGAAAGGCAGCATCGTTGTCATTGATTTCTGGGCGACATGGTGCGGCCCGTGTATCGCGGCCATGCCGAAGAACACCAAGATCGCAGAAAAGTATGCGAACGACGGCGTCAAACTCATTGGTGTCTGCACGAGCGGCGACGCGGAAAAGATGCCGAAGATCGTTGAGGACAACGGCGCGAACTACCCCAACGCGTTTGCGGCGGATGGGCAGATTGAGAAAGACTGGCCGGTTCAGTGGTACCCGACGTACGCGGTGGTTGACCGCGAAGGCATTGTCCGTGCGATTGGCCTGAAGCCTGACAATGTCGCAGATGTCATTGAAACGCTCCTAGCCGAAGAGGCCGACAAGAGCGGCAAGGTCCGTATCCGTCCGAACTGGCTGGAGGGGGGCGACGAGAAACGAGCTCGGCTGAAGAAGTTGGAAAAGTCGCCCGAGCAGCCACCGGCGCTGGCCGTCGATAACTGGCATAACAGTGAGGCGCTCAAGTTAAAGGAACTCAAGGGTAAAGTCGTCGTCCTCGATTTCTGGGCGACATGGTCGGGCCCCAGCGAACGCGCCATTCCAAAGCATAACGCGTTGTATGAGAAGTATGGCGAGCAAGGCCTGGTCATCATCGGCATCTGTTCAACGCTCGGCGGCGAGGCGATCGAGAAAGCCATTGAAGCTCACGGCATCAAGTACCCCGTCTGCGTGGATATCGAAAATAAGACGAACACTGCCTACGCACCCAACGGCTACCCCGACTACTACCTGATCGATAAGCATGGCAATCTTCGAATCGCCGATTGTGTCAACAGCAAACTCGAAGATGCGGTCAAGGCGCTCTTGAGTGAAAAGGTTGGCGATGAAGAAGCGGAAGCAGAGCCCGAGCCTGAAGACGATCAGGCCTGACTGCCGCGGGGTTAGGGGCGATCCGCAGCTGTCGTCGCGATGACGGGCAGTGACAGATCGTCAAAGTCTTGTTCTAGAAAGCGAACGTGAGCCAGGCCCGCGATCATCGCAGCGTTATCGACGCAGAGCGACATGTCCGGGATGTGCAGCTCCAGATTGAGTCTCTCGGCAATTTCGCCCATACGTTCACGCAGCAGAGAGTTCGCGCTGACCCCGCCACCGATGATGAGCGACTGAGGTGCCACGCCATCGGCAGTGAGTTGTTTCTGTGCACGCTTGATCTTTGTCGCGACCGTGTCGGCAACTGCCTGCTGGAATGAGGCAGCGAGGTCGGCCCGTTGATCTGCCGAAAGGTCGTCCGCATCACGCTCAAATCTGGCTTCACTGCCTCGTCCGACCGGTGTGCCACGGACAGCGTAGAGCAGGGCGGTCTTCAGGCCGCTGAATGAGAAGTCCAGCGACTGCGGGCCCAGTAAGGGGCGCGGTAATTTGTGTGCGGTCCCGTCGCCGGTCTGTGCTAAGGCGTCGAGCTTTGGGCCGCCCGGATAGCCTGCTTTGAGCATCACGGCCGCCTTGTCATACGCTTCGCCGACGGCGTCATCGATCGTTTTGCCCAGTAACGTGACCGTGTTGGGACCCTCCACCCGGTACAGGGAGGTGTGTCCGCCTGACACGACCAGGCCGATAGCCGGGTATTTCACCTCAGGCTGCTGCTGCGAATGATCGTCTGCCAAGGTGGGCGCATAAAGGTGGGCAAGCACGTGATCCACGCCTATCAATGGCAGGTCCAGCGACCACGCCAGTGCTTTGGCCGCACTTGCACCGACAACCAGTGACCCTACCAGGCCTGGGCGATTGCCCACCGCGATGGCATCAAGTTGTGCGAGTTTAATGCCGGCATCATGCACTGCGGCTTGAACCACTGGCAGCAGCTTCTCAAGGTGTGCCCGGCTTGCGATCTCCGGCACGACCCCGCCAAAGCGTTGGTGCAACTCATGCTGCGTACTTACCACGTTGCTGCGCACGAACCGACCTTCCTCGACAACTGCCGCGGCCGTCTCGTCACAACTCGTTTCCAGACCGAGAATCAATGTCATGGCGAAGCCTGATCCTCATCGGTATCAAGGTCTTCGATTTTTCCGTTGACCTCTTCGAGTAATTCAAGCAACTCCTGCTTACGCGTTTCCAGCGCCTCTCGATCGGTCGGCTCCGCCAAGGCCGCCTCCTGATCGACGCCGACTTTTGGCCAACCGTCCTTAGTGAGTAACTGTTGAGCAGCCTCGAGTGCTGCGGCCATTGGGTCGTCCAGCATTTCGTTACGTAGCCACTGCGGCGTCACCGGGCCATCCAGCTTGGCGTAGGGATCATCGACTTCCGCCTCACGTCGCTTGATCAGCATCGCTCGGAGCTGCTCATCATCGACGGGCACAAAATTGCCCGGAGAGGGATCGACGCCCCATTCAGTCGCGTCTTTTTTGCGGTGGATCATCTTGCCTGATGGCATGTACCAGTAGGCCGTAGTGAGCTTGATCGCGCTGGTTCCATCCGCCAGCGGAAGCAATTGCTGGACGCTTCCCTTGCCGAAACTGCGTGATCCAACGAGGAGGGCTCGGTCGTTGTCGAGCATCGCCCCGGCAACGATTTCTGAGGCCGAGGCGCTGTTCCCATTAATCAGAACAACCAGCGGCAGGTCGGGCAGCAGGGTGTTATCCGTTGATTTGATCGTCTCGCTGATCGTGCCCTTGCCCTTGGTGCTGACGATGGTTTTGCCACCGGTGAGAAAAATGTCTGAGATGCCAGCGGCGCCGTCCAGCAGTCCACCACCGTTATTTCTCAGGTCAAGGATCAGTGCCTTCATGCCCTGTTTCTTGAGCTCACTCAGCTTGTCTTCAACCTCCTCCAGTGAGGTTTCGCCAAACTGGGTCAGCCTGAGATAGGCGATCTTCCGTTGGGGGTCGATCATGTAGTCAAAGCCGTTGCCGGGGTTGCGTTTGTAGCCTCGGACGGATGCGACCTGGATTATTTTGCGTGTGATGGTGATGGTTTCTTCTTCGCCGGTGCGATGCCGCACCCGGATCGTGACGTCGGTGCCTGCCTCGCCCTTGAGTTGGCGCATCGCATCGAAGATGTCAATGCCAAGCGTGTCTTGGCCTTCGATCTCCAGGACGATGTCGCCAGGCATGACGCCGGCATTCCACGCGGGCGAGTTGTCCAGCGGGGCGACGATTCGAAGGCGATTCTTGTGGATATCGATTTCTGCACCGATACCTGTAAATGATCCGCCGACATGCTCATTGAACGCGCTGAGTTCCTCGGCACTGAAGTACTGCGTGTTTTCATCACCTAACGCACCGGCCATGCCACGCAGCGCCGCGTCGATCAACTCTTGGTCTTCGACTTCACCGACGAAGCGGGTGTGGATGTGCTCGCGGGCTTCAGCGAGTGGGCTGAGTTCGCGCAGGATGCCATACGGCCGCAGATAGGCGAAGACCACGACGTTGCCAATGAGCGCCAGTACGACAGCCAGCAGCGCGAGCCGGCCAACGCCGCGCTGGGTCGAAGTCACTTCATGATTCGGATAAGACATTGGAACATCATAAGCGTACTGCCGCTCTGCGGGCAGGGCCAGAGGGGCGTATCCTGTCCAGCCATGGCCAAGACGAAGATCCATTTCCTGTGCAGAGAGTGCGGTGCCGTTCAGCCCAAGTGGATGGGCAAGTGTCCGGAGTGTGGTGCATGGGATGCGCTCGAAGAATTCCGCGAAAGTCCGGGAGCCAGTACCAAGTCTGATCCCTTTACGTCGATTGCGCCCGCCAATGAGAGCCCTGCAAAGGCGGCTCCGATCGCTCAGATCAGCGAGACCGACACGCAGGCCAGTCGAATCGCTACCGGCATCCGTGAATTGGACCGGGTCCTCGGCGGTGCAGGCGAAGACAGCCAAGGCGGTGGATTGGTTCCCGGGTCAGCTGTTCTCATTGGTGGCGACCCCGGCATCGGTAAGTCAACGCTCATGCTCCAGTCTGCCGCCAAGCTTGCAGAGACCGGCCAGCGTGTGCTCTATGTGACCAGTGAAGAATCAGCTCATCAACTGAAGATGCGAGCCGACCGGCTGCACGGCGAAGGCGAACTCCCGGACCACCTCTATGTCCTGGCGGACACGAACCTCGCACGCATCCTCGAGCAGGCACGGCAGGTCGATCCTTCTGTTCTCGTCATTGACTCGGTCCAGATGATCTACAAAGGCGATATTCCCGCCGCCCCCGGCAGTGTGACGCAACTGCGTGCCTGTTGCATGGAGCTGGTTCATCAGGCGAAACTGACCGGCACGGCGCTGCTGATGGTTGGGCATGTGACGAAAAAGGGCGCTCTCGCCGGCCCGCGTCTGCTCGAACACATGGTTGATGCCGTGCTCTACTTTGAGGGGGACCGCTACCACAGTCATCGCATTATCCGCGGGATCAAAAACCGCTTCGGTACGACGCTCGAGGTCGGGCTGTTTGAAATGACAGGCAAAGGGCTTGCAGAGCTCAGCGACGGCAGGGGCCTGCTTGCCAAGGAGTACGCTGCGCGGGCGGGTAGTGTTGTGTGCCCCGTCCTGCAAGGCAGCCGATGCCTGCTCGTGGAGATTCAGGCCCTCACGGCGGCGGGGTTCCTCGGCAATGCAAAGCGAAAGGTCAGTGGGCTGGACAGTTCGCGGCTGGCGATGCTCATTGCCGTGCTGGAGAAACGGGGCGGACTTCGTCTGGCAGATCAGGACATCTTCGCCAGTTCGGTGGGCGGGATGAAGGTTGCTGAGCCAGCATCGGACCTCGCGCTCGCACTGGCAATCGCTGGGGCATTTGCCGAGCGAACGCTTGCAGCGGGCACCTGTGCCGTTGGGGAGATCGGCTTGGGCGGAGAGGTACGCCATTGCCAGCAGATTGAGCAGCGTGTCCGCGAGGCCTCTCGGCTCGGCTTTACACGCATCCTCGCGCCCGCAGACACCGGTGCCAGCGTGCCAAAGGGGGCCGAACTCGTCCCGATCAAGACCATGGATCACGCCTTGGAGCACCTCGGATGAGGCATGCGACATTCACAGGCAAGCGGTGATCAGGCCGATAGTCTGGTTGTGACATTGCTGAAACAGATATTCGACGCTTGCATGTACCCGTTACGCATGCTCTTCCTTGCGCTGGCGATCAGCCTGTTGTGCTCGGGCTCTATTTATGCCCAGATCCTCCAAGGCGACTGGGTTGATCAATCGCAGGCCGCGATCGAAGAGCACCGTAAGACGCATGTCACCGTCATCGTGCTCGACCAGAATGACCGGGCGGTACAAGGTGCGACCGTTCGGCTTGTTCAACAGCGTCACGATTTTGAAGTTGGCCTGACACTGCCTGTGGATCGCATGCCGCCGAAAAAGGCTGGGGATCTCCCGGTGTATCGAAGCATCAACGCGATTGCACTGGATCGATACACGAACTGGGCAGAGGCGTCTGAAGCGGCGCCACGCGAGCAGGCGAAGCGGCTCAAGGCGTGGGCTGAGGCGATCGACCCAATCCACTCGCATTTCGGCCGGGTCATCTCAGCGGACCCGGCAAAGAATCATGACCGCATGTCGCTGCTTGAGCCCGCTGAACTGCGTGACGCGGTGAATGCCCGTATCGACCTTGCGACGATCTATGAACCCAGGCCTGATCGTTACGACCTCTATGCCGACCTGCTCAGTCAGGACATGATTGAGCGCAAACTCGGCCAGGGGATGCTGCCGCGTATGTTCGAGCGGGCTGCGTCTCGTCGCCCTGACGCGCGTTTCGGTGTCCGCGTTCGAAATGCCATCGCGCTGCAGAGTGGACGGGCTTTCGCTGCCGCGATCCAAAAAATGGAAGTTCGTCAGGTCCGCTTTGACCACATCACGATCGAGCAGTCTTTCCCCGGGCCAATTCAGCCCAAGTCGCTGCAGCGAATGTTTGAGGAATACATCTCGCCGCTGCCTGTATCGGTCTCGCTTGCGAATCTTGAAATCAGCGGCCCGACGCCGGTTGCTGCGGCGATCAAGATCGAAACGCTGTTGCGACTCGCCTTCGCAGAGCCGAATGTCACGGGCATCTCATTTGCAGGGCTAGAAGAACAAGATCTGGTCGAGCCTAATGCCGCGTTGCTGGACCAATCAGGCAAGCCCACGGCATCGGGTGAAGCACTTGACGCTTTATTTACCAAGCTCTGGCACAGTGACGAATCCGGTGTCACAGACGAGCGTGGTAATGCCGAGGCCCGGGTCTTTACAGGTTGGTACACCCTCACCGCAAAACTGCCCGACGGCACCGTCATCGAGAGCCAAGCGTATATCCCTAAGGATGAACGCTCAAAGCTGATCGTTCTGCAGGTAACGGCAGCCGAGGCGAAGTGATGAATTAAGTTCTAGCTCAGCGTGTGCTGCTGCGGTACGTCCGGCGGTGGGTCGTCTCGTTGTAGCGGTCATACACACGGTCGCCATAGATGTACTGGCTGTCACGCGTGAAGGTCACGCTTTCCTCGTGTCGTAAGGACTGGGTCCCCGAAGTGACGAATGGCCCGATATCACGGCGGCCGTCATACCACCGCGCGCTGGTGTCGTTGGGCAGGAATGAGGTGCGAACGACGGGCGAAGAGAGCGTCAGCGATCGGGCGTGGCCGAAATCGTCATAAAGCGGGGCGACATCGCGCAGTGTGTAGCCGGGCCGTGTCTGGCAGCCGACAAGCAGCAGGGCGGAGAGGGAGAGTGCCGCGATAATGGATAAATGGCCTCGCATGGCTAAAACCTACCCCAGGGCAGGAAGAAAGCCAATGTTTTTCAGGATGGGCCGCAGGCCCATTACGATTGGTCTGCGGTCTGGTTGGCTGGCAGCAGGGTCGTAGGAGATGTTGCCCAAAAGCAACACGGCAAGACGCTCCCCAGGCCGCTGACTTGACCCGTCTGGCCGATTTCGCGATAATACTTGGCTCAAAATCGCTGGACGCTGTGTCCAGAACTTCTGTCAACCGCAGAGCCGCAGCCGCGGCCGAGCACACACGAGGGCCCTGCCAAAAACAGGGTACACCCATCATGGCCAACTACACCGGCCCCAAGGTCAAGCTCTCCCGCCGCGTCGGCGTCCCCATCGCCGACATCCCCAAGCACACCGCCAAGCGTCAGCTCAACCCCCCGGGTATGCACGGCTTCCGTGGTCGTCGCCTGCGTGACTACGGCGTCCGTCTGAACGAAAAGCAGAAGCTCCGCTTCCACTACAACGTGATGGAAAAGCAGTTCCGTCGCTACGTGGCCGAAGCTTCCCGTAAGCCGGGCAACACGGGTACCGTGATCCTCCGCCTGCTCGAGCAGCGCCTGGACAACGTCATCCGCCGCCTTGGCTGGGCACGTACGATCTGGCAG
>JBMZAP010000024.1:0-30094 GCA_049611445.1 Phycisphaeraceae bacterium | reverse complement strand
CGCCGCTACCCTCGCCACCACCGAGGAAGCCCTTGTAGTTTCGCATCAACAGCTGTGCATCAATCCGCTGCACAAAATCCAGCATCACGCTGACCGTGATCAGCAGGCCCGTACCCCCCAGGAACTGGGTCACGAGGAACGGAATCCCGAAATAACCCGACACAATGGTCGGCACGATCGCAATCGCACAGAGGAAGCCCGCACCAACGTACGTGATCCGTTCCATAACGGTTTCAAGGTATTCAGCCGTCCTCGGCCCGGGTCGCAGGCCGGGAATGAAGCTGCCGTGGTCACGGAGATTCGTCGCGGTTTCTTCCGGGTTGAACTGGACGGTGGTCCAGAAGTAGCTGAAGAAGTAGATCAGCACGACGTAGACCAAGGCATACAGGTAGCCGGTCATGTTGCCCAACTCGTCATTGAGGAAGTAGACGGTGGATGACACTAACGTCATGAAGCCGCCAAGCTCCTCGGTATCCGGGTTGGGCATTGCCGCGGCGGCCCAGCCCAACGCGATGGACGGGAAGATCATCAGCGAGGACGCAAAGATGATCGGCATCACGCCGCCGTGGTTCACACGCAGCGGGAGGTAGCTCTTCTGACCACCGAAGACACGTCGGCCACGGGTGTGCTTGGCCTGCTGGATCGGGATGCGTCGCTGGCCCTGGGTGATGATGACCGAGCCCGCACAGACGATCACGAACGCCAGCAGGAGGAAGACGATCGTCATGATGCCGTAGGTGCCGGTGCCGTCGAGTTTGAACTCGCTGGCGACCATCATGATCGCGTTGGGCATGAAGGCGATGATGCCTGCGGTAATGATCAGCGAGATGCCGTTACCGATACCGAAGCGGTCGATCTGCTCACCGAGCCACATCAGGAAGCACGAGCCGGCGGTCAGGCCGAGCACGCCGCAGACCCAGTAGATCGGGCTGTTGACGTACGCGGGATAAACCGCACCGATGCGCGGCAGGTATTGGAGCCAGAAGAACGCCTGCACCGCACACAGGGCGACGGTGGTATAGCGGGTGTATTCCTGAATCTTCTGGTGGCCGACCGGGCCTTCTTTTTTCAGCGCCTTGAGGCGTTCGGAGACCGAACCGAGGAGCTGGAAAATAATCGCCGCAGAGATATACGGCATGATGCCCAAGCCGAAGATCGTCGACTGGCTCAAGGAGCCGCCGGTAAAGATCTGCATATAGGCGAGGACCGAGCCGATACCGCCGGTCTGTCCGGACATCGCTTCCTTGAGCGTTTCCTGGTCTACGCCGGGCAACGGGATAAAGAAGCCGATGCGGTAGATGACCAGCATCGCGATGGTGAAGAAGAGCTTGTTGCGCAGCTCTTTGATACGCCAGATGTTGATGAACGCTTGAAGCATAAGGTGGTTCGTTGGGTAGGCCGTCCTGGCCGGCGATGCGTTACTTCAATCCATCTCTAAACGAAAGTCACCTGCTTCATGCAACGGTGACGCTGCCGCCTGCCTTGGTGATCTTCTCTTCAGCAGACTTGGAAAACTTCGCCGCGGTCACGGTGAACTTCTTGGAGGTCTCGCCGTTGCCAAGCACCTTGACGGGCAGTTTGGTGTCACGGATCAGGCCATGCTTGACCAGCATCTCAGGGTTCACCTCGGCGCCGTCATCGAAGCGTGCGTCGATTGCGGAGAGGTTCACAACAGAGAAGTGCTTCTTGAACATGTGGTTCGAGAAACCGCGCTTGGGCAGCGCCTTCCACAGCGGGGTGCCGCCACCCTCGTGCGGGTTGGAGTTACCCGATCGCGAGCCATAGCCCTTGTGGCCTCGGCCGGCGGTCTTGCCGGTCCCTGAGCCCGGGCCACGCCCGATGCGCTTACGCTTCTTGTGCCGTCCGACTTTCTCGGTGATCTCGTGGATCATCATGGCGGGTCAATCCTTTCGGTGTCCGGCGTGCTCGCCGGCTTGGTCTCGGTTTAGTCTTCTTTCTTGTCTTCTTCAGCAGGTGCCTCTTCGGCGGCTGCTTCAGGAGCAGCCTCTTCCGCAGGCGCTTCTGCGACGGGCTCGGCAGGTGCTTCTTCCGTCTTTTCTTCAGCCGGTGCCTCAGCTTCAGCCTTGGGCTCTTCTTCCTTCTTAGGCTCTTCCTTCGGCTTGATCGAGTCGTTGGCTTCCTTCAACGACTTGGCTGGGGCGATCTCCGAGGCCTCTTCCATCAGCTTCTTGCTGGCGGCGAGCATCTCGTCAACGCTGGACGATTCGATTTCAACACCACGAAGGGCAGCGACCGACTCACGGCTACGCAGGGCCTTGAGGCCATCAACAACTGCCTTGGTCAGGTTGATTGAGTTGGTTGAGCCGTAGCTCTTGGTCAGCACGTCCTGTACACCGGCCATCTCGAGCACCGCACGGACCGTACCACCGGCAATAACGCCGGTACCCGGAGCTGCGGGGATCAGGCGAACCTGCGAAGCACCGAAGCGCCCGGTCACCTGGTGCGGCAGTGTGCCGCCACGGCTGGTGATCTTGAAGATGTTCTTCTTCGCGGCCTTCTGTGCCTTCTCGATCGCGGCGGGGACGCCACGGCCTTTGCCGTAGCCAACGCCGACACGACCCTTGCGGTCGCCGACCACGACGAGCGCTGAGAAGCTCATGCGTCGGCCGCCCTTCACGGTCGTCGCCGTGCGGTTGATCGCCACGGTCGTGGATTCGAGTGCTTGCGATTCGTCGAGGACTTCTGCCATGTGTCGTCTCGTAGGTTAGCTGCGGCGTTCGGTTACTTGCCGCGGAGTTTGGTGTCTTGTTTAGGTTTTAGAACTTCAGTCCGCCCTCACGCGCGGCGTCTGCCAGGGCCTTGACTCGGCCGTGGTACTTAAAGCCGTTGCGGTCAAACGCGATCTGCTCGATGCCTGCAGCCTTGGCTGCCTCGGCGATCTTTGTGCCGACCTGCTTGGCTGCTTCGACATTGCTGCCGTTGGTCACCTTCGCCTGCACGGTGCTCGCCGATGCGAGGGTCTTGCCCTCGAAGTCGTTGATGAGCTGGGCGTAGATGTGCTTGGAGCTTCGGTAGACGGATAGCCGTGGCTTCTCGGACGAGCCGAACAGGCCCTTGCGGATGCCGGTCTTGCGCCGCTTGCGGCGGACGTTGTTGAGTTTCTGTGCGTTCATATTGCGCTCTTAACTGTTGCTGGCTTGCTTGAGTACAAGCCAAAGTTGTTTCATTAGCCGCCGAAGGCCTTGCCCTGCTTGCGGATGATCTTCTCGTCGGTGTACATGATGCCTTTGCCGTTGTAAGGCTCGGGCTTGCGGTGCTCGCGAATCTTCGCGGCGGTCTGGCCGACCAACTGCTTGTCCGGACCACTGATTTTGATGTCTTGGTTCTTGACCTCAGCGGTGACGCCGGCGGGAACCTCAACAATGCGTGTGTCGGCATAGCCCACGTTGAGCTGGACCTTATTGCCCGCGAGGTTGGCTGACCAACCGACGCCGACGATCTTGAGTTCCTTGGAGTAGCCCTCGGTGACGCCAATGATCATGTTCTGGATCAGCGAACGGGTCGTGCCGTGCATCGCACGGGCAAAACGCGTTTCAGCAACACGCTCGACGCTGACTTCCTTACCGTCGTCGGACAGGCTGACCTTGACCTCGGGCTTGGTGTTGATGGAGAGGTTGCCCTTGGGACCGGAGACCGCGACTTCATCGCCGTTGATCTTCACCGTCGCGCCGCCGGCGACCTGGACTGGTTTTTTTCCGTTTCGTGACACTTTAGTTCGTTCCTTTCAGGCGGCCGACTGTTGTGCTGCGGCCTTCCTTAATGCAAAACGCGGGGGTTGGTTCGTTTACTCGACGGTGCAGAGCAGTTCGCCGCCGACCTTCTGCTCACGGCATTGACGGTCGGAGAGCACGCCACGCGGCGTGGTGAGGATCGCGATACCGAGGCCGGCCAACGGTCGTGGCAGCTCGGCGACCTTCTTGTACACACGGCAGCCTGGCTTGGATTCACGCTTGAGGACGTGGATCAACTGCTCGCCGGCCGGGCCGTACTTCAGGTCGATACGGATCAGGCCTTGTCGGCCATCTTCGATCACGTCGTAGCCTTGGATGTAGCCCTCGGTCTTGAGGACTTCAGCGATACCGCGTGCAACCTTGGAGTTAAGCACACGGACCTGGTCGGCCTGGTTACGCACCGCGTTGCGGATGCGAGTGATCATGTCAGCAATAGGGTCGGTCATGGACATACGGTCGGGCTCCTGCGTTTTGCAAGTGCGCTGGTGTTGGTTCGTTCAGTACGGTGGCTTACCAAGAAGCCTTTCGCATCCCGGGGATCTTGCCTTGAAGGGCCAGCTCACGCAGCTTGATTCGCGAGAGCTTGAACTTGCGGTAAACGCCACGGCTACGGCCGGTCAGCTCGCAGAGCGTACGGACACGGGTCGGGCTCGCGTCACGGGGAAGCTTCTGCAGTGCTTCCTGGTCGCCTTCCTTCTTGTACTTGGCACGTGCCTCTGCGTACTTGGCGACTGTCTTTTTGACGCGCTTGTTGCGTTCGATGGTGGATTTAGAGCTCATAAGTTTGTCTCTCAGGTAGGCCGGGTCGAATCAACCCGGGGTCGATCAGTTCTTCTTTTTCTCAGGCTTTACAAACGGGAAGCCCATCTCGGTCAGGCAGGTCTTGGAGATCTCGTTGGTCGAGTTCTTGAACACCATGGTGATATTCATGCCGTGGGTGTACTGGGCGTTGGCCATATCGACTTCAGGGAAGATGCCCTGCTCGGTCAGGCCAAAGGAGTAGCTGCCACGGCCGTCGAAGCTGGTGTCCTTCATGCCGCGGAAGTCCTTAATACGTGGCATGGCCAGGTTGACCAGGCGATCGTAGAACTCCCACATGCGGTTGCCACGGAGGGTAACCATCGCACCAACTTCGTAGCCGATACGCAGCTTGAAGTTCGAGACCGCTTTCTTGGCCTTCTTCATGATCGGGCGTTGGCCGGTGATCAGGCCGAGGTCCTGAATGACCTGCTCGCGGGCCTTGGGGTTGAGCTTCGTGCCGTCGAGCTGGTTACCCATACCGACGGTGATAACGATCTTGTCGAGCTTGGGCATCGCCATGGGGTTGGTGATGCCGAAGTCCGCCTTGATCTTCTCAAGGACCGGGCCTTCGAATTGTGTCTTAATGCGGGGGGTCATGGTCTTACTCTCTTGCTGCGTCACGGGATGTGCGTGATCGTCTTATGCGGTGTTCGTTATTCAGCGTGCCTTCTTGAGGACGGACAGGGTCTCGCCGGTCGTTGCCGCGACGCGGACCTTTTCGCCGTCCTTGCTGGTCTGGAAGCGGACACGGGTCGGCTTCTTGTTTTTGTCCACGGGCGACACGTTGCTGATGTGGATCGGCATCGCGACGGAGACGACACCACCCTGCGGGTTGGACTGGGTCGGCTTGACGTGCTTGCGGCGGACGTTGACGCCCTCCACGATCACGCGGTCTTCGTTGACCAGCACCTGCACCACGCGGCCACGGGTGCCCTTGTCGGCGCCGGCGGTCACGATGACTTCATCGTCTTTGCGGATATGTCGTGCCATGGTTAGTTCCTTATCTTTCTTATGCGGGCAAACCCGCACGCTGTTGTTCGTTTACACGACCTCGCTGGCGAGCGAGACGATCTTCATGTAGCTCTTTTCACGGAGCTCACGGGCGACGGCACCGAAGATGCGCGTGCCTCGGGGGTTGCCATTGTCGTCGATCAGGACGATGGCGTTCTTATCGAAGCGGACGTAGCTGCCGTCCGGACGACGCACGGGGTAGTTGGTGCGGACGACGACACCCTTCACGATGGTGCCGGTCTTGATGTCGCTGCCAGGCAACGCCTTCTTAACCGAGCAGACCACGCGATCGCCCAACGAAGCGCTGGGACGGGTGGATTTGTCACGGCCGGTGGTGCGACCAAGGACGCGGATCACGTACGCAATCTTGGCGCCGCTGTTGTCCGCTACGTCGACTCTGGATTCCTGTTGGATCATCGCTTGTTCCTCCGCGCTTCACGCGGGTGGGTTGCTTTCAGTTGCTTACGGCTGTCCGTATCGTTTCATTCGGTCTCAGGTGCTTCGGCCTGGTGGGCGACGGCTTCGGGTGCCTTCTCAAGGACACGAACCAGACGCCAGCTCTTGGTCTTGCTCAGTGGTCGGCACTGAGCGATCTCAACGCGGTCACCTTCGCCAGACTGGTTGCTCTCGTCGTGGACCTGGAACTTCGCTTCACGGCGGAGTCGCTTGCCATACTTCGCGTGAACCTTCTGGTACTCAACCGCAACGGTACGGGTCTTGTCACGCTTGTCGCTGGTGACGATGCCGACCTTGGTGCCGGTGACTTTTTTGGTGCTCTGTTCAGACATCAGGCGCTATCCTTTGTGCTCAGTTCGCGCGAACGTTTCTCGGTCAGTAGCCGGGCGATGTCCTTGCGGATGTTGCCGGGCTCGCGGTTGTTTTCAAGCTTCTCGGTGACGGCCTGCTGACGCAGCTCGTACAGACGGTCGCGCAGACGCCTGGTCTCTTCCGCGATCTCCGGGTCGCTCATCTTGTGGAGTTCTTCTTTCTTAATCGGCATGGGTCTATCCCTGCTAAGCCATCCGTAGACGGCGGTGGTTCTTAGGCGTGGCGACGCTCCACGAAGCGGCACTTGAACGGCATCTTGTGTGCGACACGAGCAAACGCGGCCTTGGCCAGGTCCTTGGGCACACCTGAGATTTCGTAAACGATCGTGCCGGGCTTGACGCGGGCAGCCCAGTACTCGGGCTCGGCCTTACCCTTACCCATACGTGTTTCCAAGGGCTTCTTGGAGATGGGCTTGTCGGGGAAGACGCGGACGAACAGCTTGCCCTCACGCGAAACGTACTGACGGGCGGCAATACGGCCGGCCTCGATCTGTCGCGCGGTGAGCCAACCACCCTGGGTCAGCTGCAGGCCATACTCGCCGTATGCAACGAAGTTGCCACGCGAGGCATTGCCTTTGAGGTTGCCGCGGTGTTCCTTGCGGAACTTCACTCTTTTGGGCATCAGGGGCATCGTTTATGCTCCGGTTTGTCGCGTTAACTGCGACGGTTGTTTCTTCAAAGTCAGGATTAACGTCGTCCACGGGCACGGGGTCGAGCACCGGCGGCCTTGGAGGTAATCTCGCCCTCTTCGACCTCGTGGTACATCCCCTTGTAGCACCACACCTTCACACCGATGATGCCGTAGGTCGTCAGCGATTCGGCAAAGCCGTAGTCAACTTCTGCCTGCAGCGTCTGCAGCGGAACGGCACCCATGCGGATGTCTTCGCGGCGGGACATTTCGTGGCCACCGAGGCGACCGGACATCTGGATCTTCACACCCTTGGCACCGGCGTTGATGGCGGCTTCTGCCTTCATCTTCATCACGCGGCGGAAGCTGGCCCGCTTGGCGAGTTGCTCGGCGATTGACTCGGCGACGAGTTGAGCGTCTGCATCGGGGTTGGTCACTTCAACGCAGTTGAGCGACACGTTTCGGCCGGTCATGCGCTGAAGCTCGCTGGTCAGGGCGTCGATGTTCGCACCCTTCGGGCCAATCACCAGGCCAGGACGCGCGGTCTTGACGATGATCTTCAACTCTTCACGCGTCCGCTCGATGTGGATGTCCGAGACGGCGGCGAAAGGACCACGACGGTTGAGCTCTTTGTCGAGGAACTTACGGATCTTGAAGTCCTCAACGAGCAGTTCGCCATATAGCGCCTTGGGCGCGTACCAGCGGCTCTTGTGGGCCTCGGTGATCCCGACGCGGAATCCGAATGGATGAACTTTTTGTCCCATGTTTATCTCGGGGTTGTGCGGCCTTGGCCGCGTCTTTCTTAGCCTTGGGTGTCTTACTTGCTGTCCACTGCGATGGTCAGGTGGCTGGTTCGCTTCAGGATGGGGTGGGCTCGGCCACGGTCCTTGGGTTGGAAGCGCTTCATGGTTGGGCCAGCGTCCGCACGAGCGTCAGTGATGACAAGGCTGCGGACATTGGCTTCGGCCTGGTCGGCATTGGCGACCGCCGCGTCGAGGACGCCACTGATCAATGCCGCAGCGCGGAGCTTGGACATCTGAAGGATCACTTTCGCCTCGTCGATCCGCTTGCCACGGATCATGTCCATAACAGGGCGGGCCTTGGTCGGGCTGATCCGGGCCATCCGGTATTTGCTGGTGTACGCCATGATTCGGTCTCACGGTTGCCGGCCATCGCCGACGGGTTGGGTGTCTCTTACTTGATGCCGGCGGCGCGTTGGGCCTTGGTACCGGTGGTGTGCGATTTGAACACGCGGGTTAGTGCGAACTCGCCGAGCTTGTGCCCGACCATGTCTTCAGTGACCAGCACGGGCAGGTGGTTCTTGCCGTTGTGCACCATGAAGGTGTGGCCGACGAACTCGGGCACGATGGTGCAGGCACGGGCCCAGGTCTTGATCGGCTCGCGGCGATCCTGCTGGTTGAGCTTCTCGACCTTGCGGTAGAGTTTCAGATCGACGTATGGGCCTTTTTTGAGAGAGCGTGACATTCGCTATTCCTAAAGGTTTTGCCGGGCTTGCTGCCCAGCGGGGTTTGTGTCTTAGCCACGGAGCTTCAGTTGGCCGTAACGCTTGCTGGTGCGTCGGCGGATGATCCGCTTGTTGGAATTCTTGCCGCGTTTACGCGTGCCGCCACCCTTCGCGAGGACACCGGTCTTCGAGGCCGGCGGGCGGTTACCCGACGAACTGTTATCACCACCGCCCATGGGGTGCTCATGGTGGTTCTTGGCCATACCGCGGACGTGCGGGCGTCGGCCAAGCTTTCGGCTGATGCCGGCCTTACCGAGCTTGGTCTTGTTGTGGTCGGTGTTGCCCACGCCGCCGATCGTGGCCCGGCAGTTGACCGAGACCTGGCGAACTTCACCAGAGGGCAGCACGATGGTCGCCCACTTGCTTTCGCGGTTGGTCAGGCGAGCATACGTACCGGCCGAGCGGCAGATCTGGGCACCTTTGCCAGGCTGCAGTTCGACACAGTAGATGTTCAGGCCCGTCGGGATGAATTTGATCGGCATGCAGTTGCCGACCTTCGGCTCACACTTCTCGCTGGAGCTGATGACCTTGTCGCCATCAGTCAGTTCACGCGGAGCGATGATGTATCGCTTTTCGCCGTCTTCATACTGGAGCAGCGCGATGTTGGCCGAGCGGTTCGGGTCGTACTCGACACCGATCACCGTGGCGACCATGTCGTCTTTCTTACGCGACCAGTCGATGCGGCGATAGCGCTGCTTGTTGCCGCCACCGATATTGCGGTCGGTCAACTTGCCGTGGTGGTTGCGGCCGCCGGTCTTCGTCTTCTTCTGGAGAAGCGTCTTCTCTGGCTTCGTCTTGGTCACCTCGGAGTAGAGGTTGACCGAGGCGTTGCGCCGGCCGGGGGTCGTTCGTTTGTAGATGCGGACTGCCATGGTTGGGTCTCTATCTAAAGGCGATGATTCGCCGGTGGTTGCTTAGAACAGGTCGATCCGATCGTCGTCGTGGAGGGTGACAAGGGCCTTCTTCCACTGGCTGGTCTTGCCGGGGCCAAATCGAGTGCGGAAGTACTGCCCCTTACGGATCTGCGTATTGACCTTTTCAACGCGGACGTTGTAGATCGCTTCGATCGCCTTGGCGATGTCGCCCTTGCGGGCCTTCATGTCGACTTCGAAGGCATAGCGGTTCAGCGGCTGGCCAGCACGCTTACCACGTGGGATCGAGCCCGACGCTTCGAAGGTCGATTTCTCGGTAATCAGGGGTCGCTTGATAACGTGGGTCGGTTCCATTACGCGGCCACCTCCTGCTCGGCGTTAACTTCCTTGACGGAAGCCGTGCTGCGAGCGATGTAGTCCTCGAACGCGCCTTTTTCCGCGACGAGGTAGCGATGGTTGAGCAGGTCGAAGGCGTTGAGCCGGTCGATCTGGGTCAGGTCAATGTTTTCGAGGTTTGCGGCGGACTTTGCTTCGGCGCCGCGGGTGTCGCTGAACGCGACAAGGCAGGTGCGATCAATTTCAAGGGCTTTGATCAGGGCCTTAAACGCCTTGGTCGAAGGCTCTTTAATGTCAAACGATTCGACCAAGCGGATCTCGCCGTCAATCGCCTTGGCCAACAGGGCATTGCGATTGGCAAGCTTACGCATCTTGGCCGGCATATCCTGACGCCAGGAGTGGCGGACCTTGGCCTTGGCGTGACCACCGCCGCGGAGGACGTTGGCCTTCTTGTCGCCGCGGCGTGCGTTGCCGGTGCCCTTCTGCTTGTAGAGCTTGCGGGTCGAACCCTCAACCATGCCACGGCTCTTGGTCGTGGAGTTGTCAGGCCGAAGGTTGGCGTGGTAACGCACATAAGCCTGCTTCAGCAGAGCCGGGCGGACTTCGCCACCAAACTTCGCTTCATCAAGCTGGACGGACCCGGTCTGTTTGCCGGACGTGTTGTATACGGGGATTTCGATCATCGTTGTCTACCTACGGTGCCTTGGGGGCATGCGTTGTGTTCGCCGCGAGGGACAGGCCGGCTGGCCGATGAAGGTGTCCCGTCGACTCGGTTCAAGAGCCGTGTTGTTGCGACGATGCAGTTTCGGATCACGGGCCTACTGACCCACCGACTTACGACGCCTTGGCAATCGCTGCCTTCTGCTTGTAAAGCCGCTTGGCCTCCTTGACGTAAATCAAGCCTTTATTCGCACCAGGGACCGGCCCCTTCACCAGGAGAAGCCCCTTGTCCTTATCAATTCCAACGACCTGCACGCTGCGGCAAGTCACTTGTTCGCCGCCCATTCGGCCGGCCATACGGATGCCCTTCTTAGGCTTACCCGTACCCAGGTTGCTCGATCGGCCGCTGACCGCACCGGGCGAACGGTGCTTACGCTTGACGCCGTGGCTTGCCTCTTGCCCCTTGAAGCCGTGACGCTTCATCGGACCTGCAAAGCCTTTGCCCTTGCTGACGCCGGTAATGTCAACGAACTTCGTGCCTTCGAACACGTCGACGTTGATTTCCTGGCCCAGCTCAAATTCAGCCGACTCGCCTTCACCCAGACGCAGTTCGCGGTGGAACCGCTTGGGAGCCAAACCAGCCTTTGCATCGTGGCCGATCATCTGGAACGTCGAGTTGCGGCCCTTGACGTCTTCGAAAGCGATCTGCACCGCTTCGTAACCGTCAGATTCGGCGGTCTTGATCTGGCTGACGAAGCAAGGCCCCGCCTGGATCACGGTCACCGGGATGTTCTTGCCGTCGTCGTCGTAGAGACGGGTCATGCCGACTTTACGACCTAGAATTACGCTTGCCATCTTGAAGTCTCCTGGGGCTGCTTTCGCTTGATCTTGAACAGGTCAGAGGATCATGCCCCGTTTTGAATTTGGGTTTATCTGATTAACTTGCCTAAGCAAGGATCTTTACAAATACGCCGGCGGGAACGATCAGCCGGTTCAGCGCCTCGATCGTGCGGGGGCTGTAGTCCTTGATGTCGATGATCCGCTTGTGCGTGCGGATCTCGAACTGCTCACGACTCTTCTTATTGACGTGCGGGCTTCGCAGGACGGTGTAACGCTCAATACGCGTGGGCAGGGGCACGGGTCCGGAGACTCGGGCGTTGGTGCGCTTCGCGTGGTCGACGATCTCCTTGGCCGAGGCATCCAGGGCCTGGTGATCGTACGCTTCCATCCTGATTCGAATCTTGCCTGACGTCATTTCAAAGAGCCTTTATTCGCTTATTAAAGCGGGTTCCACCCCGCCGCTGGTTCAGGCTGCAAACACAGCAACCGGCCAGAGGCGAGCCGAGTAGTTTAACGGCTGTAAAACCCCTGTCAACTCGGGATCAGGCAGGAAAACACGAAAATTTCCCCAAATCTCATCTTTTCAAAAAACCAGCCGCCAGCTTCCGCAGTCTCCGAGCCAATCGCAATACAAAAAAACGCCCTCCAATAGTGGAGGGCGGCTCTAAGTACATGACTAAACAATGCTTTATCGACGACGTCGTGCCAGAAGCAGGCCACCTAGACCAATCAACGCGAGTGAAGAAGGCTCAGGGACGAACTCAGCAGATATATCTAACTGATACATCTGGACATTATCAGCCGCGCCGTTCGCACTGCTGACACGAGCGTAGTAATCGCCTGCTGCGAGAACAGTACTGATCGTCTCGCCCAGCCCGGTACCGTTTGCATCAGCAGCGAGAAGCACAGAGCCACCGCTGTCCAGCAGTTCCAATTCGAGATCAACCAACGCTTTCGTGTTCAAGGCGGTCTGAGATTGATTTTGCGCGCCTTCGTTATACGTCGGCCCCTTCGGATCCAATAACAGACTCACATTGAAGCCCGCGCCGCCGCTCAGCGTGAAAGAGAAGACGTCTGTATCACTGGTACCGTCGATGCTGATAAAGTCGACATCATTTGCGCCGACGAGAACCGTGCTGTCACTGGCGTCGGTACCGATCGAGGAAGTCTGAGCTGCGCCGGTAAAGGTGCCCATACTCGTGGCGGTGCCAGTGGAATCGTTGCCGCCATTCTTTTCCCATGCGTCCCCGTAGTTACGCTGGGCCGCGAGAATGTCGTCGTGCTGAGGGCCATCAAAGCTGGTGTTGATGGAAGGCTCCATCAGTCCATTCGAGTTGTTGGACTCGAAGTGGCTGAAGCCCAGGCCGTGACCAGCTTCATGCATGAATACATTACGGAAGCCACGGTAGTTGTTGGTCGAATTGCTGTAGAAATTGGTATTTCCTGTGTCGACGACATGGTCGCCATTGTCCGGGAAGTAGTTGTAGGCGAGCACATTGGACCCACTCTGCCCATCGAGGAAGCGTCCGCCAATGCGCATATCCGCACGCACGCCAGTGGACCCCAGCGAGCCCCCCGCACCCATCGTGACACCGTCGTCATTGTTCTCACGGACCATCGTCAGGCCGGAGATCTCACCCCACCGCTGGTATGCGTCATCGATCAAGGGAAGCCAAACGGAAGACGTCCCGATATTGGCGTTGAGAAAAGCAATGAGATTGCTGGTGTCCGCTGCATTTTCACCAGAAACAGCCGTCCCGCCAATGGAGGTGCCGTCTGGCACGACGCCATATGTCAAAGTGATCGCGTCACCACGCGAACCCGTGAAGCCCGCCGCGTTGCGATTCGCGCTCCAGCGGTCCGATACACGAAAAAATTCGACATTCGAGTCCGAGCCCTCCGTCGCAGAACTGCTGCCGGCGCATCCTGCACAACCACATAAGTGACTGTGCGTCTGAGCTTGGGCATGCGATGCGATGGCCACGAGGCCAACGGTACTGGCCGCAAGCAGTGCACGATGACCACGCACAAAGTGACTTAGTCCCGCAGTCCCAAATAGAGTTCGACGGATGTTGGATTCTTTCATGCTTCGCTCATCCTTTGTCTAAGGCACAAGTTGGTTCGGGCAATACGATCGCCCGGGCTGGTAACACCAGCCTTTCATCCCTGATTTGCTGTGATTTCAAGCCAAGCCAAATCGGCCAACGCTAACTGCCACGTGTTGGCCATACTCTTTAAAATTCCGTGATTCCTCCTGCTTTCCTTTTATCCAAGCCTGAGTATTTTCCTTTGTGAGAAATAACAATATGCAATAGGCTCTTCGATAGATATCACCATCAGTCGCTATTTTCAGAAACTACACCTCTGGCTGTAGCGATTAGTTGTAAGGGTCTCGCCACCGTATAGGCCTGCAGCAGCACAGGGACAGATCGAGAAGATTGCCAGATCGTTCGCTTGAGAAATTTAGTTGCCGACCAAGTCAAATCGAACACTTGACGTCGGCATGCTCGGCTAGAAGTCGCCCCGGCTTACCTCGTCCAGCACATGCTCGGCGACATAAATCGGCACGTCACCCGCAGCACCGAGAGCGATCGCGTCGCTAGGCCTTGCGTCAATATCAGCCATCTCTGAACCGTTGCGCAAAAAGATGCGTGCAAAGAACGTGTGCTCACGAAGGTCGGTGATTTCGATACGGTCTAATTCGTAGCCCAACTCGGCAATCACGCTGTCCAGCAATTCATGCGTTTGGGGGCGCGGAGGAACCTGCCCCATCAACCGTCGTTCGATGGCTGCGGCTTCTGTCAGGCCGATCACGATGGGAAAGACACGAGCCTGCTCTTCATCAACCTCCGCCTCGCGCAGTTCGACAACATGGGTGTCGTCGGTCTCGCGGATCAAGACCCGGCACAACTCCATCTTGATCGACATGAGCAGCCTCCAGTCAGAGCTTCAGTAATGCATGATAGCTGCCGTCGGTGTACGTGGATATGCCCGCAGTGGGGAATTGTTGATGCTCATACAGCAACTCCGCGCCCTGCTTGACCAGCCGCTTCGCCTGATTCTGGTTCTCCGGCGGTTCGATAGAGCAGGTGGAATAGAGCAACAGCCCATTGGGCAGCAGCCATGACTTGGCCTGATCGATGATCTCGCGCTGGAGTTTGACCAGCTCGCCCAGCGTCTGCTGGGTATAGCGGTAGCGGGCTTCGGGCCGACGGGCCAGGACGCCGGTGTTGGAGCACGGGACATCCAGAAGGATCAGGTCGTACTGCTGCTTGCCTACGTCATCGGGGCCGACCACATTGACGTTTGCAAGCGATTCAGTTGCAGTTTCCAGAGCTTTGCGTCGGCCCGGGTGGGTGTCGGTGGCGGTGATCTTTGCCTCGCCGTGCAGCAGCGCCAGTTGGCGGGTCTTGGTGCCTTGGCCGGCGCAATAATCGAGGACTGATTTGGGCTGCAGATCAGATGTGGACTGCACGGCAAGGAGCGACGCCGCATCCTGCACACGGCGGTTCGGATGCTGAGCAAGAAAGTCGGCCATCGCCTCTGAGGGCCCCTGCCAGACCACGGCATGATCGATTTCGTGTGCAACAATGTGCGTGCCATGAGGTCCCGGCTCGAACGGCGACTCGACCGCGATCGTCGTTGGCGGGTTGGTTATCGATTGCAGGCACAACTGCGTTGCCTTCTCTTCGCCCCAACGCTGCAGCCACTCACGGACCAGCCGCAATGGCATACTCGTCGCAACAACCAAGTGCTTGTCAAGAGGTGCCGCAGGCGGCAGCACATCTTCGGGCAATTGGATCGCCCCGCCAGTCGCCAGCGGGATCAGCCTGGGATCCGGCTGCCACGCAGGAACACGCTTGGTCTTGCCCACCAGCCGATCGACCTTGCGAAGCACCGCGTTGACCATGGACTTCGCATTGGGCCTGACCAGTTGGTGTGCCAATCGGACCGATTCATCAACAACCGCATATGCAGGCAGGCGATCAAAGAACACCAGTTGGGCAGCCCCTGACATCAGTACCGCCTGCATCCCAGGCTCAAGCCGACGCACCTGCTTGGACAGGTGCATCTCGAGCAGGTGCTGGAGTGTGAACCATCGTTGAACTGTTGTGCGATAGATCGCCAACGCCAGCGCCGCATCTGCTGAGGACAAACCTGACAGATCGTTGTCAGGTGGCTCAACAGCAGGGAACTGCTCGGCAACACGCATCAGGCGCTCGGCCGCCCACAGCCTGGCCGTGCCTCCTTGAGCGTGTTCGTTTTTAGGTGGCTTGCCCGCCTTACTCACGTGCAGCTGCCTCGTCTTGCGTGAGGGCTTTGCGAACTTCGTCCATCAACTGCTCGACCTTGAATGGCTTAAAGAGCACCGTCGACAGGCCTTCCTGCGAAGCGCGGACAATCGAGTGATTCGGGTCGTAGCCGAACCCGGTCATCAGAATCACAGGCGTGTTCTCCGAGGAACGCTGGGCGGCGGCATAGATCTCGTAGCCGTTGCGGTATGGCATCTTGATATCTGAAACAACCAAGTCAAAGACACCGGTGTCCAGTGCATTGCAGGCTTCATAGCCATCCTTGCAGACAGTGACCTCACAACCATGCTTACCCAGCACGGTGTCGATCGTGTCGCGGATATTGGACTCGTCATCAGCCACGAGGATCCGTTTGCCACTGAGCAGCGGATCACCCTGCTGCTGCTCAACCGCCTGGCTACCGATGACCGCATTGGGGCCGGCCTTGACGTTGTTCAACGCCTCGCGGACCTTCTCAACGTCACGCACGACTTTGTCCAATGACGCGTGCAGCTTTTCATCGCCGATACGAGATTCTTTGATCTGTGCACACTCATGGACAATGTCGTTGATCGGCGCCGACATCTCCTGAAAGACGCTCTCGCTGATCTGCCCCTGAGTGGTATATCGCTCAACCACAAGCAGGTCGAGGATGTTCAACGCAAGCGCAACGTATCGGCCGAAGATCTCGGCGAATTGGCGATCGTCTTCGTTAAAGGTTCCGACCTTTTCAGATTCGATGTTGTAGACACCGACCACTTCGTCAAAGAGCATCAGCGGGACGGTCAGCGAACTCTTGGAGTGCTCCAGCCCCAGCACGTACCGCGGGTCTTTTTCGGTGTCGTGGCAGATATAGGATCGCCCGGTCGCGGCGACATAGCCGGAGATCCCATTGCCGTCGGCCTGGGCGTAGAGGTCGATCTCCAACGCTTCTGGCGGCAGACCTTCTGCGATGACCACCTCAAGCTTGTTGGACCGCTTATCCAGGAGACGGATCGCGAAGTGATCAAAGTGCATCAGGTCCTTGGAGTACCGGATGATCTTGTCCTGCAGGAGCTTGAGCCGTTGGGGCGGAGCAAGCTCGGAGATCGCTTCACTATCCAGCTTGGCAAGCTCTCGACCGGACGCATCGATCGCATCGATCTTCCGCTGCAGACGCTTGCCGCTGGTCGCGTCCCAGACCACAGCAACCACCTGGATCGCCTGGCCTTTGTCGTCGGTCACGGGCGAGCAGATCATTTCGAAGTAGCGATCTTCAACCGCAAACGTGAACTTCTTGCTGGTCGCCTTCGTCGCCCCGCCGGTCTGACTGGTCTGCGACGAGCCGAAGAGCTGCAAGGCCTGGCCGCAGATGCGGCGGACCTGCTCAAAGACCTCTCCGGGGTAGGTCGACATCTTCTTGTTCGACCAGTTACACAGGCCGTTAGCGTCGACAATACAGACGCCTTCACCAATCGTGTTGAGTACGACGGAGGCCTTGTCGCTGACGATGGCGCGTTCCAGAGGCAGAAAGTCCCCGACATCTGCGAAGACGCCGTGGTATGGCTTGGCCTTGAGTGCTTCGATGGCCTCATCGCTGGAAGCCACAAGATCAACATCAAAGCTATCGCCCAGGAGCTGAGCAATGGGGTGGTCACCCAGCACCTTGCCACCAAACACCAGGACTCGTGGACGGTCACTACTCATACATCTCTCGGTTACTCATACCGTCAGAATCGGCGATCAATGACAGCTGCGGCCATCAATTCCATCAGATCCCGCGCCGAGCAGGGCCCGACCGTGGATAAAACCTCTTCAACCGCTTGCCCGACCAGTTCTCGGGCCCGCTGCCTGGCATATTCCATCGCACCCGAATCCGTCACGCGTTGAGCGACGGCCTTGGCGATCTCGGCCGCATCCGCCTCGCTGAGATGCGGGTCTGCAGCCTGCGTAATCAGTTCGCCGATCTCACGCTGTTCGTCTGGCCCGGCCTGTTCGAGGTGCCGGATGACCGGCAGGGTCAGCTTGCCCTTGGCCAAGTCGCGTGCAACAGACTTACCCACGGTTGCCTGATCGCCAGAGAGGTCAAGAATGTCGTCGACGATCTGAAAGGCAATCCCCAGCTTTTCGCCATAGGCAAACAACGCACGTGCAAGATTCGTATCGCCATTGACTTCTGCACCGGGGTGTCGCAGCCGGATCGGCAACTCGCAGCACAGGCCACACAACGCCGCGGTCTTGCGGCGGATAATTTCGAAGTAGGCCGCCTCGCTTAACTCGAGATTGTGCCGATTGGAAAGCTGCTGGAGTTCACCTTCACAGACCGTGTTGGTCGCGTGGGCGACGGCCCGGCTGATATCCGCTCTGCCAAGCGATGAACAGAGGTGGTAGGCGTGACTGATCAGGTAGTCGCCAAGCATCACAGCTGCTTCGTTACCGCGCAGCTGATTGATCGTCGCCCCGCGTCGCCGGACCTGCGCATCGTCGAGGACATCGTCGTGCACGAGCGTGGCCATATGCACCATCTCGCAGACAGCCGCGGCGGTCACAATATCATCGCGTAGTTGGCCGAGATCTTCACTCTCAGCCGCGGCCATGGCAGAGACAATCACCAGTGTGGGCCGGAGCATTTTGCCGCGAAAACGCTCCACATGCGCCACAAGGTCGTTTACGCAATCCGTGTCACTGAGCAGTTCGCCGCTGAAGCGCTGCTGCACTTGCTCAAGTAGTTCTGCGAGGGCCGGGCCCAGGGTCGTATCGTTGGGCGTTTGTAAAAGCATTGAGCCTCGCGTGAATGATTCGTCTCGCTGCCGGTGCAGCGGTTAAGTCATTGTAAGTCGGCTTTGAGGCGAGGGGAGCAGAAATCGGCCCGAATCGGATATTCGGACGTTGTTTTCGTGCCCGATTCAGCCGATGCACGTCTTCGGTGAGGAGGGTTGACACCCGCCAGCCCCGGGTCTAGTCTGCCCGGTTCATCAAATCCCGTATTTGGGACCGTGTAATCGCCCATCTGGATAGTTCATCTATCTTGCCTAGATTTAAACCTGTGGTGGGTTTTCATGTCAGAAACGACATCCGCAAATATGGACACCGTCATCGGCCGACTGGTCGTTGAGAAGGGTCTGGCCACACAGGGCGAGGTCGAACAGTGCATGATGCTGACCGAGTCGGCGGCGCATGACGGCAAAAATGTCGGTGGCCTGGCGGGCGTACTGGTCGCGCAAGGGGTTGTCACAAAGGCGCAACTCCAGCGACTCAAACCAGAGCTTGAAGAACAGAAATCCAATCGGCAGATCCCGGGATACCAGATGCTCTCCAAGCTCGGTGCCGGGGCGATGGCGACGGTCTACAAAGCGAGACAGCTGAGCCTCGACCGTATCGTCGCGATCAAGGTACTGCCGCAGAAGCACAACAACGATCCAAACTTCATCCAGCGGTTTTACGATGAGGGTAAAGCTGCCGCGAAACTCAACCATGCCAACATCGTCGGCGCCTACGACGTTGGTCAGGCTGGGGACTATCACTACTTCGTGATGGAGTATGTCGATGGCCGAACGGTCTACGACGACATCTCTAAGAAGGGCGCCTACAGCGAAGAAGAGGCCCTTGAGATCGTGACCAAGGTTGCCGAGGCGCTGAACCACGCGCACGAGCAGGGATTCATTCACCGTGATGTGAAGCCCAAGAACATCATGATCACCCACGACGGCACGGTGAAGCTGGCGGACATGGGCCTGGCCCGAGCCGTGAGCGATCGCGAAGCCGCCGAAGCAGAAGCCGGCAAGGCCTACGGCACGCCCTACTACATCAGTCCCGAGCAGATCCGCGGCGAGATCGAGATCGACTTCCGTGCGGACATCTATGCCCTGGGCGCCACCGCTTACCACATGGTGACCGGCCAAGTGCCTTTCGAAGCGTCGAATCCTTCGGCCGTAATGCGAAAGCACCTGACCGAAGACCCCACCCCGCCCGACCACATCAATGAAAGCCTGTCCTCTGGCTTCTCTGAGATCATCGAGGTCTGCATGGCGAAGAAGGCCAAGAAGCGATACAGCACGACCGAGGACCTGCTTCACGACCTGCAGGCGGTACGACGCGGCGATCCACCGATCATCGCGCGAAAACTGGTCGATCTGTCCGATCTGGCAGCCCTGGCACCGGATGATGACGATGTGGTCATGCCGGTAATGGCCCCTAGCGCGGCGGGCCAATCCACCCCTCTGACCGAGCAGCCGATCTTCTGGATCGCCCTGGCCGAGGCCGGTGCAATCATTGTGCTGATCGCCATCCTGGTCATTTCCCTGACCAACTGACCGGATTCTCGCTTTCTGCCCGATACAGGCAATACACAGGCATCGATGTCCAATTCAGGCGTCTGACTGTGCCTTTGGTCGCATTGACTCGCATCACACCCATCACCAGAAAGGTTTCGTCATGGCCACCGGCATCCAATCCCTCATCGAGACCGGCTCGAAGGTCTGGCTCGACTCCGTGGACCCCGATGAAGTCACGAAGAACAAAGCCATCGGAATCAGCGGGGCGACCTCCAACCCGATCATCATCGCAGGGCTCATTGAGTCCGGCCGGTTCGACGACACGCTGGCCAACTTCATCACCGATGGCATCAGCGATGAAGACCTCGCCTGGCAGATGACCGACCATCTGGTTCAGAACGCGCAGAACGCTTTCCATGATGTCTGGCAACAGACCAAGGGTGATAACGGCTGGGTCAGCTTTGAACTGGACCCCCTGCTCGAAGACGTGGACAACCCGACCCCGCATGATGAAGCCGTGACGCGGTACATCGAACTCGGCAAGCAGTGGTCGGCCGGCCACGACAACCGAATGATCAAGGTGCCCGCGACGGAGGCGGGCCTTGCTGCCCTGGAAGAACTCGCTGCCGCCGGCATCACACTCAACGTCACGCTGATCTTTTCAGAGCGGCAGTACCTCGCGGCACGCGACGCAATCTGGCGCGGCCGACAGCGCTTTGGCCAACTCGACAGCTTCAAGAGCGTGTACTCGATCTTCATCTCCCGGGTCGATGTCTATACGCAAAAGCAGCTGCCCGACCTTTCCGACGGCCTGCAGGGCAAAGTCGGCATCCTCAACGCCAAGCAGATCGGTATCGCCAACGAAGCCTTCTGGGCGGACAAGGGCCTGGCCCTGAAGCAGGAGATGATCTTCGCCTCCACGGGCAAGAAGCTGGACTGGCAGGCCGAAGATTACTACATCGCTGAACTGGCCGGCAGTGACATCCTGACCAACCCGCCGGGCACGAACGCGGCAATTTCAGAACTGGGTAAGACCTACGCCGCGACGTCGCGAACCCTGCCGGAGCAGGCAATCCTGGACGAGTTTGAGCAGAAAGTGGACATCCCGAAGCTGGAAACGACGCTGATGGCTGAGGGCACCGAGAAGTTCGCGGACCCGCAAAAGAAGCTGATTCAGACGATCTCGTCCAAGCGTGCAGAATTGGCCGCGGGCTGAGCGGGGCATCGATTCCAGGCCCGATGCTTGACCAAAACCCTGTTGGGCGTGATACTTACGGCTTCGGTGGACATCGGTGGGAATGCTCCCATCGCCCTGCCACCTATTCGATGGCCGGAGTACCTGCGCATGCGTGTGATGACAGTTCAATGGTTGGCGGTGGTGGCCCTGTTCGGAATCAGCATCGGCTGCGCGTCCAGTACTGAAAAAGATCGCCCCACCGACACGAGCTACTTCCAGAGCACGGCCAAACCAATCGGCATGCTTCTGGAGCCAGAGCCCGCTGCCGAGATCGGTTACCGGCTGGGCTGGGCATCTCCCGTCCAGTTGCTCGAAGGCCAGGCCATTACTTCGGTCACCGCGCTTGACGACATCGTCATTGTCGTGGAAGACCCCAAGAACATCGTGACCGCACTGAGCACCCGCGACGGCAAGCTGCTCTGGAAGGTCAACATCGGTAGCGACATCGAAAGCATCTTCCCGCCAAGCCGGGACGAAGACCAGATCTTCATCCACAGTGCCTCGCGCTTCTGGACGCTTAAGGCAAGAACCGGCGACGTCACCGCGGTCGCCCCGCTTCAATCGCCGGTCAGTTCCAAAGCGGTCTACTCACCTGAGCAGCGACTAGCCATCATGTCCGGTACCGACGGCCTGGTGTTTGCCCATAGCGTTGACAGCAACTTCTCACGCTGGGCTTACCGGATGGCCAACCGCCTGACCGAGCCTTGTGTGCTCACAGGCCAGGACGTATTCATCGCAGACTCCGGCGGCACCTATGCCATGCTTGAAGTCGGTAACGGCAGCCCGCTGTGGCGCAACCGCACACTTGGCCCGGTCAGCACGACCCCGGCGGTCCAGGGCAGTGAAGTCATTGTCGCCAGCGAAGACGGCAAACTCTATGCACTCAACCGCACCACCGGCCGCGACACTTGGAAATACCTCGGCGCGGAACAGGAACTGACCGCATCGCCCATCGCCTTGGGCCGACTCATCATTCAGCC
This sequence comes from Phycisphaeraceae bacterium, assembly GCA_049611445.1. Taxonomy (GTDB): domain Bacteria; phylum Planctomycetota; class Phycisphaerae; order Phycisphaerales; family Phycisphaeraceae; genus JAHQVV01. The sequence continues at coordinate 8,080 of JBMZAP010000024.1, read as the reverse complement.
GCTGGTGCCCAACCCCGGCATCATCGCGATCGACGCCATCAACGGCACGGAAATCTGGCGCACCGATGTCACCGCCACCCCGGTCCTCACCCGGCAGCAGGACATGCTGCTCTATACGAGCAACAAGCTCGTTACCATCGACCTTGACGATGGCAGCGTAGAAAAACAAGTTCCGATCAAAACGGTCCAGACCGTATTGCCCGTTGGCGACGGCGGCGTCCTGCTCGTCAGCCCGAGCGGCCGCCTGCTCAAGCTCAGCCCGCAGTAAAGCCGTACCCGCCAACCACGGATCGATCAGCATGCCAGACCTCGTGCCCATCAAGACCGCCCTGCTATCGGTGTCGGACAAGACCGACCTCGTGCCATTTGCACAGCGCCTCATCAACTGCTGCGGCACAACGATTATCTCCACCGGCGGCACGGCCAAGGCACTGACCGATGCGGGGATCGATGTTATCCCAATCGATCAGGTCACCGGCTTCCCTGAGATGATGGACGGCCGAGTCAAGACGCTGCACCCCAAGATCCATGGCGGGCTGCTCGCACTGCGTGATAAAGACGACCACGCCGCGTCGCTCAAGGAGCACGCGATCACGCCGATCGATTTGGTCTGTGTCAACCTCTACCCGTTTGAGAAGACAGTCGCCAACCCGGACGTGTCCGATGCCGACGCGATTGAACAGATCGACATCGGTGGCCCATCAATGGTGCGCTCGTCCGCGAAGAACCATGCCTACGTCACAATCGTGACCGACCCCTCGCAGTACGACCAGGTCGCCAACGACATCGAGCACAACAACGGCTCAACGACCCTCGCGCTCCGCCGATCGCTGGCCAGCGCGGCGTTCACACGGACGGCCGAGTATGACACGGCGATCTCCACATGGATGAAGAGCCGTTTCGCTGCACACCCGGCACAGAAAGAGGCGTAAGGCATTCACGCCTAGCCTCTCAGAATCCCCGCAACATCATCACGCAACTGTTCCGCAGCAACGGTGACCGCGCGTTGCCAATTTGGATCCGGTGCCTCAAACGCATAAATCACCGACCGGCTGGCCGTAATCAACGCGCCGGTGCCGCCGGCTTTGAAGCACGCCCTCACATCTTCCGCCCCGCCGCCCTGGGCACCGAAGCCGGGGACGAGGAAGAGTTGCTGCGGGTAACGTTCGCGAAGTTTCGCGGCGTCCTCAGGCTTGGTCGCGCCGACGACCATGCCGATGTTGCTGTAACCACGCGCGCCAACACAGGCCGAGCCGAGGTCTGCGACAACGTCGCCGACGGCCTCGCTGACCGTTCGGCCGTCCTTAAGCTCAAGGGACTGGATCGCGTCGCCGCCGGGGTTGGAGGTACGGACCAGGACGAACAGGCCTTTGCCCTCTGCGGCAGCAACTGATTGAAAAGGCTCGATGCCGTCCCCGCCAAGGTAGCCGTTGACCGTCAGCGTGTCACAGCCTTGCGGATCGGCTAGAAGGCCATGGGCATAGTGAGCACTGGACGTGCCGATGTCGCCACGCTTCGCATCGCCAACAACGATGAGCCCGGCATCCTTCGCCTGCGCAACAACCTTGTGATACACCGCAACGCCCGATGCGCCGTAGCGTTCAAAGCAAGCCGACTGCGGCTTCACAGCGGGCACCACGGGCGCGACGGCTTCGATCACACCGAGGCAGAACGCTTCGATCGCTGCGACGGGGTCGGCCTTGTCGATCGCGTCAGGCAAACGTTCCAGCACCGGGTCGAGCCCGACGCACACGGGGGCCCCCTTGGTCTGGCAGGCGTCAAGCAGTCGATCAGCGAAGTGGGTTGTTTTTGTCATCGTCTTCACAGTGGCGCAGACATTCCTGTCTGCCGTCCGGCAAAGCCGGAATGTGTTGGTGGAGAATGTGTTTCGGCCTTCCGCCGAAGGCAGACAAGAATGCCTGCCCCACGGAGTCATATCTTACTTATTCCACTCCACGGCCGAGTTGCGGCCTGAGCATCCAGAGAAACACCGGCCCGCCGAGGATCGCGGTAAAGATACCGATCGGGATCAGGCCAACGCTCTCGTTCAACATCGCGACCACATCAGTAGCAACGTCCGCCACGATCAGCAGGGTCGCGCCAAGCATCGCTGCGCCAATCAGCAGCGGGCGGTGGGTCGGGCCCAGCAGCAGTCGGGCCAGGTGCGGCGCGATCAAGCCGATAAAGGCGATCGGCCCAGCGATCAGGACGGCTGTCGCGGTCAGAACACTCGCGACCAGCAGCAGCAGGACCTTCAACCGATCGATCGATACGCCCAACGCGGAGGCCTCGTCGTCATCGAGCGTCGCGATATCCATCGCTTTGCCCTGCCACAGCAGCATCCCCATACAGACGCCGCACACCCCCGCAGCGACCGCATCCTGCCCACCCAGTGGGCGGACCTGCAGCATGCCCATCATCCACTGCATCAGGTTGTCGCGCAAAACGCCAGGGCCGGCAAGATAATTCAGCAGCATGATCAGTGCGCCATTGATCGTTGCCAGAACGACTCCGACGAGCAGCAGGCCCAGCCGATCGATGACGCCCCGCCGCCGACTCGCCAAGAACACAATGGCGAGTGTCAGGATCGTGCCGATCAATGCCCCCAGGCTGCCGCTTGTCGCGGCCAAACCCAGCTGTATCGCGAGGTAGCCCTGAACCATGATGCCCAAACCCGCACCGGTGGAAAGCCCAAGGATGTAAGGCTCGGCCAAAGGGTTTCGCAGCAGAGCCTGAAGTGCGACACCGCTGACCGCCAAAGCGACACCGACGATCGATGCAACAACCAGACGCTGAATACGGATTGACCAAAGAATGTCGGCCGATTCGCCACTGGGCAAGCCGAAGCCGGTGGACTGTGTGAGCAGGCGTGCCAACACCACGGCGAGGAGTGCGATGATGAGAATAGCCCACGCCGTCTTCGTGCTCAGGTTCGTCACGAGCCGTCCCCATCGGCTTGAGTCTGCTGCACGACTTTCTCGGCGGTGTCGTACGCCTCTTGAATGGCGACCGCCTTGTCCGGGTGCAGGACCAACGCGATCTCGAGCATGATCTCCGGCAGCGCGGTTGAGGGCAGCATCGCTTGAGGGTGCCGGATGACTGCAAACCGCCGATTCATCACGGCCGGGATCGTCAAGCCTTCGAGGGGACGTGAGCGGACATCGCCATCGACCAACTCGCTGCCGCCGGGCTCAAGGATCAGTACGACATCCGGGCGGATCGTCCTCTCGAGTTGAGCTCGATCGAGCGTCAGGTAGCCGGTATTCAGATGAGCCAGCGCGTTGGAGCCGCCAGCAAGACGGAGCAGCTCATCGTGCGTGACACCCGTGCCGATCGCGCCGAGCGTGGTCGGGTTGATCAGCATCAGAACACGCGGCCGCCCGGCATCCTTGACCACCGCACTGACCAGATCGATACGCAGTTGCATCAGTTTGCGTGCACGCTCGGCCGCTGCTTGGTCACCCACTGCGGCACCCAGCCCCACCACCGGATCAATCAACGCCCGATGTACATCCGCAATCGACCTGCTGTGCGGGATGACTTTCAACGCAAAGACACCTTCGTCCGCCAACGCTTTCAAAAGAGCAGGCGCATCGCCCGTCGTTCCCGTGGGTGATTCGGTCAGCACCACGTCTGGCTTGAGTTCGACGATCCGTGCGACCACGGGGTTGTTGTAGGAGCCACAGACTGGAAGACCAAGTGAAGCATCGTCTTCTTGCGAGACCCCGACGAGATTCTCCTGTTTGCCCATGTCGATGAGCATCTGCGTAATCGCGGGGGTCAGGGACACGACCCTAGGCCCACTTGCAGCCGAGGAATTGGGTGTCCCCGAAGAACTGCCAGGCTGCACGTCACAGCCGGGCTGCGCGAACAGGAATAAACACATCGCTAGCAAGGCGAACACGTGATTCCACGCTGATCGACGCATCGTTTTACCCCTCGGCCTCGGCGGTCTCTTCTGTATCAGCCTGCCCGGCAGACGCACCCGCCCACAAATCGACGGGCCTGGACGCATCGCACTGATCTAGCGGCGTCCCATCGGCCGAACGCCGCATCAGGACGTAGACCTGTGTCTGCAGGCAGCAAAGCGTGCTGAGCAGGATCGCCAGCACGATCGCTGTGACCAGTTCGATCCAGCGGGAGACAACCCACGCATTAAATCCGATCGTGCCACCAGCATCGCGGGGATCGCCCGAGACGATCTGCTCATGGCGTGAAGGTTCATCGCCGACCGCGCCCAGTTCGATAAGCGAATGGGTTGCATCGATGGACAACGCCGCAACTGTGCTGGCCAGCACGTAAACGACTGCAAGGTAAAGAAGCGCTGCAAGGAAATAGGTGGCAAACTGCCACGGGCGGAACAGGATGTAGTTGAACGATCGTGCGATCGCATCGAACCCATCGCTTCCCTCGACCGACAGGGCAGGTGGCATCAGGAACAATGCAAACAGCAGCAACAGCGTCACGGCCGTAACAATGAAGCCCAGCAGGAGCAGTAGCCCATAGCCCAGTGAACCAATGACATCGAGCACCGCGACATTGAAAAACACCAACCCCGCCAGCAACAGCACCAGGCCAATGATGACGGCCAGCAGTGCAGGCATCAGCGGTGTAAGCAGGTACCAACTCCATCGCCGACTGACATGACCGATCGCCTGGCCGGGAGAAGTCATTTCTTGCCTGCAGACCTGCGTCGAGGCCATACGTGTCAGGATGCCGCTGGACATTGTGAGGATGAACACCACATCGATGCCGAACAGAAGCGAGAACCAGGGGTGCTCACTGAATGCCCACTCGGGCAGTGCGATAAAGATGCCGTGCAGCGCACCGAGCACACCGCCGGCTCCCGAGCCGATCCCGAGTTCCAGATCCAGCACTGACTCGAACAACTGACTCAGGTATTGACTAAACGTCGCACTGATGGACTCGTAAACACCTGCAGCATCGCTGTCGGATGCGCTGCTCCAGATCAGGTCCAATACCGTCCCGCTGAGGTGGATCGCCAGTACAGCGACCAGCGCGACCAGCAGCTTGCCGGGCTGCAGCGCATGCTTAAGCGCACTGACCAGTCGCAAGACCGGCAGGATGCTTTTCCAATCCAGTTTTTCGATCACGACGCGGTTCGGTTCAGGCATGCCCACATGATAACGCGGCTCAGGCCTTGGTCTTGTCCCCAAACCGCTCTGCGAGTCTTTGGATCAGTGCTTCTCGGATCATCTCCGCGGTCTGGACATATATCTCGACCGGTGCGCCGAAGGGATCGATGATGTCGCCTGCCGGGTCCAGACGCTCGGTCTTCTCTGCCGCTGCGGGGCTATGCATCAGCACGGCCTGACGATGGCTGTCGGTCATGGTGTAGACCGCGTCGGCGTCCTGAATCAGGTCGGCGGTCAACACGCTGGAGGTGTGGTCAGCGATGTCCACCCCAACCCGGCTCATCGCCTGAACCGCTTGACCGCTGGCGGGGCTGCCCCCACCTGTCGCGACGCCTGCCGATCGGACACGGATACCCGCTTCTTCCAACTGCTCGACCGGCACGCCCTTCATTTCTGCCAGCACATGCTTGGCCAGGCCCTCAGCCATGGGGCTGCGACAGGTGTTGCCTGTGCAGACGAAGAGTACGGAATACTCGATCATGCCCGGATTGTAGCCGGTTACGCGTCGCGCAGATCACCCGTACGCGTTTCGACCAGTAGTTCCATCCGGTCGGGCAACGCGTGGAACTGCCAGTTCATCTTGTGATCGACGCGATAGACCTCAAGGTGCTTTCGCTGGCCTTCCGCCTGGCCAGGGGTGTACAGGTACAAGCGATCAACCTCGTTGTCGAGCTTGTTCATGACCTGCAGTCGGTCGTCCGGCGCACCGGTCCATGCAAAAATCAGAACACTTTGCGTAGACCAGTCCACACGCTCATCGAGCGTCGCCAGGCCAAACTCGTCGAAATAGGACGCCGCTTCCTCGGCCGAGGTGATGATCAATGGCTGGGAGGGGGCACCCGACTGCTCATCGAACAGGTGCTCATAAGGCGTACTCACATACACAAACAACCTTCCGTTACGGCCAGAGAACCCATAGCCACAGGAATAGGAAATCGACGTCACGGCGAGCGAGCAGAGCAGGACAACAGCAGTGGCAACCTTAAGCATAAGACGTCTCCATGTGCGAACAGGCAAAACAAAATCCGCCGCAAGATACGGCACGCCTGTTTGGACGCACTGAAATCGTCGAGGTTCCCACGCTATTTAGATATTTTCAGTCGGTCTTAGGCTCGACCTGCGTGACACACGCCCGGAGATAATCGTCCAGATAACGTTCTTCGAAGAGTTGGATGCCCTTCTCGGTCAGTTCCGTGTCGGTGCCCCAGATGCCCACGCGCAGGTGTGTGAAATCCGGATCGATCATGATCGTGACGCGTGGCTCGAGCGCTTCGGGTGGACGATCGTCCTGCTCCTGTGCTTCATCATCGGATTGATTCGCGTTGATCGCCTGCAGTGCGTTAACGCCTGGACCGCCAAGACAGATCGTCGGCCGGCGCTGCAGATCCGCGTGGTTGAGGTACCACAGGTCCGTGCAGATGAGCGGCGTCAGCGGTATATCGATCTGATCCGCATGCATCTCGCGCCAGTGCTCGATCCGAGCCTTCAAACCATTGGCCAGTGGCCGATCGCGTTCCTCTGCTCGCAGGTGCGAGCCCACGACGATCATCACTGCGTTACATGCTTCAACATCCGGTCCCATCCCCGTATGCTAACAGTGTTCGAGCGGCTGGTATGCCTTGCCCCCTCTCCCTCTCAGGAAGAGGGTTGGGGTGAGGGTCCAGCGTCATGCCCACAATGAAATACTGAACAAGCCATCGTCAATACCACGCCCCACCCTCATCCCCCGCCTTCTCCCTGAAAGGGAGAAGGAGCCCAAGCCCACGGAATCCACCATGCATCCCGCCCTCAAAGTTCTCATCACTGCTGTTCTCATCGTCGTCGTTACCGAGGTCTCCAAACGTACCGGGTACCTCGGCGGGCTGATCGCTTCGCTGCCGCTGGTCTCTTACCTCTCGATCATCTGGCTGTACGTCGAGAACGACGACAAGGCCAAGGCGACCGAGGTCATCGGCCAACACTCGATCAGCGTGTTCTGGTTCGTGCTGCCGACGCTGCCGTTCTTTGTACTGCTGCCGATCCTCTTGAAACACATGCACTTTGCCGCGGCGATGGCGGTGGGTACGGTCTTCATGTTCGGCTGCTACGCAGCAACGATGTGGGCGCTTGGGCAGTTTGGGATCAAGGTAATTTAGTTTTGAACCACAGAGACACAGAGGAAGCAGAGAAATATCAATATTCCATCGGGCCTTCCACGTGTTCTCCTTGGCCTATGAGTTCTTCTGCGACCTGGGTAGCTTCAGACCAATCGTCAAAACAAAAAGTCAGGACTGGTGCTACTGTAGAGGTTCCATTCGTTTCGCGGAAACCGAGTGATCCACCGCGATACAAAGCAAACTCGACAAAACTTTTCTCTTCTGATTCTGATACTGCAATCTTGCAGAAAAGTTCGATCGCGGCACTCCGTGCTCTCTGTGTCTCTGTGGTTAAAATCGAACTACGTAAGACTCACCCCATCACCACCGCCAGCATGCCCTTTTGTGCGTGCAGGCGGTTGTGGGCTTGCTGAAAGACGCGGGACTGCGGGCCGTCCATGACGGCATCGGTGATCTCGACGCCGCGGTAGGCGGGCAGGCAGTGCAGTGCGATGGCGTGGCTGGGAGCCTCGGCCATGAGTTTCTCATTGACCTGAAAGTCTTTGAAGCTCTCCAGCCGCTTGGCTTTTTCTTCTTCCTGCCCCATCGAGACAAACGTGTCGGCGTAGATTGCATCGGCATATTGCACGGCCTGGAACGGGTCGTGACACATCGTGAAATCCATGCCGGGGCACGCAGCCATCACCTTGTCCGCGAACTCCTGCTCGAGTGCATAGTCCGGCGGACTGGCAAGCGTGAATGCCGCGCCGAGTTTGCCACAGATCATGGCGAGCGAACGGGCCACGTTGTTGCCATCACCGACGAACACAACGTGCTTGCCGTTCAGGT
>JBMZAP010000023.1:0-30469 GCA_049611445.1 Phycisphaeraceae bacterium | reverse complement strand
TTCCAAGGCGTGGTTGAAAACCAAGCCGGCGATTTCTGCACGCACCGAGTGGAGTTGCTCGATCGACTTTGTCGCGATCGATCGATTATCCCCGCGCGAGACAATCATGACGGTCGAATCAGACTCGGCAGCAGCAATCGATGCCTCGAGCGAACCGAGCACTGGGCCGGTATCAATCAAAACGATATCGAAGGCTTCACGTGCCTGTCGGATGAGTTCACGCATCGCGGCGGGCGAGAGCCGAGTCGCGTCGGACGGCCGGGCCTTGCCCACAGGCAGTACGTAAAAATTGTCGATGCCGGTCGCGGCAACGCATGCCCGCAGTCGACCCGGTGCACATGCATCCAAGAGACCAAGCGAGGTGTCCAGTTGCAGACGCTGAGCAGTTTCAAGCTCTTCCGTGGTCAGCAGGTTTTCATTGAGTATCACATCCTCAAGCGACTTGTTCTGAGCGGTCGCCGTGGTTTGCGCCCTGGCAATCTCAGCTTCATCGAGCATGCCCTTCTTTCGAATCACGACATCGAGCGACTCATGAACAACCGATCCCATCCTGCGGGAAATGCCCGCGCCAACGAGGTCAGAATCAATGACGAGCGTGCTGGAGCCGGTCGCGGCAAAGGACATACCCAGCGCGGTGGCCAGCGAACTCTTACCCGAGCCCGCCGTCGGGCTGGTGATCGAGAAGACGCGGTTGGTGCCGCCAATCTGCAGGAGCGTACGGATGTGGTGAACGCAGTGAGAGGCGGTCTCGGCCTGCTCGGGGTCCTTAAGGTCCGCAGGCAGCGTCGGGAGGATGCCAAGCATATTCGTACCAGGCAGCGTCGATTCGGTGTCGGACACGTGACGCAATCGTCGGTCCAACAGGCCAACCAGCATCACCAGACCAAAGCCAACACCAAGGCCACCCATCCCGCTAATGCCGGCCAATTGGATGCGTTTCATTGCGTTAGATGGCGCGCCGGGCAATAGCGCCTCTTCGTCAGGAACTTCAATGCGCGTCAGGTTATTCTCGTCGGTGATCTTTATTGTTGCTTTAAGGTCATCGATCTGGTCCTGCGTATTGCGAATCGAGTCCTGCGTCTGGGCCAGTTTCAATTCATCTTCTTCAACAGCCGCGATGCGTGTCGCCAGATCGTTGATCTCTGCCTGTAACTCGCCAATCTTCTTTCCCACAAGCTCGTAAGTCACCATCATGTCCTGAATCTGTTCAGGAATCGCGATCCCATCAACAGTTCCCTGCGAGAGCCAAGCCGTTTCCAACTCAAGAATCTCCCGATTGACGCGATCGAGTTGCCGCTTGGTCTGGACAACGCTAGCCATCTCGGGACCACGGCCCAAGTCCTTTGTCTGGTATTCGTAGTCATCCTCGAGTTGCTTCTTTTCCTCGAGCAAGGTGACCATCTCGGGGTCAGTCCTGGCAAGTTCTTTGAGCAACTGCTTCGAATCCAGCTTCTCTGGGTTCATGAACGGCCCAATGACCAGTTCGATTTCGCCCTGCCTGAACTCCATATTCGCCAATTCACCAAGCTTCGAAGCTAACCGCCGCTTGATCATGAGGAATTCGCTGTCGGGAATGACAAGTCGCATCTGCTCCTTGACCTGACGTTCACGAAGTTCAAGCTCACGCTTCTGGTCCTGTAATAGCTTGAGGTTGGTATTGTTCTGGGAGTCTTGACCTTCTTTTCGCCGTTGATCATAGGCCTCAAGCAAAGCATTCATACCCGCCTGAGCGAGCACGGGGTCATCAATAACGAAGTTGACTTCCATGGTGAAGTCATTTTTTTTCGGCGGGTGAACCTGGACGCAATCGACAAAATCGTCATCGCTAAGGTTGGCGAATTTCGGGTTGCTCAACGCGACTGCGTTCTTCCAGTAATCCGAGTCCATCGCGATATCAGCAGTATCGATATCCTGAAGCCTGTCGATTTCTTCGCCGACGGTATTCCAGTACGGGTCGTGCAAAGAGATGTCTTTAATATCAATAAAAGTATCGTAGCGCGGCTTGATGGTAATCTCAGACCAGGCCGTGTACTCAGGCTTCTCGATGTTGTAGCCAACGTAAGACCCAGCAGCGCAGAGCATCGTGCCAAGCAAGATCGCCCAGTGCCAGCGTCCACGCAACAGACGAACCGGAAGTGACTGGCCAATGCCAGTGCCGGCTTGTTCTTCGGCACCATAGTCGCCAAAGGAATCAGGTGCGGCGCTGTAGTAATCGTCACGCATCGAAGTCTCGCTCCCGCCTGTCCCGCGAGGGGCATGGTCTTGACGGATCATTATTGTACCCGTTGTCTGAGAAAGTCTGGATCATTTGCACGCCAATCGACAGCAAATATGGACATCATGGGGCCTCACGAGGCTCCAGTCACATCATCCTTATCGGTTGACTGCTGTAACAGATTAACAGCCCCACCGATCGAATACCCGGGCATTATGCCCGGGTCCGGTAATCCCCCTGTGTCTACGTCGATGTCGAAGCCAGGTGGTACTGGTGTATTGGCACAGAGGCCCAGGCCAGCACCCTGAGCGCCCCGGCAATCAGTAAGAACGCCAAAAGCAGCGTCGCCCACTCTGACAACGCCCTAATCAGATCAGCTGTGATCAGCGTCGATCGTCCGTCGTATAACCACAATGTCCCGCTAAGCGAGATCGCGCTACACAGCAATGCAACAAAAGGCGCGAGCAGCAATAAGCCCGCACGCACAATAGATCGCATTGGCGAAGCAAACACGAACCCATAGCTGATCAGCAGTAATGACATGATCGTGGGCAGGCCCTTACAGACACTATCGATTGGCAGGACTGTGCCCCCTACAACCACCTGCAAGGAACCGGGTGAGTTAAGGATCGTCACACTCACTCCAAATACGCTGTACAGCCTGGCGATCGCCTCGGCTTCAAATAACTGGATCGGCTTAGCGATTAGGATCGCCAGTGTTGCCGGGAAGGGAACAAGCAGCGGAAGGATCGCCCATGCGGGCAGGAATTGCCGCACGACGGATTTACCTGTGAATACAAGAAATGCCCCAGCAACGACCATCACAGCGCCTAGTTGCCCAATCGACTTCAAGCCATAAAAAGATGGGGCAAACACATACAACTGGATACCGGACACCAGCAAGACCAAGCCCAGTCCCGGACCATCCGGCGTCACAAAGCGAAATCGCGCGCGTCGGACCCAGACCAACCATGCCATGATCGGCAGGACCAAGACACTTGTCCTCGCATAATCATGCATGATCACCCGGTTAAACATGCCGACCCACGCAGGCCAAGTAAAGATGATCGCAGCAGCCATAAACACAACGATGCACAATGCGTGACGCGGACGCCAGCCATTGCGGGCCAATGTTTTCGCTGCTCGATTAATTTGATTCATCTCGCACACTGCCTCGATGAGTGATCAAAGCGGCGTGCCACCTGATCCAGAGAGAACCTGATCGATCACCCGGACGTCCCGCCCCACCACGGTACCGGGACAGATCACGCTGCGAACAAGCACCGCCCCGCTTTGAACCATCGCACCGGCCAGTACCACTGAGTCATGAACCACAACGCCGCGTCCGATCTTCGCGCCAGGCTCAGTGATGCCAAACGTCGGACGCCAGTGCTCTTCATACGGGTGATTTAGATCATGCCGGCCAGATGCATGCCGGTGATAAGCACGCAGCGCACCAAGGTATCCGGGCAAGGTTCTGACGGACATCGCTACTGGTGAAGCAAATCGGGCCACGCGGACCTTATAGTCCTTGGCCATTTCGGGAAGTGCCTGTTCGTTAAGGTCACAGAAGCCCACCGGATTGATTGACCGCATGCAGCCACAGCGGAACAGCATCAGTCCGCTTGGTACACCGTTAGGATCGATGCCCAGCGTAAAGTCGCCGCCTGCGTTGTAGAGGTCCAGTGCGATACGAATCAATGGCTCAAATAGAATCTGCCCGGCACTGGTCACCAATAGCTGGTCATCGTCGTTGTAAGTGCGGGCGATATCACTGAGTAGTCCCGCAGTACCTCGGAACGAAGACGGGTCGTATTCGATGCTCATCAGGACTGGGCCGAAACGCTCGGTTCTTGGCGTCAACCCGCTGTTGCGACTAATCAACACGCGGACTGGCAACTGCTCGATCCCCAACGTCTCAGCGAGGGTGATCAGTTGTTCACGCCAGCAGTCCAGAACGCTGCGGTTTGCACCGACGGGCAAACTAGGCGAGGCCCGGCCGGTGGTCTTGCGCAGCGTGTTGGTCCGCACATCCCCTGCCAACAGAACAACAGCACGGAGATCAGACAGCGGACGCAATGGTACCGCTTTGATCTGGTGCTTTGTCCCATGCTCGGCAATATGCCAGTTCATATGGTCCCCACGATTCTCCATCCGTATAACCAGCCGCAGACGTGTCTAATCGTCCTACATTCTAAGGGTTACCGCTGACAATACAACGGCTGCGACACAACTCAAACACTAAATTTTCCTTAATCCTCAGGTTTATCCAATATGACACGAATCAAGGGTTCCAGTGTTGTACCGACCATTTCGACGGCCTCCAGACGCTCTTTTTCGTCCCAAAAACCATCGAAAACAAACTGCACCTGCGCCGCCCCGTAGTATCGATCAGTTACGGTACCACTGAGGTGACGGATATTTTTCATCGATGTCACAAAGCCATCACCCGGCACGACGAGCAGGTTGACTACGTCGATCGTTTCAGGTCCATCCTGCAACACGCGCTCAAAGCGATAACCCATTGAAGCGGCGTTGTTGAGATCGCCAACATCAACTTGCATTGCTCTTTCACCCAGTGGCGTCCATCCAGAAGTCGGGTAACAATTCGGCGGGAAGTGGCCTTCCATATCACGGGCGTCGGCACACTGGACGATCAGAAATGCGAACGATTTGCCAGAGTCTTCGTTCACAAAGCGACGGCTGATCAACACGTTGGGCCGAAGCAGCGCGACCGCCGCCTCTGGAAGATCCATGTCAACCGCTTTCCACTGACCAGCCTCTCTGGGCAGATCCTTTGCCACCTCACTCACCTTATTGTGATAGGCCTGCGCCTCTGATCCGTCCGGCAACGAACCACCGATGCCGTAGGCTGTGCCCAGAACGAGGATGACCCCAGACATGGCAAGGATCAGCCTGGCGTTGTTCTGGGAGCTGGGTTTGCGTGACGAGCCTGATCGCTTAAACCGCAACCACTTTCGCTGTAAAGCGGGTGGACGCTCAACGACCGTCTTAGGCTCAACAGGCAGCAGCAGCCAACGCATCAACCAAAGCATACCCATCAACATGAAATACGACGCGATCACCATCACCCAACCGAGCCAGTCGTGCATCTGATCAGCGAGTTCTGGTGAGAAGTAGCCGTACGCAACAACCGTCGGCACGAGTCGAATGATGTTGCAGACAATCGCAAGGGGTGTCGCCAGCGCGATCAAAAGAATACGAACCCATGGCCGAACATTCTCAGAGAATATAAATGCGAAGACGACGAGGATCAGCATTGACACCATGCGCATGCCATTACATGCCTCGGCGATACCAACGGGATAATCGTTGATGATCAGGAGATTCCCGTTGCGAGCAACATCAAACCCCAGCGCGATCGTAACGACCTCGGTGGCCTGCGCTGAAACATTCTGCAGGAATAGCGCAAGCGGGTGACGGATCGTGCCTGGCATCGGCATCAGGAAAAGCAGAACAAGAAAGGCTGGCCAGAGGCGACGAACAATGGCTAAGCCCTGAATACTGACGAACGCGCCAACGAGTGTGAGGATCGCGCCAAAATGCCAGACCACCTGCATCGCCTTGATATTGCCATAGAGCCAGAAGCCAACGCCGGCAAATGCAATCGCAATACCCCACAGCGAAATAGTCGACTGCCAATCCTTTAGAAGGCCGCGGCGGACCCACGCGATACGTGCAAAAACAAGGGGCACAAGGAGGATATGGCTCGCCTCATCGTCCTTCTGGACGATGCGCACGATATCCATCCATGCATCTCGACATGCAAATACCGCAAGCACCATGAGCGCCAGCGTTAACAGCACCCGATGCCGCAACCACCAACTGCCGCCGGTGGTCGGCTCGGCTATCGGCTGGGATGTCAGCGTCGTCTGACTCATATCACTTCACCGAATCGAAACAGCACTCATGCACAGAGGCGCGATGCTTCGGTCTCCTGCTTCACAGTTTGGTGCCCCAGAAGTCGATCATAAAAATCAATCAGTACCGTCTGACTCTGGTCCCAGCTCAGGCCTTCTGCCACACGTTGCTTGCCAAAGACGCTCATCTGTTCACGCTTAGCTGGATCGGCTAGCAGATCAATAAACGCCTGCCCCATCGCCTGCTCATCGTTGTCGGGGATATACACCGCGGCATCCTGCGCACTGAACCGGCTCTCTTTAAGATCAAAGCTCACGATCGGCAAGCCCATCGCCATGTACTCGATGATTTTGTTCATCGTGCACAAGTTATTCAGTGGGTCATTTGGATCCGGAGCGATCCCGAAGTCTGCTGTTGAGAGATAGCGTCGCAGATCCAAGTCCGAAACTCGGCCAGTGAACTTCACCAGTTCATCTTCAAATAAGCCCAGTTGCTGTGCTTCTTCCTGCAGGCTGTCGAAAGCATCGCCTTTACCAACGAATGTAAAACTCGTATCAGCCAAGCCATTATCGACCGCGTAGCGGATCGCACGCAATGCATAGTCCACGCCGTCCTGCTTGCCCATCACGCCGAGGTATACACCCATATTCTTTCGGCCACGCTTCAGTTCAGGCTCAGCCGGCACCGGCTGGAACAAATCCAGTTTCGGACCACTGCGAACAACCACAACATCCTCATCCCGCTTGCCGCCACGCCCCATCGCCACTTCCTTGTAGCTCTCATTGGTTGCGATCACAGCATCGGCCGTTGCAAATTGCTTTTTCTCCAGCCAACGCAAGCCTTTCCACATGATGTCCTGGCGCTTGAATTTTGACTCATAGAGCTCCGGACAGAGGTCATGATGATCAAAGACAAACTTCACGCCATGCTTCTTGTACTTGCGAGCAATCCACCAGAACGTGTCCGGTGGGTTGCAGGTCTGGATCACATCAAACGGATCTTCTTTCCAGATCTGCTTGACACGTTTGCCGACCTCACGCAGGCAGTAGGCAAACTCCTTGATGTAATAGAGCTTGCCGGGCTGTTCCTCGTACATCGGGAATCGATACACATGGATGCCGTCGATCACCTTGTCCGGTTCGGGATCATCCGGTGGGCACGGCGAGATCACACTTACCTTGTAGCCTGCCTGCGTCAGCGCAGTTGACTCCATCCAAACCCGCCGATCAAACGGTACGGGCAGGTTTTCAACGAGGATAACGATGTGTCCCTTACGATCGGCCAAAGCGGCCTCCTTGTCCTGCGGCTGCCCGTAGACCTACCGCAACATAGTTCTTACCAGTAAAGTCCTTCATAGGTTCCGGCAATATCTTCCGGGCCACACATACCAACCAGGTCGAAGACCGCCTGATCCTCCCGGACCTGCCCGACCAACGGCGTATAGACTTCGTGCTTATGTCCGAAGACCACGGTCTGGCCGTGCTTCAGGGCGACTTCTGCAGAGACCAACGCCCGCTTGAGGTGCGGCAGATGCTGCTCGATATATCGCTTGTTGGATCCGAATAGCGAGGCGTATTCGACATTCGGGTCGTAGATCGCAAGGTCATAGCCCTTGCCGATCAGAATCTCAGCCAGCGTAATCAGCGGGCTCTCCCGGAGGTCGTCTGTGCCCTCTTTAAAACTGACACCAAGCATCGCGATCTGCCGCGAGCCCATCGCCATGATCCGCTCGGCCGCACGCTGGATCTGTTCCTGATTGCTGTCGAGCATCGCGTCAAACATGGTGACCGGCGTATTGTTGGATCGCCCGACAAAACTGAACGCACGCAGATCCTTCGGCAGGCACGAACCACCGAATGCAAAGCCAGGACGCATGTACTTATCGCTGATATTCAGCTTGGTGTCCTGGCAGACAATCTCCATGACCTCGCGACTGTCGACGCCTGCGGCCTTGCAGACCGTGCCGATCTCATTCGCGAATGTAATTTTTGTCGCATGGAACAAGTTACAGGCATACTTGATTGATTCGGCCGCGGGGATCGTACAACGCAGTTCCTCGCCGCCCGACTCGTTGTAGAGTTCACACACCTGCCTGAAGACCTCTTCATCTTCCGTTCCCACGACGGTATAAGGCGGCGCATAGAAGTCTTTGATCGAGGTCCCTTCGCGGAGGAACTCGGGGTTCATCGCCAAGCCGAACTTCTCGCCCGCTTTGCCGCCGGCATGTTCCTCAAGAATTGGCTTAAGAATATTCAGCGTTGTGCCCGGCACGACAGTCGATCGGATAACAACCGTATGCTTGCCTTCTTTCCTAGCGATCGCTTGCCCGATTTCTTCACAGACCTTGGTAACGTACATCAGGCCAAGGCTGCCGTCGGGTGCCGAGGGCGTGCCGACGCAGACCAGCGAGAGCTCCGTTTGACTGATGGCTTCTTCACAGGAGTCGGTAACGGTAAGTCGGCCGGACTCCGCCGCTTCACGCATAAGATCTTCAACACCGTCCTCGAGGATCGGTGCCTTACCCTGCCGGATGAAGTCGAGTTTGCGCGTGTCGGGATCAACGCCAACAACGGTGTGGCCATTGCGTGCAAGACAGCCGGCGGTGACCGCTCCGACGTAGCCCATCCCAAAGATCGATACCTTCACGGTTATCCCCTGATCGTTTGTTAATTGGCGGCTGCGGCGGCTTGCCGAGCCGAATCATCACGTTCCCATTCATAGCTTTCAATCGACCCCAACTGCCTGGCAGCCCTTGCGCGGCTCCGGAGGTTCACGTAAAGGTAGACCACCGCCGCCGGCCAAAGCCAGGGACGTAAAAGCAACTCTTTGTAGAAGAATCGGCATTTTTTAAGCCCCCGATCAGTCTGGTCAGGGGCAAATCGTTTCAACTGTGCCAGTCCGAGCCTGCTGCGAGTCTTGATTTTGATCAGATCGCCGAGTGTTGCAGGGCTCTGGACCAGAACATAACCCGAGCCCTCAGGGGGCAGAGCGCGTTCGCTGTCAACGAAGAGTGATCGGACATAGCCATCGTCGGCGATTAGGTCCGGAAACTCGCCAAATCGTCCGCGACCCGCTTCGCTCAACGCGTAAGCACCGCAGCCAACCATGCCGGCCTTGTGGAAGGACATCCTCATCCAGACGGCATAAAACGCCCTGACACCCACACTCGCGTGTTCCAACCCCATCTTCAACCGAGGCCCGCCCGTGGGCTGACCCGTACGCTGCATCTCATCGGCCAAAGCCTTGATCGATGCCCATGGCATGATCACGTCCGCATCGACATAAAAACGGGGGAAGCCGGTCGCCTCGAGATCGCCTAAATTCATCGCTGCGACCTTAGATGCGGCCTTGGTTTCGACGACCTTCACTGACCGGCCAAACGCCCGCGCCAAATCCGCAGTGCGGTCATGGCAACCGTTACAGGCAACGATCACTTCGAGTTCGCCTTCTGGCGCGCCATCAGTCAGGTGCTTGAGGGAGCGTTCAATGACCGCCTCTTCGTTGTAGGCAGGGACAACAACACTGATCATGCGGCATCACCTCGGCTAGACACAGGCTTCGTGGTCTCACTCGCTGTGGATACCTCCGAATTTTGAGACTGCGGGGTGTTCTCCCAGCCTGACCACCAATCTTGTAGTCTGAAAACGACCAGGCGGTGCTTACCCCGCATGCGCCGTGCCTTATCGGGTTTGATCGGCACCAGAATAATACCCGCGAGGTAACGCGTCAGACTATAAAGCCAGCGTAAAACCCCATCACAAAGGTTGTGCAGTGTGCCAAAGTGCTTCCGTGCCATTTGGCGATTGCCCTTTGTCATTGCAAGCATACGAGTTGGACTGTCTGACGAGCCGCTACCGACCAGGTGGGTGATCCGTGATTTGGGTGTCATGAGAATCCGATTACCCGACTGCCAGATTCGCAGACATAGCTCCGTCTCTTCACAGTACATGAAGAAGCTCTCGTCGAAGCCCTTGAGTTGCTGCCAGACATCACGGCGAACCATCATGAACGCGCCGGTCAGGACCGGCACTTCCTGTGGCATATCCGCGTTTTTGCTTAATCCCGCTTCACTTGCGGACCGCAGTCCGACCATTCGATAGACCAAGTATTTCAATCCCGGCCCGGGTTGCTTACAGCCCGGGTCAACTCGGCCGTCAGGAAGCACCGTCATGCCACCCCACGCGCCCGCGTCGGGTTCAGAATCGGCTAACGCGTTCAGTTCACCGATCGCGTTGTCTGAAATGATTGTGTCGGGATTGAGTAACAGCAGCCTTTTTCCCTTGGCATGCCTTGCCAAGAGGTTATTCCCACGCCCAAAGCCAAGGTTCTGTTTATTTTCAATCACGCGCACCTGCGGGAAATCGCGGGCCAGCATCTGTACAGATCCGTCATCCGAGCAATCGACATATAGCACTTCAAATTCAACGCCGACCGTATGCTCATACAAACCGCGCAAACAATCGGCAACCAGTTCTTTCGTGTTGTAACCCACGATGAGGATGCTGACCTCGGGCTGCGTTGTGTTGTTACTAGATTCAGTCATCAGGCGCCTTAGATTTCGTCATGGCTGCATGTACACGCTGTTTTAAGCCACTTGAGAGGTGCCCGAACCTGCCAACTCTGTAGTCGGACTCGGGCTTGTTGGCCTCTGACTCATTGGCCGACGCCTTGGAACACGCTTGCTATTTGCTGCGGTACCGCCCAATCCTTGAGCGATCCCGATGCCCAGTCCCAGAAACAGCCAGTTCAGCATCTCAGCCGTCGAGAACATCGCGACACTGATCTGAGTGAAGCCCACGGTTACCACCGCGAACATGACTGCACGGGCAATGCGTCGATAAGGTGTGTCCGGAGCATTCCAGATCGTCTTCCATCCATAGACCAAGACACTCACCGCGATGGCAATCCACAGCGTCAGGCCCATTCGGCCGTACTGCATCAGCACCACGAGATAGTTGTTGTCGATTGACCATTGCCATGCATCAATCATGTTTTCTGGTTGCTTCAACCCATGACCGAACCACTCATAGCCGGGCATCACCGCATAGACACGCTCAAAGAGTCGCCAACGGTAGTACCATGCCATTGGGTCAGACAGGTGTAGCTCCATCATCAGAATACGGAGCAGCGGGCGATTTGAAAGCATCTCGAGCAAAAAGTACGAAGAGATGCTGCCAAAGAATGTGAACGCCCATCGCGTGCCTGGCTTAATAAATTTCATGTAATCCCAGATCACCAAGGCGACTGCCATGGCCGCTGGCCCCCACGCTCCGGTAGACAGCGAGGTAAAGACGCCGATGAAAAGTAGTCCAAGTTTCAGCCACCTGTAGCGGCCAAACTGTGGCATTCGTTCGATCGCGGCGATCAGCATGACAGGCACAAAGACCGCATAGGAAACGCCCAACATAATTGAGTGGCTTGTCCAGCCATAGGCTCGCGTCAGACCAAGACGGATGTCCTTGTGAGGCGCGTATGGCTCGGACCAGATGATCGAGTGAATATTGATGCGAAAAACAGATTCGATGAGCAAAAAGACAGCAAGGATCGCCATCACGGTCATCATCCGGCGCATAAACGGGTTGAACGTGCCAGGACGCGACCCGACATATCGGCCGACCAAATAAGGCACGCCCGCAATAAGAACCGTGCGCCCAAAGTTCTCGATACCCGGGCCAAATGGAACGGAACGGATAATCGAGAAAAAGACGGACAGAAAAAACAGCACCACAATCAGATCAGGCCAGACAAATCGAATCCGACCGCCGAACAAAAGCACGGGAAAAAGAACCAACGCACTCGCAAGGGTCGGCGTCAGCGCAACCGATCCCAGGTTCAACGCGACCGACTTGGGGATAAACAGCGTGATCATGAAGATCACCAGCAGATAACCCATCCAGGCAGGCTCATCACTGGGGATCGACAAAGCCTGAGGCGGTCGCCTCCTGGCCACACGCTCGCGGCGGATTGTTGCGCTGTTTCCCTGCATCGGCATACTGATCACCGCCCCGCATCGCTGAAGCGGACTGAACGCTCTAGTTTAAGCTTCATCGGACGCCCGCCGGGGCAAGATAAGTTAAAAATTGACGCCCAGATCGGAAGAACACCCCAGCACCCACCACACGACCACAAATAGCGAAATGCAGTGCAAAGTCCGAGAACCCGTGTCGATCGAGGCGACTGCAACCTGTGGGCGAGTTCATGTGACAAAAACTACCCCTGATCGAGCAGACTTCATTAGTAAGGCTGCCCACCCCACCCGTGGCCAGTGACTTGCACTGGCAAAGCAGCCCCTGATTGGGGGGGGCGATGTCGAAATTAGAATCGCAGCATGATGCCCAAAAACGCCACAACACAGATCACCCGTTTATCTGCCCTGCCAGAAGTAACGACGTAACGTGATTTGGACCAACGAATAGCAGAAGTGTCAAGGAGATGACAATGTGGCACGACCAATCGGATCGAGACCAACCGATTTCAACCACCCTTCGATGACCTTGGGGGAATGCTCTTCCATCGAGGTGTCCCGAAGCATCTTGCCGAGAACATAATCTCTGGCCAGGCCGGAACCACAAAGTAATTGCTTGCTCAAGAACGCCCACCGCGCCGCTCGGCTTCCCGCTTGCTGGACCTCGCCCAGGAAACGTCGAAGTTCCAGTGCATCGCTGCACCACGCGTCCACTTTCGCGCGAACCTCGGAAGGCAGATCCTCTGCTGAGTCGCGCAGCGCACAGTTGATCATGTCATCAACCTTCTCTGTATGAGCTTGCTGACCTACAGCCGCGCCGCTTGTTGCCTGAGATTCATGGACGCGCCAACTCGCCCAAGTATCACTCACATGTATCGTATCAGCGGTCAATGCCGCACGCATGTCCCAGTAATAGTCACTGATCGAACCCCAATCCGAACGAAACATACCGATGCGGTCAAACATGCTTCGGCGGATCAGCAATTGCGTCAGTGAAATATAGACCGTCTCGCCGAGCATATGCAGGAAACCATCGTAGGGCGCGTGTCGTACATGAGTCGCATGCCGCATCTCACCCGCGCTTCTGGCGAATGTCGAGCGAACCGGCCACCAGTCATCCTCGACTGGTCCGCCTTGGGCATCAAGCATCCGCAGATTGCAATGTGCCATACCACATGAGGGGTGCTGATCAAGCGACTTGGCCATCTTCTCTAGACAGTCATCGGCCATCGTATCATCACTCGTAGCGATGTAAATATAGTCGCCTTGCGCATACTCGATCGAACGGTTGATGTTGGTATAGATCCCGTCGCGTGGTCCCTGAAAGACGCGAACCGTTCCGCCCTGCTCAGCGAACTGCTCGATCATCGTAAGCGTCGCATCATCGGACTGGCTATCAACAACAACGAGTTCCCAGTTACTCGTTGTCTGCCTGCGGATCGACTCCAAGCGAGGCGCAAGAAACGCTTCACTGTTGAGCGTGGGCATGCAGATCGAAATCAATGGCTTCATACGTCCTAGTTCCAAAGCAAGGTTGTTCGGATGGCCGTCGTATGTGGGTCAGGCCTGATCGCTACCAGGCCTCATACCGATGACCTTCGCCGGCACACCACCGGCAATGGCGTTCTCCGGGATATCTTTATTAACGACCGCACCTGCGGCAATCACCGCACCGGCACCGATTTTCACGCCGGACAATACCGTCACCCCGTGCCCCAGCCAGGCACCATCTCCAATCGAGACAGGCCCACGGGAGGTGAGTTTCTGCTCCATGATTGGCTGCCCCACTTCCATACCGTGGTTGTAGCTATAGATTGCACAGCCAGCGGCTATCTCGACTTGTGACCCGATCTCGATATCTCTGACAAACGCGTGCATCCGGACGCCGGGCTGAATGTGCGAATCATCACCAATGGTGATGGATCCGCCCGATCCACAATGCATCATCGAGTCACCGATCAGATAGACACGATCACCAAGGACGATCTGTCCCGCACCCGAGTAAAAGAGAAGCATGATGACGTTGTCGCCGACATAGTTATGCTTGCCCCAACGAATATTGGGGTGCGATGCATGTGCGGAGGGACGGACATAACCGCGGGGAAACAACTTCGCCAGAGACATCCGGCCGTGATATGGCGCCAGGCCCCAGCCTGCAAGACGCGCAGCGAACCGGCCTAAGCCTCGCGGCCCGTTGAATCGGCACCAAAAGCGTCGCCAGTGGTAATACAACCGATGCCTCACGTTCAGGGTCTTGTGGATGAGTGTTGCCAACGACATATGCGAAACCATCGATTGTAAAGGTAAGACCAGCCTAGCCATTCTTTTCTCACCTCTGTACCGTACGGCCTCGCAAGACCAGCCTTACCCGCTTGCCTTAAAAAATCGCCCTTAACTTGCGCTCGCCAGCGGAGCGGATGTATCTAACAAGTGCGGCTCCCAGAACGCACGGTCGTATCGAGCCCATGCATGACAGCCAAAAGGCATCTGCCCATTGGTCAATTCAAAACATGTCCGGGGCTCGGTCTCAAATGAAAATCGCATCCCTGAATCAACATCGGCTACGCGGAAATCAGGGAAAAATCGTACTGCATCATCGGCCCAGAAAAAATCAGAACCGCGGCCTTCATTCAACATGGTGCGAATGTACTGATTCACGCCATTAAAAGGCGTCAGGAATCGAGCCATCATTCTTGGCGACTTTTTGATCTTGCTCGACAAAGTTGGCGCCTGCTTCCAGGTACGTCGAATATTCTCGATGGGATCAACGTTATATCGGTTGGACCGTAGCGCCTTGAGGCAGTTTTGAACGTGAAAGAGCGCGAAGCCGCCGTTCCCGACACGCGGCTCATCGACCCATGGCGCGTCCTTACCCGGCATCCAGGGAGCCCCAATATAGTCCCAGCCCTGATCGCACCAGTATTCCAGCTTGTCGGAGAAAACGAGGCAGTCCAAGTGATACATGAAGATGTAGTCGTAGTCGGCAAAACCCTCGAAGAAGTCTTCGCTCATCTGCAAAGCGCAGTGAGCTGCAACACTACCGAAGTACTTGTGATCAAATTCGCGGGCCTCATAGCCGGGATGGTATGACTTTACCCCTCGCGGCGTAATCATGTACTTGTCGTACTTGCCCAGGTAATAGTGCAGGTGCGCAAGACTGATTTTTTCATCAGACGTATATTCAAGCTTCGGCTCGCTGCCTAATGGCGTGGCGACGCACACGCGCTTCGTCGCTCCAGAACTGCTCATTGCCGCGTTGTCTGGAAGGATTGATTTGCCCATCTTATATCCAAACTCAGCAGATCTCCGTGCCACCTGCGATCAGTCAGCATAGGTGAAACAGACCGGACCTCAAAACCCCGCATGCCTATCATGCGAAAACTCACGAAGAGTGTCCAATAAAAACGCTGAATCGCAACGTTATCGCACAGCAAAGGCCTGTTTATATCCACAATATCGAGTGTTCGGCTGTAACTCTTTACCCCGGCAAATGCGATGGACCAGACATGATTAACAAGCAAAGCAAGCCTTGGAGCAAAGATGAAAAGGCTCTGCGGAAGAACAGGCACCTGAACTAACTCTATCAGCGGCCAAAGCCCAACCGCGTTAAGGTGCGACGCGGGTTAGCTTAAACACTATGCCGTGAGGTGCGTATGTGAAAAGTTCGTCAGCTTTCCACTCAGAATTCGCAGCGAGAAACTCGTTCCAAGCCGGCTTTTCGCCCTCATTCCGGTCGGCTAGAGGAAACCAGTCATCGAACATTACGATCGAGGTGTCCGCAAAAACATCCTTGCAGAACGCTAATGCATCAACAGTTGACTGGTACAAGTCGCAATCGATCATCACCAACGAGACCTTCTTGATATTACGCCGCTGAATAAAATCAGGCGAACACGAATCGCTGAACAGCCCTTTCACCAACTCGACCTTGCTCATATCGACCCGTTCATGCTCCAGAACCGAACGGGTAAAATCGATGGAGGAATTGAAATCCCCTGGCTTCCAGTGACCGTGACAATCAGAACTGGCAAATTCGGGTAAGCCTGCAAACGTGTCAAATCCAAACACTCGGACATGATTAAGATCAGCCGCTTCCAAGGCCCGCGTCATCGCAATGAGTGTTGATCCGTTGTAAACACCAAATTCGAAGTAGTTCTCAACATCGATGCTTTGCTCTTGCACCAGCCCTACAACCTTCCGCATAGCCTCGTCGATCGCTTGGCCATCAACAAGCTTAATACGATGAACGATTTCATGCTTCCTTATCGCCTTCGAAATCGGGCTCGGCGTATTGCGAAGGATGCGCCGAGCCGCCTCAGCGACACCGAGTTTATGGGCAATACGCGCGGACGTACGAAATGTTTTTTCTTTCAGCATCTTGATTTAACTCGATGAAAACAAGCGGGACCCGAAACCTTAAAACGAATTGGCAACTTCAAAAGCGTATGCTCATCACTCATTAGCGACGACTTTGCAGCATGCCATTGAAATCGCCTCGATAAATTGACACTTAAGATATACCACATGTTTGGCAAAACCCATCACATCGCACAGAGAACTAACGATGCGAGAATCGGGTTACGAGCCTGGCTTTGAGATGCTTTCGAATATGAGCAAGCATGAAACAGAATGAACCATGAACCATTTTGGATGTCATACGAAGGCCGGCCACGCCATTTTGCATGCCCCTACGCCCCAAATTGGCGAGCAAGGCCTGTACGAAATTTCTGGCTTACCTCATTCGCAGCAAGCTCTCCATAAGCGGTGTGGACCGGATCAAATCGCCGCATGTTCGTATTATGTTAGCATCTGCGGCGACATTGCGCAATACAGAAATCTGGGGAAGATCAACGGATCGGTGTAGTGCAAAAACCATTGAAATTTATTTGCGTAAGGGCAAACCGTAACGTAGTTTAAAATGGAACAATATTGCTCAATGGCCTAACGGCAGTTGGTATTATGGGACCTCCCCTGTATGCTATAACCCAAGGGGGCCGGTCCTGTGATTCAAAGGAAGAGAGAGAGGATTTCGCGATGAGAGAAAGAATTCAGGTACCGACAATTAGGCTGATCAGTCAGATTGCGCCGCCCTTACGCATTCTGACACTAGCTTCGGCAGCATTTTCGGTCGGCCAGGCCTCAGCTGCAATCAACGTGAATCCGCTTGGCGACTCGATCACGGTCGGCGTGAACGATGTCGCCGCAGAAGTTGGCGGCTACCGCTTCTATTACGAAAACCTCGCAGCCAGCAACCTTGCGTTTGACTTGAACTTCATTGGCAATCGCTCCAGCGGAACAGGCACCGACACCGAACACTGGGGCCAAAGTGGCGGTCAGGCCCAGCACGACCGCGACCTCAGCACCGACCGCCCCGGCATGCTACGTGCGGTCCACAATATCACTGCTGACCCAACTTCAAACCTGGCAGCATTCAATCCCGCCAATGGCAAGTTGGATGCCATGTTTATCCATGCCGGCACCAATAGCGTGCCGGGCCCGACCGAAAGCGGCTCTTTGAATGGTGGCGGCCTCTATGGTGTCGACAACGCATTTGACGCCATGAAAAACCTGCTGCTGGCCGGTACCGTTGGCATATCAACCAACGTCACCGGTGCGACAGGTTCATTCCCGACCATCGCAAATCCTGAAGGTGTCCACGCCCAACTCAACAAGGCAAGCGTGGCCAACAGCCAATCGCATGTCTTTGTGGCAGGTATTATCCCGCTGTTTGAAGACTTCGGCCTTCAAGGTGGTGGAGCAGCAGGCTCGCTGAATACTTACAACGGCGTCGGTGAGTACAACAATAAAGTCAAGGACCTGCTGGACAATAATGCCACGCTTAACGACGCCGGGTCCTCCGTTACATATCACTATGTCGATATGTTCTCGATTACAGTCAATGAACTCGACCTCGATTGGTTAGCAGACCTGTTCACCAGCGGTGATGTTAGTGCATTGACCGCGTTGATCTCACCAGACAGCGAATCGGGCGGAACTGACTTTGTCGACTGGGGATTAGGATTTGACGAGTCTACTTGGGACGAAGGTGCCTTAGGCACCGACGAAACCATCTACACGGGCTTTAATGCCAACCTCCTTGGCGATGGTCCGGGCAGCTTTGATTCAGGCATCCACCCGACAGATCTGGGTTACGCCGTCATGGCCAATGTCTGGTACAACGCAAGTGCCAGCGTACTGGTCCCCGAACCTTCCAGTGTCGTTCTAGTCTTGGCAGGCTCCTCACTGATCTTTGCAAGACGACGCCGCTCATTCCAAGCCTAAAATCGCATAACAATCGCTCTTCAGAGTGAATCCAGTTGAGATGAAGAATCGTGCTTTACGTTTCCTGACTTTCAATTGCCTGTAGCCGCCAGCACGACCGCAGGCGTAGGATGATCAGTACACAGAACAATAAAATCGAACCGGAAGACAAGGATAGCACTATCGACCATCCGCTCTATCCACATTGACACAAATCATGCAATACAATTCTTCCTTCGGTACCTTCCCACTACAATATTGCCACCCAACCCACTCCATCTTCAGAAAACACAGCAAACATACTTAGCGGCCCACCCAATGCCTCCTACTGCCCGATTGCGTACCGCATAAGTCATCATCGGCTCAAGTTGAATGAAAAGCTACGAGTACGTTTCGATCGGTGGCAAATACTTCTGCACACAGCAAAGTGTGTTCAGGCTGATGCTGTTTGCTGCACTGCATCGCAAAACATGTCCTTCATTTGTCAATGGCCCAAGCCTGTTGAGGCTCTTTCTTCATCGCAGCGGAACCAAGCGATACGCAGCTTCATTTGAACTGCCCATGCGTGGCGCATGGTGTCTGCGCGTCAACAATGGCTATAAGCTATTTGATCCCTATGCTAGAGTCGTCACAAAAATCTATGACGACACGACTGACAAAGATCTCATTGCGAAAGAGTTGAAGCACCAATCGATGATTGGAGAACACTCCTTCGCCCCCAGACTCATCAAATCAAGCGAGGAGGAAGCTTGGTACCAGGAAGAGATGATGATGGGAAAGACCGGCATGTACTTTTCGCCGGAAACAACTCGAGATTTTATGAGGATCTATTCATCTGAGATCGCCCCGACGCTAGCTGATCTTGCGACACTGCATCCCGAGACGCGCGTGAAGATCAGCACGTATATCGAGCACATGCCCGACTCGATTCAGTCCGAGATTGACCGAATCACCGACCAGGATGCTCAGACAGGGCATCTCGCGCAGAACTTTTTTGATGATGCGCTCACATCGCTGCAGGAGATTTCAAATGAAGAGGTCTCACTGGTTTTCGCCCATGGCGACTTTCACCTGTACAACCTTTTCACAACCGACAAAGGGGTCATGCTGACGGACTGGGAGGGCATCGGCCAGCAGAGCCTGCTGTTCGACCTGTTCACCTTCTTCTTTTCACACTTATGGACGGGCAAATCTGAAGACAACCTGATCGAGAGTATTGAACAGGGAATCCGAGAACTCGCCAATAGAGTTGAATCGCAAAATAAAGCGATGGCATTGGAAATAATTGAGAACGCTGATAAATACCTCAAACTGTATTACGTTGAGCGTTTATATGGGTATGCCACGACGTTCCGTCAAACCCCCGAGTCGTTACGACAATGGGTTCAAGTCTATATTGAGTATGAAGAGAACGCTGCCCGCAATTAATGCGATGATGCGTATCGGCACAATCATCCAAGGCGGGCATCACGTTCAACACAGCATCGATTAAACGAAGACCGATTCCTGCTCTAGTCGCAATTGATCCGACAGGTTCGCCTGAGGCCGCTCAACATCGGCATAAGAGATTGGCTGATCCTTCGCAATGTCGCGCTTCAATCGGCACCCCCCACTAAGCCCGATTGGCAGCAACTCCTGTTGGCGTGAGACAGCATATTTCTCAACCACACCGTAGCAGGTGAAGCCTCCGATACCATCGAGCTCTTCGCCGGCTCTCAAATCACGCTTTGCGAGTGAGATCACATCGACGACCGGTGCGCCGATGGGCGTGACCGTTGGGTCCTGAAACAACACCGCGCGCGCCACACTTAGCGGCGACTCAAGGTGCGGCAGGTGGTAAGGGATATAGAAGCAATAAAGTGGCCCATTGCCCATTTTGAAGTAGCGCAGGTATTCCGCCCGTGCTGGATCCGGCTCGTGACCAAGCACAAACACGCCCGGCCCGGGCTCGGCACCAAGCAGGTAATCGATGCACCCGCCACTAGCCAGAAGTTCATCCGCATCGAACAGGTCGATCGCCTCATGAACAAACTTGGCTTCTGGCCCACGCATCGCACGCTGCAGCGGCCCAAAGCCTGTCGCGTTTCCGATCAGCGCCATCTCAAATGAGAGCTTGGTGCCATCTGCAAAGTTCGTTGCCATCTGTGGCGTCACCCCGTTCGCGGCAGCAAAGGCTGCTTGGGTCTCCGGGGTGCGATATGGGTCCAAGATGCCCTTGAGGTTTCCTGCGAGAACAGGCGTCACGCCAATCGATTTGACCCAACGGAACAGGTTCAGGGTACAGCCGGGCTGATCCCCGTCTGCGTTCGTGTAGACCAGACCTGCCTGCTCGGCTTTGCGTTTAAGAATCGGACCGACAGTCGCATCGAGTTCGGCGTTCTGCAGGATGATATGTTTGCCGTGTGCGATCGCATCAAGTGTTACGCTGGCAGAGAACTCGACGTCACCAGTCACCTCAAGGATTGCCTCGACCTGATCCGCCTGGCATGCGATGGATGGGTCGTCCGTTACGACGTGCTTGCCCTGTGCGATCAATTCATTGGCATGCTTCAGCGAAGTCGCTTCCACAGGGTCGGACACCCCCGCCGCCTTGAATGCATCGATGGCCTTGGAGAGCGTACGGTTATAAAACACCGCAACGGTCATACCCTGCAGGTACTTTTCGATCTGAACCACCATGCCGCGGCCCATCTGGCCGGCACCAAAGAGGGACACTCGAATCGGATTCCCGTCCTTCTCGCGTGCTTCCAAAGCACTATCAACGATTAACATAGCTCAATCACCTTCTGCCCATTGGGCGGGCATGCCTATTTCGATCCCATTACGCAGACACGGGTCTTTCGCCTGTCGAATCAAGCAGCGGCCATTGACGGTCTCGGTCCGACAGGATCGCCTCCTTGATCGGCCAATCGATCCCAACCGCGGGATCGTCATGCCGCATGCCATCGGCCGATTCGGGGTGGTAGGTCACCCCCACCGAATACACCGCCATCGCATTGTCCGTGAGCGTCTGATAGCCGTGCGCAAACCCCTGCGGCACATATAACATCGTGTCCTGACGATCTGTCAATTCGATACCAAACCATTGCAGATAAGTCGGCGAGTCTTTGCGAAGGTCCACCGCCACATCGAAGATGCGCCCCTGCGAACAGGACATAAACTTCGTCTCCTGATGCGGCTCGTTTTGCCAGTGCATCCCGCGGATCGTGCCCTTCTTGTGATTAAAGGACTGATTGCACTGCAGAATCTTGTAATCGATCCCCACCTTGGCGAACTCTTCAATGCAATAGCTACGCGCAAAGTGTCCACGATCGTCGCGGACCGGCTCCATCGTAACGATCTTCAGCCCTTCGATAGGAGCGTCTTCGAACTTCATATACGTCTACTTTGTGGTTTAGGCGGTGCCTGCCTCAGCTGATCCTTGCATAAACGCTTCGATCTGAGACAACGTCAACTCACGCATATCCTTTTGCTTCCCGTAATACGCACGATACCACGTCACGAGCCAATCGATTGCCTGTGAGAGACTCAGCGTGGGATCCCAACCGAGGTATTTCTGCGCTTTGCTGATATCCAGATTCAATGCCTGGGCCTCGTGAGGCTGCGCCCCCTTGTCGAGTTCCCATGCGGCACCATCTCCCCAACAATCGATCATCCGCTCCATGATCCAGGACACCGGCTGCGCGTCTGTATTCAATGGGCCGATGTTCCATGCCTCAGCGTAACGCTCGCCATCGCTGTAAAGCTTCTCTGCGAGCAGCAGGTATGCCGAAACCGGCTCCAATACATGCTGCCAGGGGCGGACGGCGTTGGGACTTCGGATGATCACTTTTTCACTGTCGCTGAAGGCACGGACGATGTCAGGAATCAGCCGATCCTTGGCCCAATCGCCTCCACCAATGACGTTGCCCGCACGGGCCGTCGCCAACAGCGCAGGGTGCATGCCGTCTGCCTGAGCGAAAAAAGACTTACGGTAGGCAGCAGCCGCGAGTTCGGTGCAGCCCTTGCTGGCCGAGTACGGGTCATGCCCGCCCATCGGCTCGTCCTCACGGTAACCCCAGACCCACTCACGGTTTTCATAACACTTGTCGGTTGTCACAACAACAACCGAACGCACCGTAGGGCAGTTGCGGCATGCCTCAAGCACGTTCACCGTACCCATAACGTTGGTGTCAAAGGTCTCGACAGGATAAATATATGAATCACGGACCAGCGGCTGCGCGGCCATGTGGATCACGACCTCGGGCTCAGCCGCCTGCATCGCATCCTGAACCGACGCAAGATCGCGAACGTCATTGATAATGCTGTTCATGCCTTGGTCCGCTTGGACCACCTCAAACATGCTCGGCGTGGTGTCCGGCGCCAACGCATAACCGGTCAACTTCGC
This sequence comes from Phycisphaeraceae bacterium, assembly GCA_049611445.1. Classification (GTDB taxonomy): domain Bacteria; phylum Planctomycetota; class Phycisphaerae; order Phycisphaerales; family Phycisphaeraceae; genus JAHQVV01. Next base: position 7,759 of record JBMZAP010000023.1, on the reverse strand, counting down.
GCCCATCTGCTGCAGCCACAGCGACATCCATGTGCCCTTGAAGCCCGTATGCCCGGTGAGGAAAACGGATCGGTTGTTCCAGAATGCTTTATTCATCGTGCCTGCCATACGTCTCACCGCACTGTCGGTTGCTCAATCAGACGAAGTTCACTGAATCGATCTCAAGAGATCAATCACCAGACCTTCCACGGCGCCTTGCCGGATTCCCAGAGGCTTTCCAGCAGGTTCTTGTCTCGCAGCGTGTCCATGGGCTGCCAGAAACCGGCGTGCTTGTACGCGACCATTTCACCGTCGTGCGCGATATTCGACATCGGCTCACGTTCCCAAACAGTTTGATCGCCTTCTATGTAGTCGATCACCTTGGGCTCACAGACGAAGAAGCCGCCGTTGATCCAGGCTCCGTCGCCCTCAGGTTTCTCGCGGAAGTGCTTGACCTCGACATCGTCATCCCCAAGAGAGAACGCGCCCCAGCGACCGGGCGGCTGTACAGCTGTCATGGTGCAGAGCTTGTTCTGCTGCTTATGCAGGTCAACGAGAGCCTTGACATTGATGTCTGCGACACCGTCACCATAGGTCAGGCAAAACGTTTCATCACCGATGAAATCGCGGACCTGCTTGAGTCGGCCACCGGTCATCGTGTTGGCGCCGGTCTCGGCCATGACGATTCGCCACGGTTCCATGTTATCTGTACTGATCTGTACATCGTTTGTATTCAGATCAATGCTGACGGTCGATGACTTCATCCGGTAATTGACAAAGTACTCCTTGATGACCTCGCCCTTGTATCCGCAGCAGATAATGAAATCGTTGATTCCATAATAGGAATAGATTTTCATAATGTGCCAGAGGATTGGGCGTTGGCCGATCTCAACCATTGGTTTAGGCCGGATCGAGGTCTCCTCGGAAATACGCGTACCTAAGCCGCCTGCGAAAATTACCGCTTTCATCAAATGCCTCCGTTCATCTGAATAGACGTCTGCTGCGTTCTATCGATTGTTTTACTTGGTGAATACATCGGTCGGCCAACTGTTGAGTTTGGGGTTGGCATAGTGGTCTCAGCCCGCTTTCACGGCAGATCCCTGTGTATATGTTGTTTCCCAACGCAGGGCTGGACGGATCATCCCCCGCATCGGGGCCGGATAATCACCCCGTGAGGTATCCAACGCCTCGGCATCATCGACCGTTCGGAATAACACGGCATCGCGCTCGTGGAATCGAATTATGCTTGGGTCAAGCGATAGCATCGCTGCTCCGACCGAGTACGTGCCTTCATTAAGCATGCTCCCGTCGATCCAGCCAACACTGCGGTACTCACCTACAGGCCGCTGCCGCCCGCGCCACTGAGGATCCAAGTCGTTTGCAATAAACAACAGCGTGCCTTCATCATTGACGACATGGAAGTGCGGCAGGAATTGGAAGCCGTCCTTCAGGATCTCGTAGTGCATCTCGACGCCAACGGGATTGCGGATGTCGAAACTGTTCTGCAACTCCCCCGCATCGTTGATAATCCGAACGCCAAGCAGCCGAACAACATCGTCACCAGGGATTCGCGCCCCAAGTCCCCATTTCCGCTCACTGGTGTTCTCCACGCCCAGTCCCATATATGAAGCGGTGACTTCCCGGGCAGGACCATCTTCGAGAATGGATCCATGATGCAGCAGGATGCAGCGATCGCATAGTCTGGTAACGGCTTGCATGTTATGCGAGACAAACAGGACCGTTCGGCCTTCCTTAGAGACCTCGTCCATCTTGCCAAGGCACTTACGCTGGAAGCTCATGTCACCAACCGCAAGAACTTCATCAACGACCAGAATCTCTGGCTCAAGGTGCGCAGCGACCGCAAAAGCCAAGCGAACATACATACCACTGCTGTAGCGCTTGACAGGAGTGTCCAGGAATTGCTCGACCTCTGCAAAGTCGACAATTTCGTCAAATTTGCGCTTGATCTCGACGCGGGTCATGCCCAGGATCGCGCCGTTGAGGAAGATGTTCTCCCGACCAGTAAGCTCAGGATGGAAACCCGTACCAACTTCAAGCAGGCTGGCCATTCGACCGCGAAGAGTGATTTTCCCTTCGGTCTGCTCAGTGATACGGCTGAGGAGTTTCAGAAGCGTAGACTTGCCCGCGCCGTTACGGCCGATGATGCCGACGACTTCGCCGACACCGACCTCAAACGAAAGGCCTTTCAGAGCCCAGAACTCTTCGTAGGTCTTCGGATCACGGCGGAACCCGTTTGATGCCCAGCGCACCGGGGCGCTGACGGCGTTCTGTATCACGTGACGAAGCCCATCGCCATTCTGCAAATGCTTACCAATGACGTATTTCTTCGCGAGATTTTCGACTTTGATTGCGGTGTCAGTCATGTTCAATGCTCGGATCGGCGTGGCCCTAAATGATGTCGGCAAACGTTTTCTCGGTTTTGCGGAAGAACCAGATCCCGGAGTAAATCATCAGGAAGACAAGGACCACAGACATCACAATGCCCGGCATGTAGATCGCGTGCTCCCCACCCAGAACAGCCCAACGGAAACCATCGATCACGCCAACCATCGGGTTGACTGAATACAGCAGGCGGTACTGATCAGGGACAACCCCACTCTGGAAACCGACCGGCGAGATGTACAGGCCGAACTGAACAACAAATGGCAGGATGAAGCGAAAGTCTCGGTATCGAACCATCAGTGCGGAAACCCAGACCCCGATGCCGAACGCAGCGCCAAAAGCTAAGGCAACCAGAAACGGCAGAAAGATAACTTCCCAGCCGGGCACATATTGGTAATAGATCATGATGCAGACGAGAATGGCTGCGGAGATCATAAAGTCAACCAGACTGGTGATGACACTACTGGCCGGAATAATCAGTCGGGGGAAATACACCTTAGATACCATGCCCGAGTTTCGGACCAAGCTCTGCCCACTCTCAGACATCGCGGTCGAGAAGAACTGCCAGGGCAGCATGCCACACATAACAAGGATTGGATATGGCACGCCGCCGGATTCCATCTTGGCAAGCTTGCCAAAGACAACCGTCAAGATCAGCATCGTCAATAATGGACGAATCACCGCCCAGGCCACACCAACAACGGTCTGCTTATAGCGAACGAGAATATCCCGCCAAGCGAGAAAGTAAAACAACTCGCGGTATCGCCACAGATCACGCCAGTACTGCCGCTCCACACGGCCGGCCTCTAAGACCATCTCTCTGGGTTGCGAATCCAACATAAAATCGTTCCCTGAACGGATCGCACATCACGATCGTAGTTCTGCATCGCCACATTATCAGACGTCAATCGGACAACTATGTTGCCTGTCTGTCATGTCGGCAAAATGGAGCAGATGCTTAATCATTCTAGTTATCGTCTATTGACCGTGGTATCACTCAGCCTTAACAAGCCACCGGTCAGCGAGAATGCCGGAGGCGAGGCCAAGCGATATACGATTGATTGTTTCCCGCTTCTGTGACATCAGGCCCTTAGCGTCAACCTTGCCAAAACCGGCCTTCTGAAGCCATTGGATGATATTTGAACGGGTGGTATGGTGGGTCCCTGTCGATTGATAATCGCCGAGAACCTTGAACCCGAGCTCGCCTTTCAAGCGGCTGCGGAAAGCCTTAACCCCCCCCGTGTTTGGGATGGTGCACAATAACTGTCCCTCGGGCCTGAGGAATGTCCGGTAAGACTGAAGGACCTCTACGGGATTCTCAAACAGGTGCAGTGATTCCGGGAAGACTAACAGGTCAAATTGCTGCCCCGCCAAAGCTTTGCATGAACGGCGCAGGTCGGCTGGCAGCGCTTGGATACCTTGCGTGCCGAGGACGTGCCCGATCACACAATCGACGGGCACGGCTGATACGCGGTGATGCCGCGCCAACAATTCTCGCTCTAGATCACCATGGCCTGCACCTATGACCAGCACATCGCGGGGCTCAGGCCCAATTGCCGCAAGCACCTCAGGGTCGGGCTTTGCATACACCATTTTCGAGCCATGAGAAGCGGGCAGACGGTTTTCCACCTCAAGTAAGACCTCGGCCTGCATTTCCCCCCGAGCAATCTTTCGGAGCGCATCCATCTGCAAAGACATCGCTTCAGCATTTATCCCAAATACGTTGAGGTACTTATTCGGCAGATGGTGGATGAAAAAGTCCTCGATCCGCGAGAGATTAATGAGCTTAGTCATTCCGCAGGAGGTGTATGGATCGGTCGCGGCGGTACAGAGTAGATCGTAGCGATGCTCGTAGGGCTCAACCAGAAAACCGCCTGAATCAATGCAGCGTTGAAGCTGATCGCGTGTGAGGATGTAGGCTGCTGCGTGTTCGTTTGAGAACCATGCATACAAATCGCCATTCCGCTCGCAAACAGTCCTCGGATCCCATCTATAAAACGAGTGCACCATGTCGTAGGACACACTGCCGTCGGCCTCGTACTCTACGCGCATGTAGCCCGCGATTTCATCCGGCTTGAGATGCGGCGTTACGTCCAGAAACGAATTGATCGCGTGCTCGCTGACGAGAATGTCATCTTCTGAATAGATAAACAAGTCATAGTCATCGATACGATCTGCGAAAAGCCTCTTGTGTCCAAAGGGCAACGACCACGGGTTCTTCGCAGGCAAGCCAACCTTGACCTCGACATCCTCTCCCATGTCCTTGGGAATATTCGAGAGAATGACCAGATCCACATCATGGGACATGGCACGATAGGCATCAAGCACTTGATCGACATATTGCCGGCTGCCGCTACCGTAGTTCGCTATCGCAACGAGTATTTTCATGCCCTGATCGATCAACTGGCCGCGAGGAAAGAACTATTCCCGCCTGTTTCGCCGCGGGTCTGCTGCCCGCCGATGACATTATCGACCGCACAGAGCACCGTGTCCATAAAGTGCTGTACGGAGAAATGCTTCCGTACCTGTCGCTCGCCCTCCTGGGCAATTGCCAAGCGTTTTGCGGGGTCATTGAGTAAGGAAACGCAACGATCGACCAGTGCGGGGGCATCGTCTGCAACGATGATCGAACGCTCATTTTCAAGTACATGCTCATAGCCTCTTAGCGAATGCGGTGCACAAACACAGCATCGTCCATAAAGCATCGATTCAAGAACCTTGATCTTCGTGCCGCCACCTTCGTGGATCGGGACGATTGTAAACGCGGCGTCCGAGTAGGCCTGCCTCAGATCTTCTGCGAATCCGATCGGACGCACGCCAACAACACTTCCCCATCTGTTACGCATCTCCTCGGTCATCCCTGACCCTACGATGTGAAACTTCGCATCAGGGACCTGCTCAACAATCTGCCGCCACGGACCTGCAAGAAAAACTTCGATCGCACGGGTGTTGACAGGGTGTTCAAGCGTGCCAACCATCAGAATGTTCTTGGATTCACTATTCGGCGGGCAGGGTTGTACACCTGCCTGGCCCGCCTTCACAAAGGGGATGTTAGGCAGGATGCTGCTTCGGTCATGTCCGACCCGCTTGATATCGCCAGCCTTAGCAACCCACGCATGATCGCAGGCATCCAGGATCTTCCGCTCAATCCGCGCCACTTGGCGGTATCGCCGCTCGATCCATTTCCGCTGCAACCCCTTGGGCTGCCGTGCTTCGAGATTGGCCTCAATCACGTCGGTCTCAAAATCATCCACGTCCAGCAGTGTCGGGCGCATTCCCATCACACCGCTTCGAGCAAGGGCCCACATGTATCTACCTACGATGATGTCATAATTTTCTTTCTCGACCATGCTGCGCAACTGCGACGCAACCATCCGGTCAGGCATGAAATCACAACCCCATCCCCAGATCATATGTGTCAAGCGGTGCGGCAGGCTCCCTGAAAGGTGGCCGGCCCAGCGCCAGGGTGCGCGGTGTTCGGCCAGACGCTCTTCGTAGACAAATTTGCCACCAAAGCCACTGACGACATCCTGCCACTTTTCACTGGCGACTTTGCCGTAGCGTGAAATCATGACGGTATCGACCTGTCCACGTTCACTCAGAGAGCGGTGAAGCAGATTGGTCCGTTGATTTCCTCCGCCGTGCGTGGGCCATGGCAATGATGATGTGACCAATAGGATCCGCATAGTGCCTCGGTTTCGGCGGGAAAGCTTGCTGGACCGACCATCTCGCATGGCCCAACGCATGTCTTACGACATCATCAATCGTCATAGTACGCCGGTTCTGATCAATCCCGATTAATCATAGGTTACCCAGGGGTAGATCTTGATTTCATCGTTCTCCCAGCCCAAGGGGAGGTAGGGAAAGTCTGGACCGATCATCGAATCACGGAAAACCATGTCATACGCTTTAAAACCCTTATCGTAGCGTAGGATCCCCCCGATCTCGCCGGTCATGTTGCTGTCCTGAATCAGGACGTTACGAGCCTCACCCTGCATCTGCAGCGGGCGATACTGACCGACCGTTGTGATATCCACGTTAACGAATGCACAATCCTTCAGATTACCCGGGAACAGCCCTTGACCTACAACACGCTTGGCCAGGAAGTTGTAAACGATCATGTTCGTGGGGGTTCGGTTATGCCACTGGAACGCGTCAGGGTGAAAACTTGATTTAGCAGGCGAGAGGTTCTCGATCGTGACATTCGCGATCAAGCCGGACTGTCGGAATGCATCTTCATAGATCTCATCCATCACGATGTTACGGATAATGCCGTTATCACAGGCGTGGAATGCGGCCTGTACACGGCGGATTGTCATATCCGTGTGATACTTCGCCGCCCACTGATGATCGGATATCCACCAGGTCAGATCGCCGTCGGTCGTATCCGCATTGACGCCGATATAGTCAACGTCATCCATCCATAGCTTGCCCCAGTTGCCAGCCCCTCGACCGCCCGGACCTGCTTTGATGGTCACGCCTTCGATCTTAATATTGCCCTTGCGGTGGCGGCCGATCCGCAAAACGACGCACTCTTCTTTGCTCACACCGGGCTTGGGACGGACGATAAACCAACCTTCTTCAGGCACCGGCAGGCTGTCGGGTACTTTATTGTAACCCGCACCGAGTTCAAGCACGGGGAACTTGACGCTGCCGCCGGCGTTTGCAAACAAGACCAACGTTTCGAGCACACGCGGCGTACCCTCTTTCGGATAAGCCACGGCACGCAGTTCAACCCGGCCATCTTCTACGTCATTAGCGTCGATCTTCGCCCAATATTCTTCGAGGTTCGTTCGCGGGTTCAATGTCGGCTCGGTTACCACCTGCCAGGGGCCCCCATTAAAACTCAGTTCAACACGGTCCATCCCGTACGAGTGGAACGCGATCACACCGACCTGGAACACGCCATCAAATCGTTGCTCGGGAACTACATCCCAGCGGGCGATCGCCTTGGTCGTCTTCGAACCAATCGCACCAGGCTGCGGCGTTTCACCGACAAAACCATTGCCGGGCAATAAGTGAGGCGCATCGACAGAGGGCACGTCAGGTGATGTTGCCGTATCGTCATTGGTCGGCGTGCCGGCATCGGTCGTCGCACCATCATCCGTCGGCGTGCCCGCATCGGTCGTTGTGCCATCATCCGTCGGTGTGCCGGCATCGGTCGTCGCTGATGCTTGGACCGACACTGATTTGTTGGCCTTGTACACCTGGCCATATTGCAACTGAAGAATCCGATCTCCGCTGACGCTAGGAATTTCAATAGATACCTGACCGTTGCTGACGACCAGATTCGAGGGAACGAGATCGCCCCATTGTTTGTCAAAGAGGTGGAAGAAGATCACTTCTCCTTCGGCAATACCTGTCACTGGCACCGATA
>JBMZAP010000022.1:0-31052 GCA_049611445.1 Phycisphaeraceae bacterium | reverse complement strand
CAAAAACGCGTTTTTGTGACACGTTATTCCTCGCTTTGTGGATGAACCGGCACCGCAGTGGCCTCAGCGACCAGGTCGAAACAGTGCGGCAAGTCGACCGGTGTGCCTTGGCCGATCTCAAGAATCGCCAAGCGATCAATCTCTTCTTCGAATCGCTGCCTGATTTCTTCGACCGTAGACTTCATTGAATGCCTCCGTTCACGTCGCGGTACATGAGGATGCCTTCCTTACGTGATCCGTCATCGAACTTAGCCCTCCCCGGCACACGCCCAACTTCAACGAAACCAAGCTTGCGGTATAGCGACGCCGCACGTGTGTTGTCTGCAAAGACATCTAATTCAAGCAATTCCAGAATGGGGTGTCGTTCTGCCCACTCAATCATGGAACTGAGCATCGCGCTACCTACTCCGCTTCCCCAATACGTCTTGTCGGCCGACATCCCGATGTGTCCGATGTGGGCAATGCGCCGCCGCGACGCATTGCACGAGCAGTTGGTGATACCCACGATGCGCTCACCATCGAGCGCAAGTACGACCAGCGCACCACGCGTCTCCAATTGCTGCGCGAGCCACTGCCGCTCGCTCTCCTCGGTGTGCGTGAACTCGTCGACATCCATCGCAACATACGGCGAGATATCGGGTAGGCAGCCGCGCATGTAATCCAACAATGCCTGGGCATCGTCGGGTAGGCCAGAGCGAATGAAAACCACACGGCCATCGCGCAGGGTCACCTCGCGAGGCTCGAAAACTGGGTCACCCGCTTCAGCCCCACTCATGGCTGGGCCATCTCAGACTCAGCCTGCCCGTTGGCCGCTTTCACCTCATCGATTGTCTTGATGCGATTAATCGCACTGAGATAAGCCTCTGCTGCGGCTTCGATGACATCGGTGCTGACACCTCGTCCACGAACTTTTCGGCCGTGATGATTGATGCGCACTGAGGTTTCGCCCTGGGCGTCCTTGCCGCCGGTGACAGCGCGCGTGACGTATTCCTCGAGCGTAACGGTAACGCCGGTGATCTTCTGGATCGCACTGAAGACTGCATCGATTGGACCGTCGCCATGGGCGGTATCTTGCTGCGTCACGCCAGTTGAATCCTTGAGTTTCACCAGGGCCATTGCCGTCTCGTCTGTGCCGGCCGTCACACGCAGGAACTCGAGTTCCCAGAGTTTTCTGCCTTCGCCCAGACGGATATCCAAGAGTGCCTCGATGTCTTCATCAAACACATCCTTCTTGCGATCAGCCAAGGACTTGAAGTCGTCGTAGACACGCTGCAACAGATCATCGTCCACGGTGTAGCCCATCTCCTTGATCCGGTCACTCAATGCGTGCCGACCCGAGTGCTTGCCAAGGACAAGCTTGGATTCAGGCACGCCGATGGAACGTGGATCCATGATTTCGTAGGTGTCACGGTTCTTGAGCATGCCGTCCTGATGGATGCCGGATTCATGGGCAAAAGCATTCTGCCCAATGATCGCCTTGTTTCGTTGCACGGACAGGCCCGTGAGGTTACTCACCATCCGCGATGTCTTGTAGATCTCTTTGGTCTTGATGTTGGTTTTGTAGTTTTCGTAGACATCGGCGCGTGTGTTCATCGCCATGACGAGCTCTTCGAGCGCCGCATTGCCCGCGCGCTCGCCGATGCCATTGATCGTGCACTCGATCTGCTTGGCGCCATTCTCAATCGCGCTGAGCGAGTTGGCAACGGCCAGGCCAAGGTCGTTGTGGCAGTGCGACGAGAGGACGATGCCGTTCGCATCGATCTCGGGCAGACGCTCACGTAACTGTCGGAAGATCGCGCCGTACTCGGCAGGGGTCGAGTAGCCCACCGTGTCCGGGATATTGATCGTCGTCGCTCCCGCTTCGATGACGGCCTTGGTGATCGTGACCAGGTCATCAATACTCGTTCGGCTACCATCTTCGGGGCTGAACTCAACATCGTCCACGTAGCCCTTGGCCTTCTCGACGCCCTTGATCGACATCTCGACGATGGCCTCAAAAGGCTTCTTGAATTTGTGGTCCAGGTGGATCTTCGACGTCGCACAGAAGACGTGGATCCGCGGCTTGTAGGCGGAGCGCAGGGCCTCTGCAGCACGTTCAATATCCCGGTCCACACAACGGGCCAGGCCCGCAACGGTCGTCTCAGCAAGGTCCTTGCCAATGGCCTTGACGGCTTCGAAGTCGCCCTGGCTGGTGATCGGGAAACCGGCTTCGATCACGTCAACGCCAAGCGCTTCGAGCTGGCGGGCGATCTCGATCTTTTCCTCATGGTTCAGCGAGGCACCCGGAGACTGTTCGCCGTCGCGGAGGGTGGTGTCGAAGATACGGATGTTGGTGGGGTCGGCCATGGTTGTTCTCTTTGGGCTGTTCTTTGTTGTAGATATTAAAAAACCCTGTCAGGCGGTGGCCAGACAGGGTGGTGGTGATCGTATATCGCGATCGCAGTGCCCTATCCAGCGCGGTCCAATAGCAGCAGGCCTAGTAGGCCGGTGCCGAGGTCGAGTTGGAGTAGGTTGCGGTGCATGGCGGAAGCATATTCCGGGATCGCCTGAATGTCAACGGTTGTTACATCGGCTACCCTACCGCTTGTCCTTGAAGGAGGCTGGTAACCCCCGCCTGAAGCGACCCTAGCCACATGCCCGAAACGATGAAAGCCCTTGTCAAAGCGTCTCCAGAGGTTGGCCTCTGGATGCAGGATGTCCCCGTTCCGCAGATCGGTATCAATGATGTATTAATCAAAGTCGACCGCACCGGCATCTGCGGCACCGACCTGCATATTTACAAGTGGGACGAGTGGGCTCAGGAGACCATCCCTGTCCCCATGGTCGTCGGCCACGAGTTCGTCGGCGAGATTGTCGAGGTCGGCTCCAACGTCAACGACTACAAGCCCGGCATGATCGTGTCGGGTGAGGGCCACGTCGTTTGCGGTCGCTGCCGAAACTGTTTGGCCGGCCGTCGACACCTGTGCGCCCATACGTCGGGCATTGGCGTCAATCGCCCCGGTGCATTTGCCGAGTACATCAGCATCCCGAACGCCAACGTCTGGGAGCACCCGGCCGATATCGACCGGGACGTTGCTTCGATCTTCGACCCCTTCGGCAATGCGACACACACCGCGCTGCAATGGGACCTCTTAGGTGAAGACGTGCTGATCACCGGCGCAGGTCCGATCGGCATCATGGCGGCAGCCATCTGCAAACACGCAGGCGCAAGGCACGTGGTCGTTACCGATGTCAACGACTACCGGCTGGACCTCGCAAAAAAGATGGGGGCCACGCAAGCGATTAATGTGACCCGACAGTCCATCGCCGACACACAGAAACAACTTGGCATGCGTGAGGGCTTTGACGTCGGCCTGGAGATGTCCGGCAACGCCAACGCGTTCAGCGACATGATCGAGAACATGACACATGGCGGAAAAATTTCTGTCCTCGGCATCCCCGACGCAGGCATGGCGATCGACTGGAACACCGTCGTCTTCAACATGCTGACGATCAAAGGGATCTACGGCCGAGAGATGTACGACAGCTGGTACAAGATGTCCGTCATGGTCCAGAGCGGCCTGGACCTGACACCCGTGATCACCCACCGATTCGATGCAGAAGACTTCCAGCAAGGCTTCGACGCAATGCTGTCGGGCAACTGCGGGAAAGTTGTGCTGAACTGGTGATTCGATTTTGAACCGCCAAGGCGCAAAGGCGCCAAGGAAGGCAGTAATAAGCAGCAATTAAAAATTTGAATCCCTTGGCGCCTTTGCGCCTTGGCGGTTCAAAAAAAACGAGTAACAAAAAATGTACGGCAACTTCCAAAACCACCTCCAATCAACGATCGATGAAATTAAAGACGCCGGCCTGTACAAGGCGGAGCGCATCATGACCACGCCGCAGGACGCGAGGGTCGGCGTCACCACGACCGATCAACCTGTCCTCAATATGTGCGCGAATAACTACCTCGGCCTGGCGGACCACCCTGAGGTCATCGCCGCCGCCAAGCAGGCGATGGACGATTGGGGCTACGGCCTGGCGTCGGTCCGGTTCATCTGTGGCACGCAGCAGATCCACAAACAGCTCGAGGCCAAGCTCTCTGCGTTTCTTGGCACCGAGGACACGATCCTCTACTCCTCCTGCTTTGACGCCAACGGCGGGCTCTTCGAGACGCTGCTCACCAAGGAAGATGCCGTCATCTCTGACTCGCTGAACCACGCGTCCATCATCGACGGCGTGCGCCTCTGTAAGGCTCAGCGTTACCGATACAACAACAACGACATGGAAGACCTCGAAGCGAAGCTCAAAGAAGCGGATGCGAATGGGGCACGATTCAAGCTGATCACGACCGACGGCGTCTTCTCGATGGACGGCTACATTGCTCAGCTCGATAAGGTCTGCGACCTCGCCGACCAGTACAACGCGCTGGTCCACTTCGATGATTGCCACGCGACAGGGTTTGTTGGCAAGACCGGCCGAGGCACACACGAACACTGCGGCGTGATCGACCGCATCGATATCACCACCGGCACACTCGGCAAGGCCATCGGCGGCGCCTCGGGCGGGTACACCTCGGGCAAGAAAGAGATCATTGAGCTGCTGCGACAGCGTTCACGCCCCTACCTCTTCTCCAACTCCGTCGCCCCAAGTATCGTCATGGCTTCGCTCAAGTCACTGGAACTGCTGATGGCCTCGACCGAGCTCCGCGACAAGCTGGAAGCCAACACCAAGCACTTCCGCAGCGGGATGAAAGATCTGGGCTTCGACATGCTCGAGGGCACGCACCCGATCAGCCCGGTCATGTTCTACGACGCGGTGAAAGCCAGCGTGTTTGCCGAGAAACTGCTGGAGCGCGGCATCTACGTCATCCCGTTCAGCTTCCCGGTCGTGCCCAAGGACAAGGCCCGCATCCGCACGCAGATCAGCGCCGCCCACTCGATCGACGACCTGGACTTTGCGATGGCCCAGTTCAAGGCGGTGCGGGACGAATTGGGCTGAATCAAGAGTTTTGCTACGTCAACTTGTCGTAGACGTCTGATCCGCGATAATGCCGGGCTTGGCTATGATTTTCCCTCCCCGAGCCCCCTACCCGGCATGAGCACGAATTCCCAGATCGTTTACACCAAGACCGACGAAGCCCCCGCGCTGGCGACCTACTCGCTGCTGCCGATTATCCGCAGCTTCGTGTCCGCTGCAGGGATCGAGATGGTCCTGAAGGATATTTCTCTGGCCGGCCGCATCCTCGCGCAGTTCCCGGATCGGCTGAGCGAAGCGTATCCCGACGCGCTGAGCGAGCTTGGCGAGCTGTGCAAGACGGCCGAGGCGAACGTGATCAAGCTGCCCAACATCAGCGCTTCGATCCCGCAGCTCACCGCCGCGATCGCAGAACTGCAGAGCAAGGGCTTTGATGTGCCTAACTACCCGGCCGAGCCATCGTCGCCTGAAGAAGAACAGATCAAAGCCGCCTATGCCAAGGTGCTGGGCAGCGCAGTCAACCCAGTCCTGCGTGAAGGCAACTCCGACCGACGCGTTGCCGGCCCTGTCAAGGAATACGCCAAGGCTCACCCGCACAGCATGGGCGCCTGGTCGAGCGACTCCAAGTCCCACGTTGCATCGATGAGCGAAGGCGACTTCTTCGGCAGCGAGCAGTCCCACACCTGTAACCGGGCGACGACCGTCTCGATTAAGCACATCGCAAACGACGGCAGCGAAACAATCCTGAAAGACGGCCTTGCACTTCTCGAAGGCGAAGTGCTCGACGCATCGTGCATGTCCGCCGCCAAGCTCGAAGCATTCCTCGCCGAGCAGATCGAAGACGCCAAAGCCCAAGGCACCCTCTTCTCGCTGCATATGAAGGCAACAATGATGAAGGTCTCTGACCCAATCATCTTTGGCCACTGCGTCAAAGTTTTCTTCAAGGCTCTCTGGGAGCGACACGGCGAATTGTTCGACCGCATCGGCATCAATCCGAACAACGGCCTTGGCGATCTTGAGGCCCACCTCCGCAAGCTCGACGAGAAACACTGGGTCGAGATCGAAGCGGATGTCCAGATGGTGCTCAGCGATCAGCCAGACCTGGCGATGGTCGACTCGGACAAGGGCATCACGAACCTGCACGTACCCAGCGACATCATCATCGATGCGTCAATGCCTGCCATGATCCGTAACTCGGGACAGATGTGGGGCCCGGATGGCAAGCCGCGTGACACCAAGGCCGTCATCCCCGACCGCAGCTACGCAGGTATTTATCAGGCAACGATCGAGTTCTGCAAGGAACACGGCGCGTTCGACCCTTCCACCATGGGCAGCGTCGCGAACGTCGGGCTCATGGCAAAGAAGGCCGAGGAATACGGCAGCCATGACAAAACCTTTGAAATCGCATCTGCGGGCCAGGTACAAGTCGTCGATCAGGCCGGCTCGGTCATCTTTACGTTTGACGTCGAGGCCGGTGACATCTGGCGTGCCTGCCAGACCAAGGACATCGCTGTCCGCGACTGGGTCAAGCTCGCCGTGACACGCGCCCGGCTGACCGACACCCCGGCGATCTTCTGGCTTAACAAGGACCGCGCACACGACGCCGAGCTGATCAAGAAGGTCGAGGTTTACCTCAAAGACCACGACACCGACGGCCTGGACATCCAGATCCTCGCCCCCGTCGATGCGACCAAGCACGCGCTTCAGCGCTGCAAAGACGGTAAGGACACCATCAGCGTCACCGGCAACGTCCTGCGGGACTACCTGACCGACCTGTTCCCCATCCTCGAACTGGGCACCAGCGCAAAAATGCTGTCGATCGTTCCCCTGCTCAACGGCGGCGGGCTCTACGAAACCGGCGCAGGCGGCTCGGCCCCCAAGCACGTGCAGCAGTTTGTCGAGGAAAGCCACCTGCGATGGGATTCGCTGGGCGAATTTCTCGCGCTCGGCGTGTCACTTGAGGACGTTGCACGCAAGGCAGACAACCCCAAGGCCGCGGTGCTGGCATCGACGCTGACCGACGCGACGACGAAGCTGTTGAACGAAGGCAAGAGCCCGCTGCGTAAGGCAGGCGAGTTGGACAACCGAGGCAGCCACTACTTCCTCGCGTTGTACTGGGCCGAGGCACTGCGTGACCAGCAGGATGACGCAGGGCTTTCCGCGGCGTTCGCCGAGCTTGCTGAGAAGCTGGCATCAGAGCAGGAAACGATCTTGAGCGAGATCGATGCCACTCAGAGCAAGCCCGCCGATCTGGGCGGCTACTACCTGCCCGATGACACCAAGGCCGAGGCCGCGATGCGCCCTAGTGCCGCGTTTAACGACGCACTTGCGGTGGCGGTTGCTCAGTAAACACGGGCAAAGGCACGGACGATTCAGGCCTCTTGCTTCAAGCCGTATTTCTTGCGGTAGTCGCTTGGGGTCATCCCCGCCGCGTTGCTGAAATAACGTGAAAACTGACCCGGACTCGAGAAGCCGAACGACTCGGCGAGTTGGGCCATGGGCAGTTCGGTCTCTTCCAGCATCAGCTTGAGCCGATCGACCCGCAGTCGCTTGATCTCGTCCTTGATGGAGCGGCCAAGCACCTCATCGAACTTGCGATATAGCGTTCGGCGTGAGGTATTGAGCGTCGCGGCAATATCGTCAACCTGGATCTCCTCCCGGCAATGCTCAGCGATATACCGCATCGCCTGCCTGACAATCTCGTCGTCACAAATGAAGACATCCGTCGAATCGCGCGCGACCAGGCGCGTTGGCGGGATCAGGCGGTTCAGAGGATGCACCGCCTTGCCATGCATCAGTTCATCGAGCAACGCACCGGCCTGATAGCCGATGTCGAACCAGTCGTGCTCAACCACGGTCAAGGTCGGCGAAATCGCGTTGGTACTGACGTCGTCGGTCCACACCACGATCCCGAGATCGCCCGGCAAGGTGAGCCCCCAATCCGATGCGAACTGTGCCACATACCGGGCCATGGTCGATTCCGCGACAAACAGCCCGACAGGCTTGCTTAAGCCCATCAGCCACTGGGCCGTGTCATGCCGAAAACGCGCATGCCAGTCTCGAGGGTCATGGTGAAACAAATCCGTCTCGATATGTCGAATGGCAGGCAGAGCCAGCCTAGCAGCAGCCGCGGCATCACAGAGCCCATCGACTCGTTTGTGCCCCGTGCTGTCGTTCTGCACGCCCAGGTAAGCCAACTGCTTGTACCCGCACGTTGCCAAGTGCCGGCCGGCCAATTCCCCATCGGCTTTGACATCCGTCAGAACGCTGGGCGCATCCCGCGCGGGAGAATTGTGCCAGTGGTTCACGACAGGAATGCCCGCGGCCTGAGCCGCCTCAGCGACCTCCGCCGTGATCCGCCCGACCACGCCGTCGTAGCCCTGCACCGATTTCTCTCCCTCCGGCCCGAGCAAAAAGGGATCGATCACGCAGGACCACCCGTTTTTCTGAGCGTACCTGAGAATCCCCTCACAGCAGTCCTGGTGCCAGGGCACGCATTGATCCAACTCGATCGCGATCGCAACACGACGAGCGGAGTTGTTCGATGGATTCTCTTCTAGCAACAGACACGCTCCTTCATCGTGCATGGAGGCTCAATACCCATAAAAGGTATCACCCAAAGGCATTAATCGCTAGTCATAGTCACACTTTGGCATTAATGCGCAAGGGGATGGCACAAAAAGCCATGGATCTTGCGACAAATCAGGGTATTTTTCTGCTCATGATCCTGTGGCATGTAGCGTAAGCCACATGAACTGAAGAGGCGTGTTGCCTCAAAAGACCATTTCAAACCCCTGAACGGAGATTAGCATGTTCAAGAAAACCGCCCTTGTAGCCGCAGGCCTCGGCCTGACCCTCGCTGCTGGCTCGGCCAGCGCCGCCGCACTGCAGAGCCAGTACGGCATCCTCGACCTCACCGCCAACGGTGGGATCAACCCCAATACCGGTGCCGCATGGCAGGCCGGCGACCAGTATCGCCTCGCCTTCCACACCGACGGCACCATCAGCGGTGAGTCCAACGACCCCGGCGTTTACGACGCGTTCGCCACCGCGCAGGCCCAGCAGCGTGCCGAACTGGCAACCTCCACCGGCTGGACCGCGCTGGTATGGGTCAACACCGACCCCCTGGCCAACCAGGGCGACGCGCTAAGCGACCCCAAGGCACGTGCGGGCATGGCCACGACCGGCGGTGTCTCGATCTACGCGATGGACGGCACAACCGCCATCGCACGTGACAACTCCGACATCAACGCCTGGAACAGCCCGTTCGCGAACGTGGATACCGGTTTTGGCCCCAACGGCCAGCCCGCCGACTCGGCTGTGCGGCTTCCGGTGGGTGCCACGTCGGCGACCAACAGCCAGAACGTCCACTACTCGCCCTTCCTGGACCAGTTCGGTGCGGGCGACACGGGCTCACAGCACGGTGCTGATGTCATGACCGGCGGCTTCTTCAACAGCCACGTCAACGCCGTGGGTGCCGCTGCTGACGACACCAGCTACAGCTGGGGCTCCTCCAACGCGAATAACCCCGGCCGCGTCTACAACCGCTTCACGGAAGGCAACTTGGCCAACGCTCGTGCGGTGTACGCGATTTCTGACCTCCTCACCGTCACCGAAGTCCCCGAGCCTTCGTCGCTCGCACTGCTCGGTCTTGGTGGTCTGCTGATCGCTCGCCGTCGTCGTGGCTGATTTTAAACCATGCCTTGATGGGCATGTCGAAATCTGATTCTCCTACAAGTGGTGCCACGTTCTTTCAGGGACGTGGTGCCTTTTTTTACCCCCCCCCGCTGAAAACGCCGGGATCAGGCGTGATATATCGCGGCGGCCCAGTTTTCCTTCACCGTTTGGGCCGCCGCACACGCCTTGATCGAGTCGATGACAACCCACAATTGCCGGGTCGTTCTCATACGCCAATCTGTACCGCCGACACTGCAGCATCTGCACAACACCAACCGGCGGACAGGTGAATCCAACAGAATCGCAGATAGAACAAAAACACCTACCCTTAAGGGTTAAATCTTTGGGGTGACGCCGCATAGCGGTGACACGATATCGAAATGAATTGACACAAATCGCTATTGACCCCGGCAAAATTTGGGATAACTTTTTGTCTGATACGCATCATTACGTATCGCATCACTCACGCGATTCTGCCGTTCACATCAATCGGATACACCATCGGATTGAAGTCATAAGGAGGGGCCATGGCTCACATCAAGCAAACGCAACCCGCCCTCTTGGCAGGGGCACTGCTGACTGCACTCTGCCTCTCCTTCAACGCCAGCGCCGCACAGATCGGCAACGCAAACCTCGGCGGCACCTCCGTCGATACCGCGGGCCAATCGCGGATTAATATTGAATTGGACGCGGTTAATCTCCTGGCCGGGACCTACGACGTCACGCAGTTTGAAGTCGACGCCGCGGGCGACGGCAACGTCACGCCACTGCTGTTTGTCCGCAACAACCTGAACAACGGCTACACCGTCCTCTGGGTTGGTTCGGATCTCTTCGTCACAGGGGCAGGCGCGCCGAATGTCACCACCGCAAACTACGGGGCCGGCGCCGAGCAGTTCACGCTCGCCGGCGATACCGATGTCTACGTCGGTGCCTGGCATGACGGCGGTGCACGCGTCCGCTTTATCAACGGCGGCAGCACCGACCACGATGGTGGGAACCCGCAAGGCCCCACCGCCTTTGCCGTGAGCGACAACCTGCTGGATTCGGACATCACTAACTCCGGCCTGGGCCGCACCTACAACATCGAGGCGACCGTCGCACTCGTTCCAGAACCTGGCTCGCTGGCCCTACTCGGCCTTGGCGGCCTGCTGATCGCACGTCGTCGGCGCTCTTAAATATTCCACACAACGAAACACTTCACTACTCACTCAATCATCTCACCCCATTTACGAGGTTAAACACATGCAAACGCTCAAGACAACCATGCCCGTTCTGACGGCTGCGGCCGTGATGTCCTTTTCAGCGGGTGCTGCCACGGTGACGGTCAGCTCGACTGCGCCGACCGTTGACAATGCCGACATCGCCAACGACAGCGGAGCGAGTGATGCCGGCGGCAACAATGGGCACATCTGGAGCAACCGCCCGCACCAGGGCCAGTCGTTTACGACCGGCTCGAACGCGGGCGGGTACCAGCTCAACGCAGTCACGCTGAAGAACCTCAATAACACCGCCGGTGGTGCGACGTTCAACGTTGTCATCGGCACGCTGTCCGGCTCTACGCTCACACAGGTGGGCTCCACCGAGACCGGCGTCGCGCCGAGCTATTCGCCGGGCAACTACATCACGTTCACCCTGGACACGCCGCTGACGCTGTCCGCCAACACCACCTACGGCTTCCTGTGGGGGTCCAACGGCAGCGGCTTCGTTACGGTCAACAACCTCGACGACAGCACCTACACGGGCGGCACCGCGATCAGCAGCGGCGCCAACAACGTGCCGGACCTAAACAACGTGATCGCCCGGAATGTGGACCGCGTGTTCCATGTGGACCTGGTCGCCGTCCCCGAACCATCGTCGTTAGCCCTGCTGGGCCTGGGCGGGCTGCTGATCGCACGGCGGCGCAGAGGCTAATTCCCAATCAATGCTTGAAATACCTTTCAGGTTTCTGATATGAAAACTAAAACCCTCATCGCAACAACGACCGCCTTTACACTCGTCGCAGGCTCGGCCTCCGCCGCGCCGATCTTCATCGCCAACCACAGCTTTGAAGACGCCGCACTGGGCGACGGCGGTGCCGGAGGCGGCGTATCCGACTGGGTCGGCGGCAGCGGCGGTCGATTCAACCCCACCGACGGCCAGTTCACCGGCACCTCCGGCGCCCCCGGCACCATCCCCGGCACGGGCGACGGCGTCCAGATCGCCTATATGAACGGCTCCAGCCCGATGTACCAGAGCGTCGGCACTATCGAGGCCAACTCGGTCTACGAACTCACCGTCGCCATCGGCCAACGCCTGGACCTGGGCTGGTCCAACCTCACCGTTGAGCTGCGCGCCACCGACCAGAACGGCACCGTCCTGGCCAGCGGCGTGTACGACGCTACCGACGCCCCCGACGGCACCTTCTCCGATGTCTCGATCTCCTTCGACAGCACTGATTTCGCCGGCGAAGTGGGCAACGATCTGGTCATCACCTTCCGATCCGCGGGCGTGCAGGCGCTCTACGACAACGTCCGCCTGACCGAGTCGCTCGTCCCCGAGCCATCGTCGCTGGCCCTACTGGGGCTGGGCGGGCTGCTGATCGGACGGCGTCGGCGCGCTTGAGATTTGCCGCTTCGATGTCGCGTGTGAGTTGACTCACTTCACAAACGATCGACACCGTGCCCTTGAAGGACACGGTGTTTTTTATTTGGCGTCCACGCGTAGCGACCCAGGCACGGTAATGCGCTTGGTCGGGATAGGGAAGCGGTGCTTGTCGGTCAGCAGGTCGATACCCAACTCCAGCACGATGGCGCGGGCGGTTGTATCGAAGGTGCCGGGAGCACGTTTGACCTTGAACGTCAGCGCTTTTTCTTCGCCGGGCTTGAGCGTCGCATGCTGGTGATCCGGGCCGACGGACCAGCGGCTGTCCTTGCTGGTGGGGACGACTTCGATCTCGATCGAAAAGCTTGAGGGGTTCTTGATGATGGCGGTAAAGCTGTCATCGGCCGACCCGTCCTTGGCGATGGTAACGGGCTGCTTGAACGTGACGGGCATGGCTCGGCCGAGGCGCTCGGATTCTTCAGACACCTTGCCGGTGATGGCCTTGGGATCCATGACGCCGCCGACGGGCAGCGAGGAAAAAGCGACCTGGTCCTTGCGGACGGTGACCAGGTTGAAGTGGTGCAGCCAACCCGCCTTCGGCGCCCAACCGGGCTGGCCGCCGCCGACGGTGGCGAGAGCGAAGTAGTCGATCTCGTCCTTGGGGTCGTATCGCATGTGGTGGATATGGCCCGCAAAAACGCCGGAGACATTGCCCGCCTTGACAAGTTCGCCGTGGACCTTCTTCCAGTCGTCGCCGTAGTTCTTGCCACGGCCTTTGCCGTCGAGTCCGAGCCAACGCGGGTGGTGGACGAAGACAAAGACATGGTCCGCGTCTTTTGACTTACCGAGGATGTCTTTGAGCCATGTGAACTGCTCGTCGGACATGCGCTGGGACGCGGGCTTGCCGAAGTTGCGCTCGCCGGTCTTGGGGTTGGGCTCATCGGTATAGAGGATGATGAAGAAGCAGTTCTTGTGCTCAAAGGCATACCACAACGGGCCGAAGTGCATCTCGTACTCCGGCTCGAGTTCACGCTCAGGCTTATTGGGGCCGCGCCAATAGATGTCATGGTTGCCTGCGACAGGGAACCACGGGCAGATGAGTTCGCCCATGACCTCTTTGTACTGCTTCATCTGCTGCATCCAGACCTTGTCATCCGCGTAGCCGTTGATCAGGTCGCCAACGGTCATCACCAGGTCCGGTTCGATGAGGTTGGTGTCGGCCACGGCCTGCGCGAGAACGTTGATCCCCTTGTGCGGGCCACCGGTGCGGTCGCCATAAACCGCAAAAGTGAAGGTGTCCTCCTCAGTAGGCAATTCGAGCGTGTTGCCCTCGCGGCTGGTGTGGAAGCGAGCGCCCTCTGCGGGGACGGTCTTGTGCTTGGGGTTGTACTTGTGGGTGTGGCGGTCGTGTTCAAGCGGCGCGGTAGCGGGCTTGTCCTGAGCAGAAATGGGTGAGGTCAAGACGACCAGCAGGAGAGCAAATAGTGTGGCAGTCAAGCGGTCGGTTTTCACTGTTACATCTCTCGTATTGAAGTTGTATGACAAGGCTCGGGCATGCTTACATGCATGCGGTGACACGTGCCACAACATACCAAGCCCATATGATTCATTCGACGCACCAAGCACGCCATATCGTGCTAATTGGCACGTCTTTGACGCAGGTCATAGCAAACGATCTGCTGGTGGTCGCGTACAACCAGTCGGCCATCGGAGATCACGATCGGGGACCAGGCCTCGTTCTTCCGGCCTCTGGGCTTGATGGACAGGACCTTCGAGATCACCTCGAACTTGTTCGGGTTGGGCTTGATGAGCATCAACTCGCCGGTTTCGTCGTTAAAGACATAGAGCTTGCCGCCCGCCAGGGTCGAAGCGCCACGGTTGAGGTTCGGCTCGTTCTGTGTCTTCCACTTGACCTCGCCACTATTGGCGTCGATGCAGGCCAGGCCACCTGTTTTGTTCCGCCCACGAAGGTTGGCGTTCTCGTTGATGTTCAGATACAGGTGTTTCTCAAAGTAAAGCGGCGGGTGAACCTGTCCACCCTCGGGAATCCGGTAGCGTTCCTCAGCAGCGAGTTTCCCACCGTCGTTGGTCACTTCAAGCATGACCGAGCCGTTCTCGTAGCCGTTGGTGATGAAGACGTACTGGTTCTTTTTCCCGATGACCGTGGCAGGCGGGATCGTCACGTGCGGGCCGTCTTTGACGTCATAAACCTTGTGCGAGAGCAGTGTCTTGCCGGTTTTGATGTCGATGAAGTAGAAATGCGACTGGTCACGGCAAGCAACCCCTCGAATGCCTGCGAGTGTGCGGACAACGGGGGTGTGGTGCGTCTGATTCGTTGTCAACGTAGCTTCGGCCTGCCAGAGTTCTTCGCCTGTCTTGGGGTCGACCGCGATGACAATCGGGTCGCCCTCTCCCGTCGGGCTGATGAGAAGCACATCATCAACCAGCATCGGGGAGATGCCATAGCCGAAATGCTGATCATCATCCGGGAACTTGTCCCACACTTTGAAGGACCAGTCGGGCTTGCGAGTCTTGAGGTTGATCGCATGGATGTGGCCCAGACCTCCGGTGATATAGACGTGCGTATCCGTCACGGAAGGGGTCGATCGTGACCCCGGGAAGTTCACTCTTCCCGGTGCGTCGTAGGTGTATCGCCAGAGTTCTTTGCCGGAGTTGAGGTCGAAGACCCGGAGGATGTCGGCTTTGCCCTGCTCGCGGTCATTGAGGAAGACCTTGCCATCGACAATCGCGGTGCCCGCGAAGCCAATGCCGACATCGTGCCGCCAGAGTTCGGGCGGTCCACTTTCGGGCCAGGCGTCCAGAAGGTTGGTTTCAGTGGAGACAGCGTCCTGGGTTGGCCCCAGGTGCTGTGGCCAGTCAGCAGCAGCGGCGTCAAGCGGCAAGGTTCCCAGTAGCAGGCCTGTGAGACTGGACAGAGCGATTTTCTTGTAGTTCATGCTGGATTCCCTGCTCCTTCGAGCAAAACTGGACGACATGGGGTCACCTATACCATGACAAAGGTTGTGACGCCCTGCTTGGCCATACGTTTCCTGTAAACGACACACTCAATTTATTGCAACTCATTCTCACTAAGCCTACAATTCCGGGATGGAAACCGCGACCCGCACACCCGCAACCCCCGAAAAACCCGCCGGCGCGATCCCGCTGACCGACCTTGATGCCGGGCAGACCGGGCTGGTGATGCGGATCGAGGAGGATGACCACGCGATGCTGATCCGGCTCAAGACGATGGGCATGCACGAGGGCAGGCTTGTCCGCGTGGTGCGCTCCGGGTCGCGCATCATCGTCAGCTGCGGGGGGACCCGCATCGGCCTGTCCGCCGAAGTCGCAAAACACGTGCGTGTGGCACCGACCCCGCGTTAAAAGCTTTACCCATACGCCAGCTATGACCACGATCTCACTTGATGTCCAGCAGCCCAAGCGCAAGTGGCCCGACAAACGCCCACTGCGTGTCGCATTGGTTGGAAACCCCAACTGCGGCAAGACCACACTCTTTAACCGGCTCACCGGCCTGCGTGCCAAGACTTCCAACTTCCCCGGCACAACGCTCGAACGACGCGCCTCCAAACTCACAGTCGGTGAGCACGACATCGAGCTCATCGATCTGCCCGGTCTCTACTCCGCCCACTTTGCCGATCAGTCTGAAGAACTGCTCGCGGCTGATGCACTGCACGGTCGCCTTGATGGCATCGAACGGCCTGACGCGGTGGTCGTCATCGTGGACGCAACCTGCCTTTCGCGGCACCTGTACCTCGCCAGCGAGGTGCGCGAGATGGGTGTGCCGATGGTTGTCGCGTTGAACATGATGGACGAGGCTCGCAAGCAGAGCGTCACCATCTGCCTCGAAACATTGGGCAAAGAACTCGATGCCACGATCGTGCCCATCAGCGGGCGTACCGGCGAGGGGATTGATGCGCTACGCGATGCGATCGCGGACGACCTGGCCGGCGACGAAGCGATCCACGCCAAGCGTGCCGAGGCGATGACCGAGCGGATCGCGTGTACGTCCTGCACGAGCTGCCCGCATACGAATCGGCACACCTGGGCCTGCGGTGTCGGCGAAGCGGCGGGCGAACAGGTTTCCGAGAAAGTCGAGAAGCGTACCGAGGCGGTTGATCGGGTTCTCACGCACCCTCTGGCCGGGCTGCTGGTCTTCGGCGTCATCATGTATGCCCTGTTTTTCCTGATTTTCAGAGCCGCGACGTATCCAATGGATATGGTCGACGCGGCGTTTGGCTGGCTCGGCGACAGCGCGGCCGGCGTGCTGCCTGACAACCTCCTCGGCAGCTTCCTTGTTGATGGTGTGATCGCGGGCCTGGGCGGCGTGGTCATCTTCCTGCCGCAGATCCTGATCCTCTTCTTCGTGCTCACACTGCTCGAAGACACCGGCTACCTCGCACGAGCAGCCTTTGTCATGGACCGGATCATGCAGAAGGTCGGCCTGCCCGGCAAGGCCTTCATCCCGATGCTCTCGGCCCACGCGTGTGCCATCCCGGCAATCATGTCCACGAAGGTCATTGAGTCGCGGCGCGATCGACTGATCACCATCCTCGTCATCCCGCTGATGACATGCAGCGCACGCCTGCCGGTCTATGCGATGGTCGCCGCGATGGCGGGCATGATTCTGTACCCGGGCGACAGCGATGCCGACCAGTGGTCCCGTGCAATGCTGGGCGGCGGGCTGTTCTTCGGCGCCTACACACTTGGCATCCTCGCGGCCATGGTCGCCTCGTTCATCCTTGGCAAGACGATCCTCAAAGGTAAGCCACAGGAGCTGGTACTTGAGCTGCCGCCCTACCGCTGGCCTTCTTTGCGTGTGGCGTTGCTGACCATCTGGGACCGTGGCCTGGTCTTCCTCAAGCAGGCCGGCACGGTGATCCTCGTCCTGTCGATCCTGATCTGGGCCGCAATGACGTTCCCGCAGTTGCCTGAAGAAAAGCTCGCCGAGGTCGCCAAGCCTGAGAGTGTTGTGTTACTCGCCGAGTACGAAGCGCAGATCGAAGCGGCAGAGCAGGCAGGTGATGCCGAGAATGCTGAAGCAGCGCAGGCCGAGATCGACAACCTCTTTGCCCGCTACGCCACGGAGTATTCGGTTGGCGGGCGGATGGGTAAGGCCGTCGAGCCGGTGTTTGAGCCGCTGGGATTTGACTGGCGGATCGACATCGGCGTCGTCGCGTCGTTCGCCGCACGTGAAGTGGTCGTCTCCACATTGGCGATCACCGCGGGGATCGGCGAGGACGGCGCGGAAGACGATGTGCTGCTGCGCGACACCCTCGCAGCGATGAGTCGGCCCGATGGCACGCCACTGTTTGACCTGCCGACGCTCTTGTCGCTACTGGTGTTCTTTGTGCTGGCCATGCAGTGCCTGCCGACCCAGGCGGTCACCAAGCGCGAAACAGGCAGCTGGAAGTGGGCGATCCTGCAGTTTGGCTACATGACCGTCATGGCCTATGGCTGCGCGTTGATCACGTACCAGGTCGCCTCGGCGTTTGTCTGAGCCCTCACCGAAATCTTGCGGCGAGAGGGTATCATCCGGCGATGCCGAGACAAGAAGATCACGACGCGCTGTTGGACAGACTCACCGAGACGGCCATCGCACTTGGCGCCGACCCGGGTCAGCTGCGTGGCAAGATCCTGCGCGAGTTGATGCACACCACCACCAAACTCGCCGACGACGGAGCCGACCTCGGTGAACTCAAGCTGCTGTCACGTTCGCTCAAAGAACTTCGTTATGCACTGAAGGTCTTCAGGCCATATAAAGAAATCCACAAGATCAGTATCTTCGGCAGCGCACGCACACCGACCGACCACCCCGACTACCTCGCCGCGGCCGCGTTCGCCAAGGACATGGCATCTCATGAGTGGATGGTGATCACCGGCGCGGGTGACGGCATCATGCGTGCCGGCCACCACGGCGCGGAACGGCAGAAATCATTTGGCGTCTCGATCAACCTGCCCTTTGAAACCAACGCCAACGACATCATCGCCGGCGACTCCAAGCTTATCACTTTCCGCTACTTCTTCACCCGCAAACTCATCTTCATGTGGATGAGCCACGCGGTTGCGCTGTTCCCGGGTGGCTTCGGCACGCAGGACGAAGGCTTCGAGGCACTAACACTGATCCAGACCGGCAAGGCCCCGATCCTGCCCATCGTTTGCGTCGACCCGCCTGGCGGGGACTACTGGAAACACTGGGACAACTACGTGCGACACTCGCTCCTGGCAAAGGGGTGGATCAGCGAAGACGACCTGCACCTTTACAAATTATTTGATGACACCGCTTCGGCTGCGGCGCATGTCCGGCAGTTCTATCGCAACTACCACTCCGCCCGCTTCGTCCGGGATACACAGGTACTGAGAATCCATCGCCCGCTGACGGAAAAACAACTCGACCAACTCAATGTTGAATTCGCGAAACTCATCAAAGAAGGCTCCATCACGCAGACCGGCCCACTCAAAGAGGAGCGTGGCTACCTGCCCGACCTCGTTCGCCTGCAATGGAAAAGTACCAAGCGCGACTACGGCACACTGCGCAAACTGATTGATACGGTCAACGCGTTCGACGCGTAAAGCAATGCTTAAACTCAGATCAATTAGTTCGAGTTAAGGGTTGCCACGCGGTTGAAAACTATATTTTTCGATAACACGCCACACCCTATTTCAACTCGAAGGTCGCATAGACCGTCATCTTGACGTCGATCGCACCGGGAACAAATGTGCCGCTGTCCTGATCGACGCCGGGCCGAGCGACGGGGACGTAGGCGTTCTGCATATGCATATTGTTCCACCGCTGGCCTTCGCTGGATGCGTGCTCATTAATGGTGAGGACCTTGCCGAGTTTCGCATCGCAGACTTCCGCGAGGTCTGTAGCCTTATCCTTCGCAACCTTCAGGGCCTTGAGGCGTGTCTCTGCCCGGATCTCGTGGATCTTGGAATAGTCGTAGCTGAAGCTGACTTCCAAGTCCGCGCTGGCAACAAACGCATCGATGTACTCGTCAAATCGTTTCAGGTCGCGCTGCCTGATCGTAATACTGCGGTAAACGCGAAAGCCCTTGAAAGCCTTACGCCGACCATGTTCATCTTCATGATATTCCTTGCGAATACTCATTGTGCCGGTCTGCAGGTCGCCATCTTCGATGTCGAGCTTTCTGCGCAAGCCGACAATTGCTTTGACCTTCGCATCGCTGATCGCCTTGGCCTCGCTGAGATTTTCATGCATATCCGAAAGGTTGATCCGCCAGACGATCATGTCAGGAGCGACCTGGGTCTGGACCGTGCCGGTCACCGAGATTGTCCTGACAGGCTCATTGCTTTCTGCAAGGGCCGGCGTCACAAAGAACATCAAGACAAAAAGAACAATGGCTGCAGGCTTCATCATCTTGGCACCTTTCGGAACAGGAATAGACATCGCGTGACATGATCGGCAAATAGCCGAACGTATCATTCAGACGAAATCGAGCACCCGATTGTTTCACCATTCAGCGAGTCGCCCTAAGCGTCTTGCTCGGCGTTCTTGCCCGAGAGCATATCCGCAAGCTTTTCGCGGTTGGTTTTCTCAGCCGGAGGCTCCTTGGGTGCATCCTCGGTCTCGGGCAGATCGACGTTGTACTTCGTCGACGTCGGCTTTTCCGCATCCGGATTGGGCGGCCCGATCTCTGGGCGGAAGGGGCTTGATTCAGGGGCCGCGGACTGGTCCTGTTCGTCGGCGACCTTATTGAGGACGTCCCTGCTGACGTCGCCGCCTGCAGAGATCTGATCAAACTGAACACGGACGCGTTTGGAGACGCCGCGCTCCTGCATCGTGATGCCGTAGAGCGCATCGCAGCCCTGCATCGTTCGCTTGTGGTGCGTGATGACGATGAAGTGCGAGCAATCCAGGAAGCTGTGGATAATCGAAACAAAACGTTCGACGTTTGCTTCGTCCAGCGCGGCATCGACTTCGTCCAGGATCGCGTATGGCGAGGGCCGGGTTTTGAAGATGGCCATGAGCAGCGCAATCGCGGTCATGGTCTTTTCACCACCTGAAAGCTGGGACAAGGCACGCGGCTCTTTGCCCGGGGGCTTGGCGGTGATCTCGATGCCGGACTCGAGCACATCGATGTTGCCGTCTTCGTCAGGCTGCAGGAAGACGTCGGCCTTGCCGCCACCAAAGAGCCGACGGAACAGGCCCTGTGCCCCTGCGAAATTCTCGCGAACTTCCTTGAACGTCTGCTCGAAACGGACCCGGCTGTCGTTGTTGATCTGCTCAATCAACTGACGCAGTTGACGCTCGGCCTCTTCGATGTCCTTGACCTGGTCGGCCAACTCATCCTGCTTGTCTTCGAGCTGATTCTCTTCTTCGATCGCGCCAAGGTTGACGTTGCCGAGTCGGGCGATTTTGCCCTTGAGTTCTTCGATCGTATTGGCGGTGAGCTGCCAGTCGATCGCGAAGGGGTCTTCCTCCTGCTCAGTTGATTGCACTTCGTTGTAGCGATCGACGAGGTTGATATCGAGCTGTTCGAACGTGCGCTGCTTGACGGCGTCGGCCTTGACTTCGTGCTCGCGCTGGCTCATCTCAAGCTTGTGCACAACGTTATCAAGCCTGGAGGCGTCGGATCGGTGAGCCTTGACCGTGTCACGCGTCGACTGCATCGATTCCTCGAACTCGGCGAGTGATCCGGTGACCGTCTCGCACTGTGCGATCAGGCCTTGCAACTCGGCATCGAGTGACGCGGCGGCGTTTGCGGCCGCATCGCGCTGCTGCTCAAGCTCGCTGATGCGCTGCTTGTAGCCAGCGAGCTGCTGCTCCACCTTGGCGTGCTGACGGGCGACGTCGGCGGCGGCGACTTCGTGCTGACGGGCTGAACGCTGAGCGGCCGACAACTGCTCGGCGACCTGACCCGCGGCCACACGCAGCGTGGTGACTTCTTCGCGCGACGATTCGGCCTGTTCACGCCGAGCCTCGATTTGCTCTTCGATCGATTGAATCGCCTGCTGCTTCTGCTCGGACTCGGACTCGAGCTGTTTGTGCTCGGCAGCATGGCTTTCACGCTTGTCCTGCGCCTCGCGGAGCTGAGCATGAATCTGCTCGGTTTCCTCGGCGATCGCAGGCTGTTCTTTTTCCAGCGTCTCGATCTGACCCGATACCGATTCGAGGCGGCTGGTCAGCTCGGCCCGGCTGGCGCCGAGGTCATAGATCGACTTCTGCAGCTGGCTGGAGACTTCCTCGACATGCGAGGCCTGGCCCGAAAGGGCGCTGAGCGTTTGCTGATCCGAAGCGATGAGGGCTTCCAACTCATGCAACTCGGCCTGAAGCGAGGCCAGCTCGGACCGGCGAGAGATCAGGCCGGCAGCGCTACCCGCGTTGATTGGGCCGGCGTGGACCTTGCCTTCGGCGTCGAGCAGTTCGCCAGTCTCGGTAACAAGACGGTAACCGTCAGGCAGGACGTGGCGGAGCAACATCGCGGTCTCGAGGTCACGGACGACGAGCGTTCGGCCGAGCACACGCCAGACGATCGGCCCGAGCCAATCGGGGAAGCGGACCAAATCGATGATGCGCTGCGCCGGGATACCAGACACTTCGGCACTGCGCTTTTCAGCGTCGGCGTAGATCGGAGGGATGGGCGGCTGATCGATTGCAAGCAGCGTGACGCGGCCGCCGAGCATGTCGATCACAGCCTTGCCAGTAGTCGATGAGCAGATGTCGGCGAGGCGATCGACGACGAGGGTCTGCTGGTTTTCACCGAGTGCCGCTTCGATCAGTTTGGCGTTATCAACGTCCGCTTCGATCAACTCCGCCAGCATGCCACGGACCAGCTTGAACGGGCTTTCGCTGTCAGTCGCCTGTGCGAGGACGGCTTTGACCGGGTCGCTGATGCCTTCAAGATTGTCCTGCATCTCCTGCAAGACGTTTTGACGGGATTCCAGCGAGGAACGTTTTTCCTTGTGCTCCGAGAGGCGGTCCGTGAGCTGACTGATCTGCTCGCCGAACTTGCCGGCCAGTTGTTTCTGCGAGTCGAGTTGGCCAGACTCCTGTTCTAGAAGCTGTTCGGCTTCGTGAAGTTTGCCGGTGAGCTCGTCACGGTTGGTCAGCATGGCCTCGAGCTGCTCAGCGATCTGGCCGGAGCGGGCATCGAGTTTCTCCCGCGTGCTTGCAAGGTTTTCCTGGAAGGTGTCCAGCGAGCGCACCTCGGACTGCAGACTCTGCGCCCGGCGAAGCATCTGGTTGACGCCCCGCTTCTCATCCTCGAGCGTGGACTGAGCCTCGGCGACCTCGGCCTGCAGGGCCTGGTAAGTCTGGCGGGCCTCTTCAAGGCGGGATTCGCCATCGGTTTTCTGCTGTTCAAGCTCCGTGACCAGCGCCTGAAGGTCTTCGAGTTCAGCCGTGTAGCGACGTTTTTTCTCGTCGAGTTCTTCCAAGGCGTCGGCATCACGCTTGATCTGGGCTTTCACGTCGCCAAGAGTGGACTCCGCGAAGATACGCTTCTGGTCCTGCTGCTGCTTGTCCGCATCTTTCTGAATGCGTTCCTGCTCAAGCCGCTTGAGCTTGTCGGCGATCGCCTGACGCTCGACCTCGGCATCGGCCAAGGCACTCTCGTGCTTGGCGAGTTCACGTGCCGCGGCACTACGGTCGGCCTCGGCCTGCTCAAGCTCTTCGTTGACTTCAACCAGTTCGGTGCTGAGCTTGTGGTACTCGGCCAGTGCGTATTGCAGCTGCAACTCGCCGAGGTTCTTCTTGTGTTCCTGGAATGAACGGGCGCGTGCGGCCTGCATCTTCACGGATCGAAGACGTCGCTCGGTGTCTTCGAGGCGTTGTCGGCACAGCGCGAGGTTCTGCTCGGTGCGGTCGAGCTTGCGCTCGGCTTCTTTCTTGCGAGCCTTGAACTTGCTGATGCCCGCAGCCTCTTCAAAGATCTGGCGGCGTTGATCCGCATTGGCCTCGAGCATCCTGGCGACCTTGCCCTGCTCGATCACGGAATACGCATCGGTGCCGATGCCCGTATCCATGAAGAGCTCTTTGATATCGCGCAGTCGGACACGACGGTTGTTGAGCAGATACTCGCTGGTGCCATCTCGGTAGAGCTGGCGTGTGACGGCGACCTCGTCGGCGTCGAGTTGAAGGGCACGGTTAATCGGCGCGGTGACGGCACCTGACGCTTCACCTTGCTCCGCTTCGGTCTCGGCGGGCGTGTCAAGGACAGGGTTCTCGAAAGTCAGGGTGACCGACGCCATGCCCGAGGGCTTGCGGTGGGCGCTGCCGTTAAAGATGACATCCATCATCGCCGAGCCACGGAGGGACTTGGGCGACTGATCGCCGAGGACCCACTTGATAGCGTCAACAACATTGGATTTGCCGCAGCCGTTGGGCCCGACAATGCCGACGACGGGTCGATCGAAGTCGATCTCGGTCTTGTCGGCGAAAGATTTGAAACCGGCGAGGGTGAGTTTGGCCAGACGCATGTAGCGGCGACCTCCTGTCATTGAGCTTGACCGATTCTGAACCGGCCGTGATTCAAGCCGCCGACTCCATTCGGCGACGTATTCCCCGCTCCGGGCCTAACTTAGACGCGTCAACGCCCGATAAGCCAAAGCACAGGCACAGACTATATCGTCAGATGGGGGGTCTGTGCTGCGAAATTGGTTCAATTCTCTGGTCGGGCCGTCCCCTCGGCGGGTGGCAGCGTGGGCTGGACGCCCTGCTGGGCCTCCCGGGCCTCGGCATCGCGACGGCGGGCCTCCTCCCCGTCGAGCTTTTCCAGCTCTTCGGGCGTGATTTCAGGCCGGGAATCGATCTCATTGTCCTTCTGGGCCGAGGCGATGCGCTGGGCCAGCGGACTGAGCTTGGCACTGAACGGTGCCGGGATCTGCTTCTGCTCACTGAGCTGGTTCAAGGCACGGACGACCTGACTGAAGCTGAGGTCCGGCCCCGCCTGGGTGTTGAAGCTATCCAACTTGTAGCCGAGCGTATAAGCAAGCGAGGCGACGGTCGGGGTGATGCGGTAGACCTTGGCTTCACGCTGGCCGGGCGCCTTGTAACGCAGGGCGACAGGCAGTGCCGCCGAAGGCTCGTTTAGCGCGAGCAGTTCACCGACAGCCGGGGTAGGATTGCCGTCTTCATCTTTGCCCGCCGATTTCACAATGCGAACCATGGCGATCGCACGCGGCTTCTCACTAGCCTTGCCGCGGTTGGGGATGTTCAAAAGCTTCACGCCAAAAGCATCCTGCAGCTTCTCGCCACGAATGTTGACGAGCATCGTATTGCCCTGACCGTCGCCGACCTCGACGCGCCAGTCAGGTGTGGGTAGCGGCGCCTTGGGGTCTTTCGAGACAGGCGTGAGCGAATCGATCATCTGCAGGGCACCACAGCGGTGGACCGGCACGAAGGCAGAGTCACCCTCGTAACGCTCGTAAAGCCCGACAGGGATGGAATCGATGGGCAGGGTCTGCAGCGCCATGTTCTCGCCAAGCCTTGCAAAAACATTCTTACGCAGCGGGATGTCCTCGCCAAAGATCACGATCGCCAACTCCTTACCCTGCAGTGCGCAGACCATCGGGTGCTCAGAGGGGACGCGGTCGATGTAGAACTTGTGCTTGGTGCCGTCGGTAACCGAGAGTCGCTTGATCACGGGGTCACGTACCAGCGCCAACGCCTCGTATGCACCGAGTCGCACTTCCGGGTCTTTGTCGTTGAGTAGCTTGCGGACTTCTTGCCGAGCTTCATTGCTGCGCGACATGGCGACAAGTGCGTTGGCCGCTCGGACACGCTGTGCAGGTTCGCCATCATTGGCCAGCTTGCGCAGCGACGCGATTGTCTTCGTGTCGTTGAGCCAAGCCCCGGCCTCAAGGGCGACCTGTCGCACCTCTGCATTTTCATGTTGATAGTAAGGCCGTATCACCGGCACCGCGTTGGGGCCAAGCCCCTTCCACGCCAGCGAGACCGGCTCCGCACGCGCCGAAGGGTTGGCAACCAGCGCCTGCCCCAATGCCTCGGCCTGTGGCTTAACGAAGCCCGGCGTCGGGTCCAGATACAGATGCTCAATCAGCTGAAGCAGCAGGTCGGGCTGACCGGCGAAGCGCTTGGGCATGTTGATTTCAACCAGGCCATCGGTCTTCGCGACAGCGGTGGGCAGGTTGTCAGCATCCGCCGCCTCGAAACGTGCATTGACCCGGTCGGCGATGGCGTTGGCGATGCGATAGCTCGGCTGATTCAGAATGAACTGAACAGTCTGGGACTCCAGCACCGTGCCGCCGTTCACCACCACAGCGCGGCGGAGGAACTCGCTGTCTTGTTCCGCATCATCGGAGACAGGGTTGACGAAGAGTTCGCCATAGGCAGCGGCCTGAGGTTCAGTGAACGCCAGGTTGCGGTTGAGCCCGGTGATCGACATCCGTGTCGGCCAGAACAATCGTCCGCCGGCAAGCGAGGTGGACGTCTGGTCGATCATGGTGACCAGCACATCGAACTTACTGCCACGTACCGCACCAGGCGGGATCAGGCCTTCGACTGCGACGACCGAAGAGCCTAGGTCCGCCATGACTCGCTCGGGACCGAACTGTTCGGTGCCGAAGGAGATCGAGCCAAGGTTGTTCTGCAGCATCTCGTTGATGAGCCACTGGCGGAGCCAGCCGGGGACCTCATTGGAGCCTGTCGCGTTGAGGTCGACGACCATGCCGTATCCGCCGACGTAGCGTGGCTGGTTGTTCAGGAAGGCGCCGTAGGAGCCGATGGTGCCGCGGAGGTAGCGTTCCCCCGAGAAGGTGTTGGCCGCTTCGTTGGCACCCTGGTTGTCGTAGTTGGTTGGACTGGACTCGCAAGCGGTGAGCAGCAATGTGCAGATCAGCAGCAGGCACATCGCCGGCCAAGCTTGGCGGGTCATCGGCGTCGGTCGTCGTTTCATCATGAGGCGTCACAAATCAGGCAGGAATGATTAACCTTTATTGTCCCTGATGAAACGGCACGGTCAAGCGCTGGTTGCGCGTTTTGACCTAGAAAATCAAGGGCATACATCGATTGAATGACGGCAGGCCGCCATGCAGCCCTGTCGCTGCTACACTGGCCCTATGGACGCCGACTTCGAGAAAACGCTGCTGACCGCTGAAGAGATCGCCAGTCGGCTCGATGCGTTGGCTCAGCAGATCGCGGCCGATATCGAAGCCGCCACCGGCCTGTCCGACCCCGAGCACCCGCACAATACGCTCACCATCATCCCGATCATGACCGGCAGCATCATCTTTGTTGCGGACCTGGTCAGACGCCTGCCTCTGCGCATGCGGATCTTTCCCATGTCTGCATCGTCTTACCCCGGCACGGCGACGACCTCCCAAGGCGTCACCCTCAGCAGCGACAGCCGAGTGCCCGACGAACTCACCGGCCAGCACGTGCTGCTCGTGGACGACATTCTCGACTCGGGCTCAACACTGCGTGCGGTCACGGACGAACTGAATAAGCGTGGCCCCAAGACGCTGCACACCTGCGTTCTCTTGCGCAAGCAGCGCGACCAAGCGATGTCTTTCCCGATCGATTACGTCGCGTTTGATATCCCCGATGAGTTCGTCGTGGGCTATGGACTGGACTACGGCGACCAGTACCGCAACGTACCCGAGATCGTCACGCTCAAACCCGAGGTCGCTCAGGGCTGACCGCACTGATCCAAGGTACGCTATCGCCAACGATCGCGCTATGGCTCAGCAACTCAAGCACAACCCGAAAGACAAAGCCAAGCCGGCAAGCGACCACATGCTGGCCGCGGCGAAAGCGGGCGAGACGGCAGAGGCCGAGCCAACGCTCGCCCGGGCCAACGCGATGTTGCCTGCCGAACTGCTGCAGCCGGGCGAGATCATCATCCTGCTGATCAAGCCCAGCCCGCTGTTCATCCTGCTTGTCCCCCTGCGCTTCATCGCCATCGTGCTGCTATGCACTTTGCTAGGTGGGCAACTGCAGAATCGCGGCATCAACATCGGCCTGGATCGGCACGACCTGATTATCGCGGCGCTCGCTGTCATCGGCCTGCGCCTGTTCTGGCAGATGCTCGAATGGCTCAGCCACGTCTACGTGCTGACCGACCAGCGCATCATCCGCGTCATGGGCGTGCTGAACGTCCACGTCTTCGAGTGCCCGCTTCAGAAGATCCAGCAGACCGACCTGATTCTGCCTTTGATCCAGCGCCTGTTCTGGCTTGGATCGATCGGCTTTGCGACGGCAGGCACCGCGGCGCATGAGGCATACTGGCTCATGGTCGCCCGGCCGTTGGAAGTGCACCAGAAAATCGTTGAGACGCTTCGGCGTTACCGACGCTGACGCACACTTGCGGCGTGGCCATCTAAACCTTCCGCCTCCGCCATCGTCGCGATGTGATTGACCACCTTGCTCGGCATGCCGTTGGGATAGGCGACCGTACCGGTGCGTTTCATGAACGTGTAGCAGCTTACGCCCGAGGTGAATCGGCCGGTGGTGTCGGTTGGCAGCGTGTGGCTTGGGCCGGCGTAGTAATCGCCCGCGGCTACGGGGGTGTTGCCGAGGAAGACTTCCCCGCCATGCTGGATGGTCTGCAGGAATGCTTGCGGATCGGCAACGGCAAGGTTCACGTGCTCAGCGGCGAAGGTGTCCGTCCACTGGGCGGCCTCGGCTTCGTCTTTCACCAGCACCGCGAACGATGCTTCCTTGAAAGAAGCCTCGATCGCATCACGCCGCTCACGCTCGGCGAGCTGCTTCTCAATTGATGCAGTGATGCGATCGATTACCGCGCGGTCCCATGCAATAAGGAAGCACTTGCCCGGGTCATGCTCGGCCTGGGCAATCAGGTCCGCTGCCACCGCATCGACATCACAGGCGTCGTCTGCGACCGTGACGATCTCACTGGCACCGTAAAACGCATCGACGCCGACGACGCCGTTGACACGAAGCTTGGCGGCTTGGACAACAGGGTGCCCGGGGCCTGCGATGAAGTTGACCTTGTCGATCGTGTCCGTGCCGTAAGCGAGCGCAGCGACCGCCGGCGGTCCGCCGACGCGATAGACCTTTGATAAGCCCAGCATGTTTGCGACGGCCAGCGTCACCGGCGAGATGTCTTTCGCTTCTTCGCCTTCTTTGCGATAAGGCGGCGGCGTGACCACCGTAATGTCTTCAGGCTTGACCCCCGCGACCATGGCCGGGACCGCGAGCATGATCAGCGAACTGAACAACACCGCGCTGCCGCCGGGCACAAGCAGACCTACGGGCGTAATCGGCGTCCATCGCAGGCCCAACTCTGCTTCGGCAATCCAGACCGACTCCGCGTCGCTCGGCTTGATGTGTTTCTGGTAGGCGTAGACGTTGCTGATCGCCTGCTCGATCGCCTCACGCAATGCGCCGGTGAGCTGCTGATCAGCCTCGGCAAGCTCCTCCGCTGTGACGCGCATCCGATCCGCAGAAAAATCGGGATCGGTGAACTGCTGCATGTGCTCGACGATGGCCGCGTCACCACGTTCGCGCGTATCACGGATCAGGTCGCCCGCGAGGGTGGCCCACTTGCCATCCGGGTCAGCAGCACCGCGCAGACTGTCCAGCCGCTGCTGCAGGCCGGCAAGGTCGCTTTTATTCGTTGGGTCGTAGATCGGGAACATCGTCGCCTCTTGTGCTTTAGACCGCACAGTTTAGGCGATGGGCGTCAGCTGAGTATGGCCAAGACCACAAAAGCTGCACAGCCCGCGACCGCCGAAACAAGCGCCAATTTTCGGTAGGGCTTGGCGGCAAAGGCCATGACCCCGCCTGTGATAAACAGCAGCACCAGGCCGACCATCCAGACCGCGGCAAACCACTTGAACACCTCGCCGGCCTTGGCCTTGTGAAGTTGCACAAAGTACCGCTGGACATCCGTATCCTTGACTTTGAACTCGGCAACAAGCGGGTCGTCGGTCGGGTGCAGCTGCACATCACGGACCGCGCCGGTCCACTCGAAGTAGTAGGAGGTGCCGCCCTTCTTCACCTTCGCACTGCCGGTCGGCGGGTTGATGCCCTGTTTCTCCAGTTCATCCTCTGCGAGCTTCACAAGCGTAGATAGTTCGCCGTCAAGCGGGGCTTCCAGCTGAAGCTCGGTGGTGACCGTGTCGTACCCGCCCTTGAGCCCCAGCCCGTAGAGGCCGCCGGTGATGGCGTACATGATGCCCATGGGAAGGAAAAACGCGGCAAGCACGGTGTGCAGAACGATCAGTTGCTTTCGATAGCCCATTGGGTTCCTCTGTGTCGGGGGATCAAGCGGCCGAACAAGATAAGGCAAGAACGGCTGATTCAGGAATGGCTGCAAGATGTGCAGGCGGCTCACCCCCGCCGCTTCACGAACAGGCCGCCCTGCCTTGCGACGGCCCCCCGAATTTCGAGCATGGTCAATTCTGTCTGTACCTGGGCTGCAGGAAGACCGGTCCAGTTCACGATTTCATCGAGCGAACGAGGCGCGTCCAGCACGTCGATGATCGATTTACCACTTCTGGATGCCTCGATCACGTTGACCCGTTCACTCTGCTCAGCGACCGCATCAAGCATGACGCCTGTCTCGCCAATCAGGTCGAGGATGTCGCTGACGTTGGTCACCAGGCCGCCCCACTGCTCGCGGATGATCTGGTGACAGCCCTCGGATTGTGGCGCATCGACGCGACCGGGCAAGGCCATGAGGATACGGTCCTGCTCGTCAACACATCGCCGCGCGGTAGAGAGCGCCCCGCTGCGTTTGCTGGCTTCGATCACCAGCGTCCCGACACACAGGCCGGAGACAATGCGATTGCGGCGAAGGAAGTTTTCCGGGCGTGGCCCAGCGGTCATGGGAAACTCGCTGATGACCGCGCCATGCCGACCGCCCTCTTCCACGATCGCCTTAAAAACATCGACATGCTCAGTGGGGTAAGGCTTGGCCAAGCCGGAGCCGAGCACCGCAATGGTTCTGCCAGCCCCTCCCTTGGCGGCGCGGAGGGCACCGCGATGCGCAGCGATGTCGATGCCATACGCCCCGCCGGACACGATCGTGACGCCAGCACGCGCGAGTGCGTTGGATAGGAGGTCGGCCTGCTCCCGGCCGTAGTGCGAGCAATGGCGCGAGCCAACAATCGCCAGCGACAAACTGTCCGCGGGATCAAGCTTTCCCTTGACCCACAGCAGTGTCGGTGCTGAAGGGATCTGCTTTAAGAGCGCAGGATATGCGGCGTCATCGAGTGACAGTAAATGCGCGCCGTGTTTGTGAACCAACTCGATCTCGCGCTGGAGCGTATCGCCTGCCGTTGAGTCGATTGCACGCTTGTGCTTGCCCGCACCCTTGCTGGAGATGCCGGTGATCTCAGCGAGTTGCGCAGCAGTCAACTCGAGGGCTTCCTCAACGCCTCCAGCGTGCTCGACCATGCGTGCGATCAGTGATGGTCCCAGCCCCGGGGTCAGCGTAAGAGTGAGCCATGCGCGTGTCGCCTGCGTCATGGCCGAGAGTGTAGACAGGCGTGATGACAACTCCTGTCACTAGAAAAGAAAAGACTCCAGCCCCATTGAAGGAGCTGAAGCCGTAGAGCGTGTTTCGGAGCGTGAACATAGCGCCGCTCCGTCAAGCGGAGCTAGCACGCCCCGTTCCTACACGAATAACAATCTGACACTGGATCACCTCTTCTTTCGAAATGCTCAGACAAGAGCGGTTTAACCAGCCGTCGCCGACCACGGCTTACGCCATCTCGGCCGCCGGTGAATCCAAGGCCCTCGACGTCTCCGAGGACCACATCGCCTCTGCCGTGCACTGCAGAGTCGGCCGGCTCGCCCATGCGTCGCCTGGTTCGGGGTTCTCCCGCCTCGCCACGACGCCGATCTTGCCGACAAAAGCATTATCGGCGCG